>CALWNO010000066.1 GCA_944382785.1 uncultured Gemmiger sp. | reverse complement strand
TTTTTGTATTCCGAAAACCACTCGCTAGGCGAGTGGTTCGAAAAAAGACTAATGTCGATCATGATGGAATAAAAACTCCCTTTGCTATAATAGGAGTGCGGTCTGCCAACTGCACAAACAAGCAAAGGGAGGTCATTCAAAAATGAACGACGTAAATAGTTTATCGCATACAAGCTGGAATTGCAAATACCACATAGTCTTTGCGCCGAAATATCGGCGCAAAGTGTTCTACGGACAGAAGCGTAGGGAAATCGGAGAAATTTTAAGAACGCTGTGCAACTGGAAAAAGGTGAAAATTGTAGAGGCAGAGGTCTGCCCCGATCATATCCACATGTTGGTAGAGATACCGCCGAAATATTCGGTCTCGAGTTTTATGGGGTATCTGAAGGGAAAAAGCAGCCTGATGCTGTACGAGAAATTCCCAGAGCTGAAATTCAAGTATCGCAATAGGGAGTTCTGGTGCAGAGGATACTATGTGGATACAGCAGGGAAGAACGATAAAAAGATTGCAGAGTACATTCGGCATCAATTGGAAGAAGACCAGGCGGGCGAACAGTTGACGATGGGAAACTTCTAAACGGCCCGTTTACGGGCGGCAAGTAACAATCCTTCGCGGCTGGCAGACCGTACCAACGCGACGTGACGCGTGCGCTAGTAATCCAGGGTTTCACCCGTCTGTGCAAAACCCCCGGCTTCGCCGGGGGATATTTATTGTCCCTCAGTTCAGGAGCCACACGCCCAGGTTGAGGTACCCCGCAAAGGTCAGCCAGGCCAGATAGGGCCACTGCAGCCGGGCGGCCCACACATCCACCTTGCTGAACCGCCGGATCATCACAAAGACCAGGGCCCACAGTGCCGCCAGCCAGAAAAAGGCGAACCCGTACCACTGCCCATTGAAGAAGATCAGGCTCCAGAAGAAGTTGAACCCCAGCTGCACCAGGTAGACGGTCAGGGCCTTGGTCCGGGCCTGGCCTTCCGGGCTGCGGTCGATGACCGAGGCACCGTACCCCATCAGGGCGTACAGCACCGCCCAGGCAATGGGAAAGACGATCCCCGGCGGGGAGAATGGCGGCTTGTTGATCTGCTGGGCATACAGCTGTACCCCCTCTCGGCTGAGCCAGCCGGAAAACGCTCCCACCGCCTCGGTCACAATGATCCAGAACGCGATATTTTTCCACCCATCTTTACGCATAACAGCATCACCCTCTGCCAGTATATGCGGTTTGGTCCCCGGTATGCAGGGACGGGCAGTTTAGGGCGGGCGGCAGCGGCCCATACTTCCGCTGAATCCACCCGAAAGGAGGGGTGTACCATGCGCCGTTACCGCCTGGACCCGGCCGGACGGCTGCACACCGCGGCGGGGGAACAGAGCAGCGTCTTTGTGCTCCGCGCCGCCGAGCTGCCCCGCTGCCCGGGGCTTTCCCACCGCAAAGCCCTGGCCGCCGCCCTGGAAAATATCCGCTACTGCCGGGCGGCTGCCTACCGGGACTGTGTGCAGGGCACCATCCGGCTGCCCACCGGGGGCGCGCCCCTGCGGTTCTGCTTCTGTCTGACCGATTCCGCCCTCTACCTCATTTCCGGACCGGACAGTGCCCCGCCCCTCTCCCCCGCCTTGCCGGCGGCGGCCCCCGCCACCCCGGCCGGGGTGCTGCTGTCCCTGCTGGAACAGCACATGGGGGCCGACGCCCTGGTTCTGCAGACGCTGGAAAAGCGGCTCAATTCCCTGGAGGAAGCCCTGGCTGCCGGGCACATCCGGGGGTTCGAGACCACCGTCATGGCGGAGCGCCGGACCCTGGCGGCCCTGCATGGGGCCTATGCCCAGCTGGTGCTGCTGGGGGATGAGCTCCAGGCCGACGCCCCCCGGCTGCTGAACCGGGCAGAGCGGGCGGCCTGGCAGCGGGCCACCACCCGGGCAGCCCGGCTGCGGGATGAAGCCGAAACTTTGCGGGAGTACATCCTGCAACTGTGGCAGGTCTACCAGTCCCGCATCGAGCTGCAGCAGAACCAGGTGGTTACCATGCTCACGGTGGTCACCACCCTGTTTCTGCCTCTGAGCCTGATCGTGGGCTGGTACGGCATGAATTTTGAGGGGATGCTGGCCCTCAGCGTACCCTGGGGGTACCCCACAGTGGGGGCGGTGTGTGCGGTGCTGGTGGTGGGCGGGCTGTTGTTTTTTCACCGCCGGGGCATGTTGTGACAGCAAAAAAGCGGGACCCCGCCGCACAAACGGGGTCCCGCTTTTGGGATTGGCTGTCAGGGAGATGGCTTACGCAAGCCGGGATGTGTGCTTACTCCACATCCTGCAGGGCGTCGTAGTTGACCTCACCGGTACGAACCTTGACGACCTTGGCCACGTTGTAGACAAAGATCTTGCCATCGCCGATATGGCCGGTATACAGAGCCTTGGTCGCCGCGTCGATGATCTTATCCACGGGGATCTTGCTCACAACGACTTCCACCTTGACCTTGGGAATCAGGGTAGAGTCGATTTCAGCACCACGGTACTTCTTGCCGCTGCCCTTCTGCAGGCCGCAGCCCATGACCTGGGTGACGGTCATGCCGGTGATGCCCACGGCGTTCAGGGCGCGCTTCAGATCGTCGAACTTGGCCAGCTGGACGATCATGGAGACCTTGTGCATGCCGGAATCCAGCTCGGCAGGCAGGGGTTCTTCCTTCTGGACATGAACGGCGGCAGCCACCTGAGCGGGGCTGGCCTTGGCCAGATCGCTTTCGCCCAGATCGGTGTTTTCATTCACGGACAGGTCGGCGTAGCTGGCATCGCTGATGGCAAAACCGGCGTAGGCGCTGGCCAGGCCGTGCTCATGCACATCCAGACCGTCGATTTCTTCCTTCTCGGAAACACGCAGGCCAACGAACTTCTTGATCAGGCTGAAGATGATGAACATGCTCACCAGGACCCAGGCCGCCACGGAAACGAGGCCCAGAGCCTGGATGCCCAGGCGGGCGAAGCCGCCGCCGTAGAACAGGCCGCCGTCGGTAGCGAACAGGCCAACGGCCAGGGTGCCCCAGGCACCGTTGGCGCAGTGAACGGAGACAGCACCCACAGGGTCATCGATGCGGGCGATGTTATCGAAGAATTCAACAGAGAAGACAACCAGCACACCGGCGATGATGCCGATGATGGCGGCGCCGTAGGGATCGACCTCATCGCAGCCGGCGGTGATGGCGACCAGACCGGCCAGAGCGCCGTTGAAGGTCAGGGACACATCGGGCTTGCCGTAGCGCACCCAGGTGGTGATCAGGGCAGCGCAGGTAGCCAGAGCGGCCGCCAGGTTGGTGTTGAAGCAGATCAGGCCGGCGGAGACCATGGTGTCGTCACCGGTCATGGAGACGGTGGAGCCGCCGTTGAAGCCGAACCAGCAGAACCACAGGATGAAGACGCCCAAAGCCATGGCGGTCATGTTATGGCCGGGGATGGCGCGTGCTTTGCCGTCCTTGCTGTACTTGCCGATACGGGGACCCAGCATCCAGGCGCCCAGCATAGCGGTGATGCCGCCGACGAAGTGAACGGCAGTGGAACCGGCGAAGTCATGGAAGCCCAGCTGAGAGAGCCAGCCGCCGCCCCAGATCCAGTGGCCGGAGATGGGGTAGACGATCAGGCTGATGGCGGCGGAGTACAGGCAGTAGGCGCTGAACTTGGTGCGCTCGGCCATGGAGCCGGAAACGATGGTGGCGGCGGTGGCGCAGAAGACGGTCTGGAACACCACATACACCCAGACAGGCAGGGTACCGAAATCGTAGCTGCCGCGGATGAACGGGTCAAACCCGCCGATCAGTGCGCCGGAACCGGCGAACATCACGCCGAAACCGACCAGCCAGTAGCACGGAGTGCCGATACAAAAGTCCATCATGTTCTTCATGAGGATGTTGCCCGTGTTCTTGGCACGGGTCAGGCCCGCTTCGCACAAAGCAAAGCCTGCCTGCATGAAGAACACCATAAACGCTGCTACCAGTGTCCATGTTACGTCTGCGGAATTGTACATATACATGACTCCCCTCTTGCATGTTCAAAATCAAATAGCAAAAGGCGCCGGACGGTATTTCACCATCCGGCGCCTTTGCCATTTGCTTTGTTGTCCCCATGCTAGCACAGCCGCGGCGGTGGGTCAAGGGATTTTGTTCACATTCCGTTCATCTTTGTGGGTTTTTGTGGGTGCAAAGGGAAAGTTTTCCACAATTCTTGTGCAATCCTGTTAAAAATCAGGAGGCATTACTGTACGTCAGCGGCGTGCAGCCGGTCCAGCAGCTCCATCACAGCCAGGGTCCGGGTGCGGGCTTCGGCCTCGGCCGCCCGGTCCTTTTCCGCCACGATCCGGGCGAATTCCGCAAACTCGTAGGCCATGCGGTGGCGGGCAGCCGGGGGACAGTCGGTGCGTTTTCCGCCCCCGCGCACCCCGCCCAGAACGCTGTACACCTCGTCCAGGCTGTTGGTGCCGCCGCGCACCACCAGATACCCGCCGGGACCCTGGATGCTGGCAAATTTTTCGCTCTCGCTGTCCTTGGCGGCCAGGGCCACAGCACAAAAATCCGGGTACTGCAGCAGGGCGGTGCCCGCCGTGTCGATGCCGTTCTTCCCCCGGCTGGGACGGTATTCACAGGATTCCGGCATGCCCAGCAGCCCCCAGAAAAAGTGCAGGTTATACACGTTCATATCGTTGAGGGCGCCGCCGTTGCAGGCAGGGTCAAAAGTGGTGTTCCAGATGCCCTTGAGGTAGTCGTCGTACCGGGCGCTGCGGGCGCAGAAGCTGGCCATGGCCCCCCGCACCGGGCCGATGGCGGCCATATTCTGCTGCAGAAAGCGGTAGCCGGGCAGATACGGGGTGGTGATGGCCTCAAAGAGGATGACTCCCTTGCGGTCAGCCAGTTCAAACAGTGCCCGGGCTTCGTCGGCGGTGGCGGTGAAGGGCTTTTCCAGGATCACGTGATACCCGGCCTCCAGCGCCTTTCGGGCCGCCGCATAGTGCAGATGGTTGGCAGTGCCGATGTACACCCCGTCGAATCCGCCGGCGGCGTAGCAGGCGTCCTCGTCGGTAAAGACCCGGGGCACCCCGTGAGCCTGGGCCATGGCCCGGGCCTTGGCCTCGCTCCGGGGGCGGCAGCACAGAGCGGTGACGGTGATTTCGGGCATCTCCTCCAGATGGTCCATAAACTCCGCCACAATGCGGCTGGTGGACAGAACGGCAAGTTTCAGCGGCACGAAAAAATTCCACCTTTCGTTGTTTTTTCTTTGATGTTTCCCCGTTGGCACGGGACGTTTTTTCCATTATACTCCACCCCGGGCCGGGGTGCAAACGGGAAGGACTTCCTCTTGTTTTTTGCCCGGCACACCGGTATAATGAGTATAGTGGGGATCGTATGGCCTTCCGTCTTTGCCAGCCCCAAAATTTGAACTGTGAGGTGGATCTTATGGAACCCTTGGTCATCACAATGGCACGCGAATATGCCTCCGGCGGCAGCGAGATCGCGCAGCGGGTCGCGGACCTGCTGGGTGTGCCCCTGTACAACAAGGAGCTCATCACCCTGGCCGCCAAAAAGAGCGGACTCACCGAAGAAGCCATTGCCGCCAGCGAGAACCAGCGCAGCGGCAGCCTGATCTACAGCCTGTACATGATGGGCAACACCATGCCTCTGGCCGATCAGGTGTACATCCTGCAGTCCAACGTCATCAAGGAGCTTGCCCAGAAAGGCTCCTGCGTGATTCTGGGCCGCTGCGGCGACTATGTGCTGCGGGACCGCCCCAATGTGCTGAGCACCTTTGTCTATGCACCGTTGGATCTGCGCATCCGCAACGCCAAAGAGCGTCCCGGCGCCAAGGACATGCCTGACCGTCTGTGGGAGACCACCCTGGCCAAGCATGACCGCGCCCGGGCCAGCTACTACAACTACTACACCGAAAACCGTTGGGGCGAGGCCAAGAACTATGACCTGTGCCTGAACGCCGCCCTGGGCCGGGAAGCCTGTGCCCAGCTGATCGTACAGGCCGCCAAGGCACGGGAGGCTTCCGTCCAAGAATGAGTAAGACCGTTTCCGCCGCCCGCATGGGCACCGAACCCCTGAACCCGCTGCTCCTGTCCCTGGCCATTCCCATGATGATCTCCATGCTGGTACAGGCCCTGTACAACGTGGTGGACAGCATCTTTGTATCCTATGTCAACGAGGCAGCCCTGTCCGCCGTCAGCCTGGCCTTTCCCATCCAGAACCTGCTCATTGCCTTTGCGGTGGGCACGGCGGTGGGCGTCAACGCCTACCTGTCCAAGAATCTGGGCGAAGGAAACCACGCCGAGGCTGACCGCGCCGCCGCCAACGGCCTGTTCCTGGCGGTTTGCAGTGCCGTGGCCTTTCTGATTTTCGGGCTGTTCGGGGCCGGGGCCTTCATCCGGGCCCAGACCACCGATCCTCTCATTGCCCGCTACGGCGCCGAATACCTGAGCATCTGCACCATCTTCAGCCTGGGCTGCTGTGTGCAGTGCATGATGGAAAAGATCCTGGTATCCACCGGCCGCAGCACCTTTGCCATGACCACCCAGCTCATCGGCGCTCTGACCAACATCGTGCTGGACCCGGTGTTCATCTTCGGGCTGTTCGGGGTTCCCCGCATGGAGGCCGCCGGTGCCGCCGTGGCCACCGTCATCGGTCAGTTTGTGGGCGCGGGCGCGGCCCTGACCCTGCATTTCCTGTACAATAAGGACGTGCACATCTCTCTGCGGGGTTTCCGCCCCGCCCCCCGCACCATCCTGCGCATCTATCAGGTGGGCATTCCCTCCATCGCCATGAATGCCATCGGCAGCGTGATGACCTTCGGCATGAACGCCATCCTCATCGCCTACTCCAGTACGGCGGTGGCGGTTTTTGGGGTATACTTCAAGTTGCAGAGCTTTGTGTTCATGCCGGTGTTCGGGCTGAACAACGGCATGGTTCCCATTGTCAGCTACAATTACGGCGCCCGCAAGCCGGAGCGCATCCTGGGCACCAAGCGGCTGGCCGCCATCTACGCCGTGGGCATCATGTGTCTGGGCTTTCTGGCCGGGCAGTTTCTGCCGGGGGTGCTGCTCAACATCTTCAATGCCAGTCCGGACATGCTCAACCTGGGCACGGTGGCTTTGCGCATCATCTCCATCTCTTTCCTGATGGCCGGCTTCAACGTTATCTCCTCCGCCTACTTTCAGGCGCTGGGCCATGGCGTGCTGGCTCTGTGGGTGTCGGTCATCCGCCAGCTGGTGGTGCTGCTGCCCACGGCCTGGCTGCTGAGTCTGGCCGGCCGGGTGGCGGTGGTGTGGTGGGCCTTCCCCATCGCCGAGGTGGTGGCCTTCCTTTTGTGCATCATCTTCCAGCGGGTATGCTATAACAAGATCATCCGCCCCATGCGTACCGCCGCCGCGGCAGCCTGAGGTTCCGCAAGGAGGTTTTATCCATGCTTCGCAATCTGCGTACCGGCATGCTTGTGCTCAGTGTGCTGTACTTTGTGTTGGGTCTGGCCCTGCTGGCCGCCCCTGCCACCAGCCTGCCCTGGGTATGTGCCGGCTTCGGGGCGCTCATCGCCCTGACCGGCGCCCGCAGCCTGTGGCGGTATTCCCGCAACAAGGAAAAGGGCCTGACTGCCTGGTTCACCCTGGCGGGCGGTGTGGTCACCCTGGCCTTGGGCCTTTTCTCCCTGCTTCGCCCCGACTTTGTCCAGTGGGTACTGCCGGTGGTGTTCGGCGCTTTCCTCATGGTGGACGGCGCCGCAAGGGAACAGAGCGCCTGGCAGCTGGTGCGCCGCAAGGGCCAGCGCTGGTGGGTGCTGATGCTGCTGGGCTTTGTCACCGGCATTGCCGGCATCCTGCTCATCCTGCAGCCCTTTACCGACTGGCCGGTGGATTCCATCTGGCTGTCCGGCCTGCTGCTGATCATCGAGGGCGTGCTCAACGCCGGATGCATCATCTACACCGCCCTGCTGCTGCGGGACCTGGACAAGGCCGCCGAAACGCAGGAACCCACGTCCGAAACCGGGGGAGAATCCCCCTCCGATCCCGAACCACGCGATCCGCAGAACTGATTCTGCTGATTTTTCACAACACAACAAAAGGAGACCCGTTTTTTCATGCAAACCCAGTATGACCTGATCATCGTCGGTGCCGGCCCTGCCGGGATCTTCACTGCCCTGGAGCTGCTGCGCAAGAGCAGCCGTCCCCAGGAGCTCAAGATTCTTCTCATTGAGAAAGGCAAGCCGGTGGAGCGGCGCCACTGTCCCAAAGCCGAGGTCGGCCACTGTGTGAACTGCAAGCCCACCTGCGCCATCACCACCGGCTTTTCGGGAGCGGGGGCTTTTTCTGACGGCAAGCTGTCTTTGTCCCGGGAGGTGGGCGGGGAACTGCCCGAACTCATCGGGGAGGATTTTGCCCAGGACCTCATCGACTACACCGACAAGATCTACCTGGAATTCGGCGCCGATCCCCATGTGGAGGGCGTGTACGAAGGGGCCGAGATCAAGGAGATCCGCAAGCGTACCATCCAGGCAGGCCTGCAGCTGGTGGACTGCCCCATCCGCCACCTGGGCACCGAGAAGGCCCAGCAGCTCTACCTGAACATTCAGCAGTATCTGGCCGCCCAGGGTGTGGAGATGTGGTTTGAGACCGAATGCGACAACATCCTGCTGGACGGCGACACCTGCCGGGGCGTGGTAGCCCGCAAGACCGGCAAGCCGAACGCCGAGGCGGTGGAAGTCACCGGCCGGCAGGTGGTCATCGCCACCGGCCGCCGGGGCGCCGAATGGCTGGAAAAGATCTGTGCCGAGCACAACATCGCCCACCGTCCGGGCACCGTGGATATCGGCGTGCGGGTGGAATGCCGCAACGAGATCATGGAGACCATCAACAGCGTCCTGTATGAGGGCAAGCTCATCGGCTACCCCAACCCCTGGAAGAACAAGGTCCGTACCTTCTGCCAGAATCCGGGCGGCTTTGTGGCCCAGGAAAACTACGACAACGACCTGGCGGTGGTCAACGGCCACAGCTACAAGGACCTGAAGAGTGCCAACACCAACCTGGCCATTCTGGTCAGCCACAACTTCACCGAACCCTTCAACCAGCCCATCGCCTACGCCCAGAAGGTGGGCGAGCTGACCAACATGCTGGGCGCCGGGCACATTCTGGTGCAACGGTACGGGGACATCCTCAACGGCAAGCGCACCTGGCCCCAGGAACTGGCCCGCTCCAACGTCCGTCCCACCCTGAAGGACGCGGTGGCCGGGGACATCACCGCCGCCATGCCCTACCGGGCCATGGTGAACATCATTGAGTTCATCAAGATGGTGGATCATGTAGTGCCGGGCTTTGCCGCCCCCGAAACCCTGCTTTATTCCCCGGAACTGAAGTTCTACTCCAACAAGGTCCGGATGGACACCGACCTGGAGACCAACGTGGCCAACCTCCACTGCCTGGGGGATTCCTCCGGCTGGACCCGCGGGCTGATGATGGCCTCGGTCATGGGGGTGCTCATGGGCCGCAAGCTCATCGAAAACCACGGTTTCTGATGGCGTTTGCCGGATGAAATCCTGACAACGACAAAACGCCCCCGGCGCGAAGCAAGTGGACCGCCCCAGATTGTGCAGACAGCACAAAAAGAGCCCCTGAGTAGGAATATTGAATTTTAGCAGGAGTGGCG
>CALWNO010000065.1 GCA_944382785.1 uncultured Gemmiger sp. | reverse complement strand
TACCAATCAGGTTATCCATTTGTATCCTCCCTTGATTGATCCGTACTTTCCACACCCAACAGCAGGACGGTGATGTTGTCCTGCCCGCCGCCACGCAGTGCGCGGTCAACCAGCAGCCGGGGCGCATCAAAAAAAGCTGACTCCTGCAAGATCAGGGCGATCTCCTCATCGGGGACCATATTGGTCAGGCCGTCGGTGCACAAAAGCAGGATATCACCGGCCGCCACTTCACAGCGGTTGTACTCGGGCACGATACTGGCAGAAACCCCCAGTGCCCGGGTGATGAGATTCTTCTGAGGATGCAGCGCGGCCTGTTCCCGGGTGATCTGGCCGCTGTCCACCAGCTGCTGTACCATGGAATGGTCCCGGGTGATCTGGCGGATGGTACCGGCATGCCACAGGTAGGCGCGGGAATCCCCCGCATGGACCACATGGGCCATATTGCCGTACACATAGGCACAGACGCCGGTGGTGCCCATGCCCAACATATCCGGGTCGGAGGTGGCTTTGTCATACACAGCGCGGTTTGTCAGATCAAATCCGTGCAGGATAAACTGCTTTTCCTCGCCGTGGCGCAGGCAGCGCAGCTGGCGGTCGAAATACTGCAGCATGCTGGCGGTGGCGATGGCCGAAGCCACCCGGCCCCCGTTGGCGCCGCCCATTCCGTCGCACACCACGCCCCAGCCGGAACCATCGACCAGCTGCCGGGCACAGAAATTATCCTGGTTTTCCTGGCGGCAGCTGCCGATGTCGGTGAGCCCTGCGATCTTCATGCAGTCAGGTCCTTCCTTTCACAGTATACTCAGGCATTTCCCTGTTGGGCTGCCTGCTGGGCATCCTCCCGCCGCAGCTGTCCGCAGGCGGCGGAGATGTCGGCGCCGAGACGGCGGCGCACCGTGGCATTGACGCCGAGATCCTCCAGCATCTGGCGGAACCGGCGGACGTTTTCTTCATCGGTGGCGGAATAGGGACTTCCGTCCACCGGGTTGATAGGGATCAGGTTCACATGGGCCCCCATCCCCCGGATCAGATCCGCCAGTTTGCGTGCCATGGCCGGAGAGTCATTGACGCCCCGCACCATGGAATACTCAAAGCTGATGCGCCGCCCGGTGGTCTTCTGGTACCGGCGGCAGGCCGGGATCAGCTTTTCCAAGGGGTAGGCGTCGTTCACCGGCATCATACTGCTGCGCACGGTGTTATCCGGCGCGTGCAGAGAGACCGAAAGGGTCAGCTGCAGCTTGCGCTGGGCCAGCTCGTCTATCTTGGGCACCAGGCCGCAGGTGGACAGGCTGATGTTGCGCATGCCGATGTTCAGCCCTTCCGGGCAGGAGATGATCTCCAGAAAGTCCATGACGTTGTCAAAGTTGTGCAACGGTTCCCCGATGCCCATGAGCACGATGTGGGAGACACGCTCGCCGGTGTCCTTCTGTGCGGTGTAGATCTCCGAGGCGATCTCCCCAGGGGTCAGATCCCGCACCCGGCCCGCCTGGGTGGAGGCACAGAACCGGCAGCCCATGGCGCAGCCCACCTGGGTGGACACACAGACGGTGTTGCCGTAGTGGTAGCGCATGAGCACCGTCTCGATGCAGTTGCCGTCGGCCAGCTGCAGCAGATATTTCACCGTGCCGTCCTTGGACTGCTGGCGCCGGCGGATGGTGGGGGCTGCCAGGGTGCAGGTCTGTTCCAGGGTCTGGATCAGGGACTTGGGCTGGTCGGTCATGGCGGAAAAATCCGTGACAAGCTTCTGGTGCACCCACTTGAAGATCTGTTTGGCCCGGAACGCAGGCTGCCCCATCCCCTTGACGTAATCGGTCAAACGGGACAGGGTCAGATCACTCAGGCACACAGGGCGCTGGTCCGTCAATACATCCACCTCTTTCTATCATACCATGTTCTGATCCTTTTTGGGTCACGAAAGGATGTAAAATTTACGAAAATTTTTCCGGTTTACGCTCCAAAACCGCCACAAAGAAGCCGTCAAACCCGGCTTGCCCGGGCAAAAACAGGGTGCCGTAGGGGGTGACCCTGGCCTGGGCGGGTGGATTTTGAGGCACAACCACGGCAAAATCCGGGTGATCCGCCAAAAATCCGCGTACCACTTCCTCGTTCTCGTTTTGGTTCACCGTACAGGTAGAATACACCAAACGACCGGTTTCGGCAAGGTATTTGGAACCATTTTGTAATATCTTTTTTTGCAGGGCACACAGTTCATCCAGCCCTGCCAGGTCCTTGTAGCGGATATCCGGCTTCTTGCCGATGACGCCGAGACCCGAGCAGGGAACGTCACACAGCACCCGGTCAAAGGGCGTTTCAGCCAGCATTTCGTTTGGCTTGGAAGCATCCCCCTGAAAGGGATGGGCACAGGTGACACCGCAGCGGGCAAAGGCTTTTTCCAGCAGAGGCACACGGGAAGCCACGGCCTCGCCGCTGAAAAGCTCTCCCCTGTCCCCCATAGCCTGGGCCATGGTCAGGCTTTTGCCTCCAGGCGCCGCACATAAATCCAGCACCCGCATGCCGGGCGCGGCCTGCACGCTGTCGGCTGCAAACTGGCTGGCCAGCCCCTGCACATGGAACCACCCCTGCCGGAAGGCATTGGTGGCGGCGGGGCTGCCGGGGAACTGTACTTGCAGGCAGTGGGGCCAGGGGCCCGGTTCCACGATGCAGTCCTCTTTGGTCAGGCTTTCGGTGAGGGTAGCCTCATCAGTTTTCAGAGTATTCACCCGCACCCAGGTGGGGGCGGGCAGGTAGAAAGCGGCGGCGATGGCTTCCGCTTCTTCCCCGTACTGCTGCATCAGCAGCTCCGCCACCGGGGCGGAAAGGCTGTAGTAGGTCTGCAGCCGCCGGGAAAGTTCGGGGAATTCTTCCGGTGTAGGTTTGCAGGCAGCGGCACGGCGCAGCACCGCGTTGACCATGCCCGCCGCGCTGGTCTTGCCGAAAGCCCGGGCCAGCTTCACCGACTCATTGACGGCGGCGGGCAGGGGCACTTCCATATAAGAAGCCTGGGCCAGTCCGGCTCGCAGAATCGCCCGCACGGGAGCATCCAGCTTGCGCACCGGCTTTTTGAGAAAACGGTCCAGGGTCCAATCCAGCAGGTTGCGCCGTTCCAACACCGTGTAAAAGATGCGGGCTGCAAAGGCGGCGTCCCGGCTTTCCAGCGGCGGACGGCAGCGGTTGAGTTCGGCGTCCAGCACCAGGTTGGCGTAGCCATCCTGTTCCTGCCGCACCAGGGCCTTGACGGCCAGGTAGCGGGCGGTCACAGGCTGTCCCCCGCCTTGAGGCGGCGTCCGGCGGCCCAGGCGGTACCGGCCATGGGCTTACCGCCTTCCGGCGTGACGGTGAGCAGCTGCAGGGCGCCCTCCCCGCAGGCGATGGTCAGCGGCTTGAGAGCCAGCACCGTGCCCGCCGGGGCGGCATTTTCATTGGGAGCCAGGCGGCTTTCCAGCACTTTGACCTTTTTGCCGTCCAGCTCAAAGAAGGCGGCAGGCCAGGGATTCATCCCCCGCACCCAGTTGTGGATGTGGGCGGCAGACTGGGTAAAGTCAAACCGCGCCATCTCCTTTTTGAGAGGCGGAGCCTGGGTGGCCCGGGAATCATCCTGGGGCTGGGGAGTCAGTTCTCCGGCAGCCAGCTTTTCGATGGCAGTGACCAGGGTTTTGGCGCCGATGGCGGACACCTGGTCAAACAGTTCCCCGCTGGTGGTTTCGGGGCCGATGGGCACCCGCTCCACCAGGAGGATATCCCCGGTATCACAGCCTTCATCCAGCTGCATGATGGTGACACCGGTCTCGGTATCGCCGTTGAGCACCGACCACTGGATGGGGGCCGAGCCGCGGTATTTGGGCAGCAGGGACACATGCAGGTTGATGCAGCCCAGAGGGGCAATGTGCAGCAGTTCCGGCGGCAGGATGCGGCCGTAGGCCACCACCACCACCAGGTCGGGAGCCAACTCCCGGAAAATGGGTTCGGCCTTGCCGTCCCGCAAAGTGGCGGGCTGCCACACCGGGATGCTGTGCTGTACCGCCAGCTGCTTGACCGGCGGCGCGGTGAGGATCTGTTTGCGGCCCACCGGCTTGTCTGCACGGGTGAAAACACCCACGATCTCATGCCCCGCCGCAATCAGGGCAGCCAGACTTTCGGCGGCAATGTCCGGGGTGCCCATGAACAGGATACGCATTATTCTTCGCCCTCGTCTTCGGGGTAGTCATCCTCATAGAAATGGGTAGCCAGGTCCATGATGGTGATGCCGTCCAGGTGGTTGTTCTCGTGCTGGATGCAGCGGGCGAACATGTCGTCGGCCTCCAGCTCAAACCACTCGCCGTGGCGGTCCTGGGCCCGCACCTTCACATGCTTGGAACGCTTGATGGCTCCGTTATGTCCCGGGAAGGACAGGCATCCCTCATACAGTTCCACCTGCTCGTCGCTGAGTTCCAGAATTTCCGGGTTGATGAATTCCATGATGGGCAGACGCTCCCCTTCCGGCAGCGGATCAGGAGCGTTCCGGTCATCCAGAGAGATGAAGATGCGGCGCATGACGCCCACTTGAGGGCCGGCCAGACCCCAGCCGTCAGCGGCGTACAGAGTCTCTTTCATGTCATCCAGCAGGGTGGCCAGACGGTCGTCAAACTTGGTAACAGGGCGGCAGACTTTCTTCAGGATCGGGTCGCCATCCTGGACAATGGTGCGAAGTGCCATGGTATATACCTCCAAAAATCAATCATATCTGTTGTATACTGCGACGGCTTTTACAGATCCCCGTCGGAATTGAAGTCGATGACCACACCGGCTTTTCCGGGCAGTTTTTCCGCCGCATAGGCATCCAGCGTTGCCCGCAGCAGAGCGCGGAATTTGGCATCGTTGCGACATTTCAGGGTCAGTTTATAACGGTAGCGCCCGCCCAGCATCCGGATGTTCATGGGCACAGGGCCCATCATCCGCAAAGGCAGGTCCGGGTGTTGGGCCGCCCGTTCGGCCAGCAGCTGGCCGAATCGGTTGGCGGCGGTGAACACCGCCCCTTCCTGTGCGCCGGTAAAGCCCACGACGCACAGAGCACAGAAAGGCGGGTAGAGGCACAGGCGGCGGAAGGAGATCTCCTCCTCATAAAAGGCGGGATAATCCTGCCGGGCCGCCAGCTGCAATACAGGGTGCTCCGGCACTGCTGTTTGAATCAGAGCACGGCCTGGCAGCTCCGCGCGACCGCCCCGGCCCACCACCTGGGTGATGAGGCTGAACACGCTTTCATATGCCCGGAACCCTTGTCCGAAAAGCAGGGAGTCGATGCCCAGCACCCCCACCAGAGTGACCTTTTCAAAATCCAGGCCCTTGGCCACCATCTGGGTGCCCAGCAGAATATCGTATTCCTGCCGGGCAAACTGGGTCAGCATGGTTTCGTGGGCATTTTTCTGCCCGGTGGAATCCTGGTCCATGCGCAGGATGCGGGCGGTGGGCAGCAGGGTGTGGAGTTCTTCCTCCACCCGCTGGGTGCCGAAGCCGCTGTACAAGAGCTTACCGCCACATTCCGGGCAGCGGGTCGGTGCCGGGTGCACCGTATGTCCGCAGTGATGGCACATGAGTGCCTGCCGGTTTTTGTGATAGACCAAGGGCACGCTGCAATTGAGGCACTTGACCACCTGGCCGCAGTCGGCACACATGGCCACCGTATTGTAGCCCCGGCGGTTGAGCAGCAGGATACTCTGTTCCCCCCGGCGCAGATTTTCGGCCAGCTCTCCGGCCAGGCGGGCGCTGACTTCCCGGGGGTTCCCGGCGGTCATTTCAGCCCGCATATCCGCGAATTCCACCGTGGGCAGGGGGCGGCCCCCATATCGTTCCCGCAACGTAACCAGCCGCATCCGCCCGGCCCGGGCGGCATAGGTGGTCTCAATGCGGGGGGTGGCGGAAGCAAAAACCAGCAGGGCGTTCTCCGCCGCGGCACGCTTTTTGGCCACCTCGTGGGCGGAGTACCGGGGCGCGGATTCGCTTTGGTAGGTGTGTTCCTGCTCCTCATCCAGAATGATGAGACCGATATTTTTGAGGGGCGCAAAGACCGCGCTGCGGGTGCCCACCACAATATCGGCGTTGCCCTGCTGGATCATCCGCCACTGAAGCAGGCGCTCGGTATTGTTCAAGGCGCTGTGCTGCACCGCCAACCGGCTGCCGAACATGGCTTTGAGGCGGCGGATCATCTGGGGCGTCAGGCCGATCTCCGGCACCAGAACCAGTGCCCGACGGCCCTGGGCCAGGGTGTGTTCAATCAGTTTGAGGAACACCGCCGTCTTGCCGCTGCCGGTAACACCATAAAGCAGCGCCGCTTTGGGCTGCCGGGTATCCAGGTCGGCTTTGAGCTGGGTGAAGGCCGCCTGTTGTTCGGGGGAAAGTTCCACCGGCTGGGGATCAAAGGGGATGTCCGCAAACAAATCCAGAGACTTGAAGCGTTCTTCCCCTTTCAGCACCCCCTTTTTGCACAGAGCGTCCAGGGTGGTGCGCCCCACCCCCTGCTCTTCCAGAGCATGGCGGGTCATGGGACCGCCGCGCAGCAGTTCCACTGCGGCCTGCTGGCGGGGACCGGGTTTGGGCTTTGTGGGCAGATCCCCCACCAGGGTATACACCGTTTCCACCGGGCGGCTCAGTCGGTTCTGCACCACCGGCTTGCCGTTTTCCGTTCCGGGTCGGTACTGAGCGCCATACGGAATGATGGCTTTGACGGCCTCATACCAGGTGCAGAAATACCGGTCCTTGAGGAACCGGACCAGCTCCAGCAGGTCCGGTGTCAGGCGGGCATCTTCCGGCGCGGCAGCCAGCAGCGTCTTGAGGCGGGGGTCCGGGTTGGTGTCTTCCTCCACCTGCAGCACCACCGCCATGCGGGGCTTGTCCGACCGGCCGAAGGGCACCAGCACGATGCCCCCGGGCCACAGGCGGCCGCACAGGTCCGACGGGACCAGGTAGGAGTACAGCTTGTCAAAATGGATGGTGGCGTCATTCACCGCCACCTTTGCGATGATGGGCAAAGGGGGCCTCCCCTCTTGTGCGGGTAGATCAGTCTTCCTGCATCATGCGATGCCGGATAATGCCGTAGATGCGCTCGGCGCAGGCATCCACCTCATCATTGACCACCTGCTCGTCATACTTGGCCGCCAAAGCCACCTCGGCCTCCGCCCGCTGAAGGCGTTTCCGGATGACCTCCTCGCTCTCGGTGCCGCGGCTGCGCAGGCGGTGTTCCAGTTCCTGCTTGTCCGGCGGCAGAACAAAGATGGTGGTGGAACCGGGGTACAGGCGCTTGATGTTGCCCGCGCCTTCCACCTCAATGACCAGGATCACCGGTTCTTCCGCCTTCATATGTCCTTCAATTTCAGAGCGTAGGGTCCCATAGTAGTTTTCGCAGTAGCAGGTATACTCCACAATGCCGTCATGGTCCAGGGTATCCTTGAACTGTTCCTTGGTGAGGTAGTAGTAGTTGACTCCTTCCGCCTCCCCTTCCCGCATGGAACGGGTGGTGGCGGATACAGTCTTTTTCACGTCCGGATGGTCATGGAGCAGCTTGGACACCACGGTATCCTTGCCGGCACCGGAAGGGCCGGACACAACGAACAGATACTTTTCACCTTTCATACTTGAGCATCCCCCATTCTTTCACTTTCCTATACACCTGTACCTTACCATAAGGCAATCAAGCACACCGATTCACGGTGCAGCTTCCTCCTGGGTACGGCCGAGAATGGTTTCCGGCGGAAACGCAGAAAGCACCACATGGTCGGAATCCATAATCAGCACCGACTGGGTGCGGCGGCCGTAAGTGGCATCAATGACGGCACCCTTGTCCCGGGCGTCCTGGATGATGCGCTTGATGGGTGCGGACTCCGGGCTGACCGCGGCGATGAGTCGGTCGGCGTTGACCAGATTGCCGAACCCGATATTGATGAGTTTCATAAGGCGCCTCTTACTCGATGTTCTGGATCTGTTCCCGGATCTTCTCGATCTCGGATTTCAGAGCCACCACCAGGCGGGTCAGGGCGGCGTCCTGGCACTTGGAACCAATGGTGTTGGCTTCCCGGTTCAGTTCCTGGGTCAGGAAGTCCAGCTTGCGGCCGATGGGCTCGTTCAGATTCAGGATCTCCCGGTACTGGGCCACATGGCTGTGCAGGCGCACGGTCTCCTCGTCAATGGCTGTCTTGTCCGCAAAGATGGCGGCTTCGGTGAGGATGCGGCTTTCATCAATATTGCGGTCGGCCAACAGTTCCTGCAGACGGGCGTACAGGCGCTCGGTATAGGCCTGCACCCGGCCGGCACTGCCCTGCTCGATCTGTCCCACCAGGTCCTCCACCACCCGCAGACGGTTTTCCACATCCTCCTTGAGTTTGGCGCCCTCGGTGGCACGCATGGTCAGGAAAGCCTCCACCGCCTGGGCGGCCACGGCGGACACATCCGCCCACAGGGCATCCGGGTCAGCGGGCGCAGCGGTCTGGGTCAGCACATCAGGGAAACGGGCCAGAGAGGTAACGGTGACATCATTCTTGATATCCAGCCGTTCAGCCATGGCGTGCAGGGCATGGCGGTAGCTTTCGGCCAGGAGCCAGTTGACCTGAACCACCGTATCGGCGTCAGCCACACTCTGGATGGTGAGATTCAGCTCCACCTTACCCCGGTGGACGCGGTCGGCCACCAGCGCCTTGAGCTTGTCGTCCAGAAAACCGCAGGTGCGCGGCAGCCGGGACGAATACTCAAAAAAGCGCGCATTGACGCTGCGCAGCTCCACCGTGATGTTGCGGCCGTTGAGCATCTGCTCGGCCCGGCCATAGCCTGTCATGCTGAGAACCATACCTGCACTCCTCATATCTCTTACACTGCAAATTTTTCCTGATAGGTATCCAACTTATTATACTACCCGCACTGCGGTTTGGCAAGATAAAACCCCGCGCCGGAACAACTGTCTGCACAAAGACAAAGCCCCCGCACCTTTCGGCGCAGGGGCTTTGAAAAAATTCAGGGAAAAGGATCAGACCGGATGGGATTTGCTGGCGTAGTCCGCATGATTGGCATCCACGCCATGCAGGCGGGCGTTGCGCTTTTCGAAGAACTTAGGCGCAACCTGGGGGAACATGGCGTAGGTCAGTACGTCTTCTTCCTGGATGACATACTTGGCAGCTTCGGCCTTCATCTTGTCCATCTCCGGTTCCAGCAGATCCGCGGGACGGCAGGTGATGGGTTCTTCGCCCTTCAGGATCATCTTGGAGAACTCCGGCTTGATGGGCGCGGGGGTCTTGCCGTAATCGCCGTGGACCAGGCCCTTGAATTCCTTGGTGACCATCTTGTAGCGCTCGCCCAGAATGACGTTGAACACGGCCTGGGTGCCCACGATCTGGCTGGTGGGGGTAACCAGCGGCGGATAACCAGCGTCCTCACGCACGCGGGGGATCTCCTTGAGCACTTCGTCCAGCTGGTCTTCCTTGCCGGCATCTTTCAGCTGCTTGATCATGTTGGACAGCATGCCGCCGGGCACCTGATACAGCAGGGTGTTGGCGTCCACGCCCAGAACCTTCGGGCTGATCTGGCCGTTGGCAATGTACTTCTCACGCAGCTTGGCAAAGTGCTCCCGCACAACGTTCAGCTTGGCGAGATCCAGACCGGTGTCATAGTCAGTGCCCTGCAGGGCGGCGACCAGGCTTTCGGTGGGCATATGGGAGGTACCCAGAGCCAGAGGGCTCATGGCGGTATCAATGATGTCGGCACCCGCTTCGATGCCCTTCAGAATGGACATGGAAGCCAGACCGGCGGTGTAATGGCTGTGGATGTCGATGGGAATGCTGACCGCTTCCTTCAGCGCCTTGACCAGATCATAGCAGGTGTAGGGCTTGAGCAGGCCGGCCATATCCTTGATGCAGATGGAATCGGCACCCATCTCCTCCAGCTGTTTGGCGTATTCCACGAAATATTCGTTGGTGTGCACCGGGCTCAGGGTGTAGCTGATGCAGGCCTGCACATGGGCCTTCTCCTTGCGGGCGGCCTTGATGGCGGTCTGCAGGTTGCGCGGGTCATTCAGTGCATCAAAGATGCGCAGGATATCGATGCCGTTGGCCACGGATTTCTGCACAAAGTATTCCACGGCATCGTCGGCATAATGGCGATAGCCCAGCATGTTCTGGCCGCGGAACAGCATCTGCAGCTTGGTCTTGGGCATTTCCCGGCGCAGGGTGCGCAGACGCTCCCACGGGTCTTCATCCAGGAAGCGGATGCAGGCGTCAAAGGTGGCGCCGCCCCAGCACTCGACGGAAAAATAACCGACTTCATCCATCGTCTTGAGGATGGGGAGCATCTCGTCGATGGTCATACGGGTGGCCAGCAGCGACTGATGGGCGTCGCGCAG
>CALWNO010000064.1 GCA_944382785.1 uncultured Gemmiger sp. | reverse complement strand
CCGTCCAACAGGAAGGTGGCTTTGTACAGGTGGGGGCCGTAGGCAAAGATGTCCTGATTCTTGCCTTGGGGATCGTATAGATCGGTTTCCATCCTTTCCCCGACTTTTTCTCCCATCCGGCGCTCAGTATTTTCGATCTCCGTATAGATGGGGAGCCTTTTCCCTCCCGGATCATATACTGCCATACTCATGTCACCGGCACCGATCTGCACCACCTTTTCCTCAATGGCCCGATCTGTCTCCTGCTTCGTGTACGCTCCTGTCTGCTCAGCTGTGACGCCGTGGGGGTTATCTGCCCTTCTTTCGTGTGTCTGTATATACTGCACAAGGGCGTTCAATACGGCCTGGGCATTTTTACCTGTATCTTCCTGCAGCCCTGCCGGTACTTCGGCGCCCAGGCTTCCGGCTGCACTGTGCTCCATCAAGGCTTCCACCAGCTTGTTGAGCTTCGGAGCCAACAGCTTTTTGGCCGTTTCCTCAAACTTTTTCTTTACCTCGTCAGGGGTTCCCGATGGCTGGTCATCCATCAATTCCACGCCTACTGCAGCAAGTTCTTCCTCGCTGATCTTTTCAAATGCCACATACCTCACCTCCTGTAATATCCCGTTTCCACATACTCAATGCTGATATTGTTCAATCCAAACGGCTCATGCAATTCTCCGTTTTCCACCCGGAATCCGGCCTTGTCCACCTTTTTGATGCTGATCTTTTCCCCCATTGTCTTGGGGTTGTTGTCACAGCTGAATGTGATTTTCCCAAAATCGATATTTCCAAAATCCAAATATCGGGCGCTGGATGTATCTGCCCATAATTCTTCCCAGACACCGCTCACCCGTGCAAAAACCTTTACGCCGGTAGCGGCTGCGGCAGCCAGTTCCACATAGAGCCTGCTGAAATTCTTGGCCCGGTACACATTTTTTCCGGCTACGTCCATGGTTCTCCAGCATGCATAAATGGGGCGCCCGTCGTCGCTGTAGCTGATCAGGTCCCCGCTGTCCGTATGGAAGCGGTATACCTTCCCGGCAGCATCCCCAAACCACAGTGATCCTCCATCTACCCAGAGAACCCGTGCCGGTATATCCGTCAGGTAAAACCCTGCATACTGCCGGGTGGCATACGGTGCACTGCGGTCCGTCTGGCTCGCCTGCAGCCCATCCAAAATGTACATCCTTCCGTTGATGGCCAGCCAGTACATATCCCGGTATACACAGCTGTAGGCATTCTCCAGCTCCTGTTCTTCCAGCAGTTTTCCGTTCAGGTAAAAGCTTCTAAGCTGGCTGTACTTTTCGCCTGTGATATCCTGTGCAGTAATGGCATATACCCCAAGTTCCGTCAGGAAAAGCGGCTCTGTTTGCAGATAACCGAAGGTATAGCGCCCTACGGCGCCCTCCCCCTGCAAAATGTTCACGATGGGGAAGGCTGGCTGGTTATCTACCAGGTTTCCCTCCCTCACAATGCAGTTTCTCTGCGCATCCTGCCCGTTTTTATGTGCTGCCAGCCTAGCATTCACAACGCTGTACCCTACGATGGCCGCATCGCTCTGTCCCAGCACACTGTATGCCGTATCACTCCAGTAGGTCGGATCGTTCTGCCCGCTGTACCAGTCGTAGTTTATGAGCGTCGGATTTCCCGCCAAAAACAGCCGGTCACTTGCGCCGTTCACACCAAACTGAATCCCCACGCAGCACTGGTTGATCCGGTCAGCATAGCCCTCCACGGTACGGCTCGCCGTGATCTTCACGTTGTCCGTACCGCTCACCGGCGTTTCCCCCGGCGCCGTGGTAAAGGTCACGGTACCCGTCTCCCGGTCCACCGTAAAATCGGTATTTTCTTCCTTGTCATCCCAGCCGCCCTCGCCATTCATCACCTGCACGGCCACCGGCGTGTCGTCCAGTTCTCCAAAACTCAGCTGAAAAACCTTTTCCTCCTTGTGGTCGGCATCCACCAGGAAATCCTCTTCCCACTTGGGCTGCAGCAGATTCAGTCCCTCGTAGGCGGTTCCGCCTCCGTTTGGTTGCCGGCCGATCGTCAGGATCGGTACCTTGCCATTGGCATCCGCCCGGCTCACCGTTTCTCCGTTATACAACAGCAGCGCCTTTCCGTCCGCAATGACCAGCTTACCGTCAAACTCCCAGCTCATGCTTCTCGCGTCGTTTGCCTCGCTGTACACTGCGGTACATTCTCCGTTTACTACACGGTAGAGTTTGGTGCCCGCATGAATCAACGGTGGTTTTCCGTTCAGATGGTGATATCCATTGATCTGGCCGTCCAGGGTGTAAACGGTCCTGTATCCCATCCGTTTTCGCACTTTGCCCGGCACGTCCCTGATCATATTCCGGGCATCAGGGCTGCGCTTGGCATCCACATTGGTGGGTTGGTTGGTCAGGTCTACCCCCAGGAAATCCTCAATGCGCACCACGCTCAGGCTCGGTGCCGCACTGGACGGCATGTTGATCGCTTTGTACGCCATGCTATCACATCCAATCCGGAAGGCAGGTATCTGCCGTTACGCTGAACTGTACCCCCTCGGGATCGCTTGCCAGATTCTGCAGCTTTCCCTGGTACTGTGCGTAAAAACTCTGAAAGAACCGCTGGTCATATTCCAGGCTGTTGCACTGTGCAGCGATGTAGTATGCCATGGCCAGCACAGCACGCTCAGGCAGTTCCAACAGAGTATCCTGCGGGGTTTCCGCCGTGATATTTTCGGGGATCTTCTCATACTCCACAAGTACCGGGTAACTTTCTGCCTTCAGCACAATCCCGTCGGTGCCCGCTCTGGTCTGGTACGGCACAGCGGTGCCGTCCTCCGCCCGTACACTCAGCACCTTGCGCAGAGTATCCGGTACGGTTCCTCCCGTTTCCGCGATCCACATTGCCCGTATGGGGCAATACAGGCTCACTTCTTTCTGCGCCGTGTCCATAAAAACCGGAATTTTGGCGGTCAGGTCATTTTTGGGGCTGGATTCATCCAGCAACTTCAGCACCAGCGTTTTCAGCTGTGCCACCGTCCATTGCTTCTGCATCGTCTTTCCTTCCTATCACAAAACCCCCGGCGTCTCCGCCGGGGGTCCCCGTCACACCGGCAACTCGAATGCCTGTACTTTGGTGGTCGCCGCGCCGGTCAGATGCACATAACCCTTGTATTCGCCGCTTACCAGCTTGAACTTGCCGCTTTCCAGCGTCAGGGCTGCCGGTTTGTTGGCCGTCAGACTCACGGTCTGGTCGGCAACTCCCTGCAGGCCGTTGCCCATCTTCACGGTCACCGTATCCACCGCCGAGCCCGTCAGCAGCAGCACGATGTTGTCATCCTTTCCGGTATACTCCACATAGATGCCGTCGCTGGCATCCATGGCGGTCCCATCCTTCAGGGTCAGGCCGGTGTTCAGATCCATTTTTTCAGGCGTAATCTTCACCACAGACATATCAGGTTCCCTCCTTCACGTTCAGCACGATCAGCTCCTTGGGCCGCACGATCTTGGTGCCGTACAGCACATACCCTTTCACCGCATCGGCAAACCTCTTCTCGGGGCGGTAGGGCTCCACATGGGTCAGCGGGTTGGCAAACGCCACCGCCCGCTGGGTGCGCAGCATGATGTCATGGCCGTTGTCGCTGTTGCGGTGGCAGTTGTTGCTCATTTTCACGATGACGTTATCGTACTGGCCGATCCGCCCGTTCTTCAGCATGGCGCTGTTGTCAGTGTCCAGATGCACGTACGCCTGGCGGAAGATGGTGCGGAACCAGGGCGGGATCGTAATGATGATCTTGGTTTCGGGCTTGACATCGTGCTCCATCAGCACCTGCACACCCTTGTCGATGGTCTTCAGGATGTTGTCCACCGTGATGGCCTCGGTGCTCTTGAACAGCTTCGGCGCATCCCGGCTGCCGGCCAGGGCCGCGATGTCCTCGTCCATGGCATTGGCGGTCCCCTCGCTGCTCTCGGCGCTCAGGGCATCCATCAGGCCGCCCACCGACTGCCGCCGGTCGATGTCGTCCACCAGGTAATTGAAGTAGGCCACATGGTTGATAACCATATCCACGCTGGTGTCCTCCACCGCTTCCGGATCTTTCAGGATGATGCTGCCGCCTTTCTGCTTGGTGATGGTCGGCTTGCCCACGCCCAGCACCTTGATGGTATCGCCCATCTGTTTCACGTCACCTTCACACTGGCGGTTGCAGTCCTCGGCAAAGACCATGGCCCGCTCCAGTTCCCGGTTGATCTGCTTGGCCCAGATCTTGGGCGAAAAATTTCTGTAAGACACTTCTCATTCACTCCTTATTTCCACATTGCCATGCTCCGGCGGATGTCGTCGAAGTTCTTTTCGAGTAGCTCGTCGCTCATGGCCTCTACCTGTTCCCGCGTATAATACGCGCCCTGCCCGGCAGCGCCGGACTGGATCTTCCCGGTACTGGGCGGTTTGGGGGTGGTGCGCTGCCGTTTGGCCCGCACCGCTTCATAGGCGCTCACCGCGTCCACCTGGCCGGTGGCCATCATGGCCATGTACTCATCCCCCAGCTCGGTCACGCTTTTCGCCTTCTCGTCCGGGTACATTTTGCGAATGGCCGCCAGGTCCTGCGCAAAGACCTGCTGCTGCATGGCTTCCGCCTGCTGGCGCCGCACTGCCTGGTTTTCCTGGGCCATCCTCCGGAACTCCGGGTCGGTCTGCCGGATGGTGTCCCGCATACTGTCCACCAGCTGCCGTGCCTTTTCCGGCTCTACACCGGCTTTCTGCGCCTGGGCTGCAATGGCTGCATTCTGCTTCCAGCGGCTCCATGCCTCCTCGCTTTCAAAGGGCTTCTGGGTCATCGGGTCGGTCAGTCCGGCTGCGAACTCCGCAAAATACTTTTGCCGCTGCCGCTGTTCTGCCTCCCGGCGCCGCTGCGCGTTTTCGGCGTTCTGCTGGGTTTTCCATTCCTGCCCGCCGGGCTGCCCTTCCGCAGGTTCTCTCTGGGGTTCCTGCCCGGCAGCTTCCTCCGGCCGCGCGCTGTTTTCCGCGCCGCCTTCCTCCGTCCGCCCCATGTGCTCGTTTTCTCTACCGAAATCCTGGCCGACGCCCTCGGTTTCCCGCGGTTCGTGCCCCATTCCTTCCAGGTTCATACCGTTATTTTCCAGTTCCATCTCTGCCTCCATTTTTTCCCGTTGGTGGGTATTCGGTTTTTTCGCGTCCGCCGCGTAATGTGGTGCAGGTCACCGCCCTCGGGTGTTTGCCCGTCCCGCCGGGTCTATGCAAACCGGTTTTCGCCGGGGTTGCCTATTTCAGTTCCACACGCTGCTGTTCCTGTACCTTGCCGTACTCGCTGCACTGCTTGGCCCGGCAGGCAAGGTCCAGCACCCGGTACACCCTGGTCACCGTGTCGGGGCTCTTGTCCCCCTCCACCTCAATGCGTGTCGCCACAATGCCCATCTCACACCGGCACACTCTGCATTGCATTCATGCCACCTCCCTGCATCGCCGCTGCCTGCATAGCCGCCTGCTGTACGTTGTCAGGCTGGCCTGCCTGGGGCACCCCCTGCCCCTGGGCCGCAGCCTGCTGGGCGGCCAGAGCCTGCTGTGCGGCCTTGCGCTCTTCCAAAATCTTGCGGAACTTGGCCGCCGGCACCGGGCTATTCGCATCCAGTACACTCACCCATTCCTCGAACGTGATGTGCCCGCCGCCCAGGGCGTTGTCCAGGCTGGTCTGCTGGCTCAGCACGCTGTAGGGGTCCGCCGGGCTCACGTCGATCTTGATCTGCATGTCCAGCGCCGCCAGCGCCTGCGGGGTGATGATGGCATGCAGCATGCCCTCCCCGCCCTCCGGGTCCTTGTACAGGAAGGTCATGCCCTGGGGGCTGTAGGCGCACCACAGCTTATACCAGATCCGCGCCATCTGCTCCACAAAACTCTTGTAAGCGGCAGCCTGGTCATTGAGTACCATCGCCGCCTGGTCCCGTGCCGCCTTGATGGCCTCGCCGCTGGTCTTGGTCACATCTACCTGGCCGGTGGCGTTGTCGCTGGCGCCTTCCAGCTCCCGCGTCGTTGTGATCAGCTCCTGCTGCAGGGCCGCGCCCTCTCCGCTTGTGGTTCGCGGTTCCAGGTACTGTACGGCGTTGGTAATGGGCATACCGCTCAGATTTCGCGCCCGCACCACGGCGCCCACCTTCTGCAGCGCCACCGGATTGTCGATCTTCTCGGCATCGTACACGGCGGTGGGGTATCCGTACCGCTTCACGATCAGACTTCGCCGCGCCAGCGTTTTGTTGATCTCGATCTGATTGGGGATCAGCGGCTCACACTCGCCTACGCCCCTGGCCGAGTTTGGCATATCCTCCCACCGCATCTGTGCAATGGGGTACAAATCCAGCCCCGGGACCTCCTGCATAGGCTGGTACACAACCTGTTCGGTGCTTCGCCCGAATCGCAGCTTTTTCTGGGTTTCTCCGGGCTGTGCCGCCTCGTCCTCCACCAGCGTGAAGTATACAAGGCAGGTGCACTTTCCGTCTCCCTGCTTGATCTCATCGACCTGATCGTTGTTCAGCCGGGTGTCGGTTTCTGCATCTGATACGATCAATTCGATCTGCTCTTCTGTCAGACCGTTTTCCCGGGCCTGCCGCCGCACAGCTTCCACCGGCAGCCGCTCTGCAATGATGATCCATGCTTGCTGCTGAATGTCCTGCTCCTGTTCATCTGCCAGGTATACGGCACTTCGGTCGATCATCCGGACCTCGATCTTGGGGGTGGTATCCTGTACCACCGCACCGCTCTCCGGCCTGGTATCGCAGGCATACACATAGCTGTCGCCGGTAATGGCTGCCGCCTTTACCACCTTCCACTTCAGCTCATCCATCCGGGTCCGTTCCCATTCCTCTTTGGCAAAAGAACTCAGCTCGCTGCAGATCTCCTGCAAAATCAGGTTTTCGCTCATTTCGCTGTACACAATGGTTGTATCGGTGGTTGCCACCATGGCGATCTTGTATTTCAGGATTGGTTTGATGATATTCTCCATGGGCAGTTCCTGCCCGCCCTGGCTCATGCCCCACCACTGGTCACCGGTATAAAAATGCCAGCAGCGCTCATCCCGCCGGTACAGGTTCTTGCTTCTGTGGTGTTCCACACCCGCCCGGTATTTCCGCCAGATGTCTGTCACCTGTTTTTCTTCCGTCATACCTTCCACCCGTCGTACTGGTCAATAGCTTTCAGCTGTTCTTGCAGTGCTTCATCCACCGGCGCGTCCTGTTCCTGTCGTTTCTCCGCGCTCCCTCCCGCCAGCTTCTCCGGGAGCCGAATTTTCTCCAGTTCCCGGTTGTGCATTATCCGCATGCCATCCCGCACGCCCAACCGCCAGCACACCACCATTCCCACAGCCAATACCGTCACAACCACGTCATACCACATAGATGTCCTCCCCCAATCCCAGGATTTCGTCTGCACTCGACTGCAAACTTCGATCATAGAACACTTCCACGCCGCACATCTTTTCCGGCGGTGGCGGGTCCGCCGGGCTGGACCTGTACACACAGAATCCCCGCAGCGCGTCCGGCGCGTGGGTCAGTTCGTGTGGCTCTGTGGCCACATCCTCCGGCCTTTTCTCGTCAAACTGCACGGCCGGCAGCGTGCGGATCATGTTTGTGCAGGTGGAAAAAATGCGCAGCCTCGGCACCGTCTTTCCGTGTTCATCCACAACATCAGCCAGCCATTCCCGTACCGCCCGCCACCCGGCAATACGGTCATTGCTTGTTTTCGTCAGCACCATGCCCGCCTCCGCGAAAAGCTCTGCGGTGCTGCGCCCGCTGTCCCGGTTCCGGTTCCACAGGTCCGGTGGTGCCAACCATGCCTCAATGCGCTCTCCCGGCGGCATGTATTCCCGTACCCGCCGGGCGGCGGCGCTCACAATGTGGCCGCGTCCGTCTGCACCTTTCCCGTTATCCCTGCCTTCATACAGTTCCCGGTATACATATCCCTTTCCCTCTTCATCCACCGCGATCCAATACGCTGCCAGCATATCCAGACCGTAGTCCATCGTCACATATCGCCGCCATCTCGCCGGTAACTCGAATGGCTGTATCACATGCTTTTCCCGCCGAAATTCCGCGAAATATTGCCCGTCAAAAAGGTCCCACTCACCTTCCAGCCACCCTTTCCGCAGCTTTTCCGGCAGGTTCTGAAGCTGACGAAGGTAATCCGGGTTCTTCTCCATCAGTGCTGTATTTTCGTACACCAAAGCCTGGATAAACCTGTAATCTTCCGGGTTTTCATTGGCCATGTATTCCCTGTCAATAAACAGCCGTTTCACCCAGTTATGTCCAACCCCACCGGGGTTACAGGTCAGGTACATCCGCTTCGGGAACTCATTCACGCCGCGCAGGCAGGCTGTCAGGATCAAAAACCACTCATAGGGCCACTGGGTCGCCTCGTCGATGAAGATCACATCGTACTCGGCTCCCTGGTACCGGTCTATATCCGCCTCGTTGTCGCAGTACCCCAGCATCAGCAGGCTGCCGTTAGCAAAGATAAATTCTTTCTCGGTCTCCCTGTACCGCACCTGTTTGGCCCGGATCAGTTCTGCCAGCTCCCCGCGCATGGGTTTCACATATGTCTCGGTCAGTTCCGGGTAGGTCCGCCGCAAAATAAGCACTCGGATCCCCGGGTACCGCAGCGCCAGCAGTACGCTCTTGCGCCGCATGGCCCAACTCTTCCCGCCACCCCGGGCGCCGCCATACCCTATGTACTTTTCCCGCGCCGCAAAAAACAGCTTTTGCTTTTCATTGGGCGGTTCAATTTTCAGCGTCACCCCATGCGGTTCACCCCATCATGTCCTGTGCCTCGGCATCTGTCACACCGCATACTTCCACCTTCAGCGCAGCCTGTGCTTCCGCTTCATCACCCAGCAGATCTGCCGCACGTCCTGTCACGCTGACCAGCGTGCGGGCGAAGTTGGCGGCGCCGAAGTCGCTCATTGGCCGGTGCCTGTCCATCAGCTTCAGCAACATATCGCGCTCGCCCGGCGCTTCCGGTTCCACCTTCCGTACCGGCCCCAGCTCCCGGCACTCCGGGTCCTCCGGTCCTTCGTAGGCGATCAGCCCGTCCAGTTCATCCAACCGCCGGCGGCAATACTCGGTGATCTCCGCGTCGCTCAGGTTCTGCTCCAGACGCCGGCGCATGTACTCCACACTGCAGTTGGCCGCCGCGCTGGCTTTCCGTGCCAGGGCCCGCAGCTCGGTTTCCCGGGCCTTCTCAAACAGGCTCTTTTTCTCTTCCGGCTTTTTCCGCACCGCCTGCTTCATCCAGGTGCGCAAGGTGGATTCCGGCACATTGTAGCGCCGGGCCACATCGCTCAGGTTGTTGTGTACCAACAAATCGCACATGGCGGCGGTGCGGATCTCCTCCGGCCACTTCTTTCCCCGCCGGGTCCCCTTCACGGTGTTGTCATGGTAGATCACCCTCGCCGCCTCCCTTCCGGCTTTCTTTCATGATATGGTTTTTCTTCGCCATTTCAACAAGGCCAGAATGCAAAAATTTTTCACTTTTTTCTATTTCTCCCTCACCCCCTCGTCTCCCCTCTAAGGTACCCGCGCGCAGAGAGGATAATGTATCCGATTTTTTCTATTTACCGGCGAACTTTCGCAAAAAACAAAAAACCAGCCCCCAACCATCCGGCATTCCCGGACCGTTGGGGGCACTTCGGTTCCCGTCTATCTCTTGTATTCCTGCACATACTTCCCGTAGGTCAGGGGCGGCAATCCCTTCTTTTCCCGCTCCCTGTTTACCAGTTCCAGTTCATGCACTACCCGACAAACCGGGTCTTTCATCAGTTCTTCCAATTTCTTTTTGCTGATTTTCCCTTTCACCGGCTCTTTATCTTTCACCTGTTTCACCATCCGCTTCCTGCTTTCCTGTTTTTGGGCACAACTCTTCGGCGCTGCACACTTACGCGCAGCGCTCTTTTTATCAGGCATCTTTTCCCGGCTTTCCACCACCCGGCGCATTCGTTTTTCCCGGTAGCAGCGTGGGCACAATTCATTGTGACGGCCGCCCTTGTATGTATACTCTCCGCCACATTTTGTGCAGTAGCATACCGTTCCTCGCTTCATCCCCGCCTCCTGGTCCCATCCAGACCACGCTGGCGCACATCCCGCCGTATCTTTTTCCCCCGTACCGCATCCGCTTCATCCAACGCCGCACGGGCGGCCCTCTCGGCATATTCCTCTTCCTTCCACGCCCGGAAGGCCCGGTATTTCTCGCACCACACATGGCAGTCCCCTGCCCGCTTCGGGCAATCTTTCCTACACGGATTCACTCTCTGCTCCATGGGCTCTTACTCCTCCACATCCGCAGGCGAATATAATACGCCCCTTCGATCTCGTTAAATTCCACGTTTGCCTCTTCCACCTGCC
>CALWNO010000063.1 GCA_944382785.1 uncultured Gemmiger sp. | reverse complement strand
GTCTTCGGCACCGAGAAGCTGCTGGACGCCATGGAGCATCCCGAGAAGGAAGAGTACGCCAACTTCACCATCCGCGTGTCCGGCTATGCGGTGAAGTTCATCGACCTGACCCGGGAACAGCAGCTGGACGTCATCGCCCGCACCTGCCACAAGAAGATGTGAGCCTGACCCCCGCCGCCTGACCCCATAAACCGCAAAAAACCCGCACGCGTCTGCCGGCGACCGGCGTCCGTGCGGGTTTTCGTGTGTTATTCCATGAGGTTGCTTATATGGCAGGAGGGTGCCTGCAGGGAGGCACGACTTCTTACAGGGTATACTAGGGCAGGGGAGTCCCGACCGCCAAATTCAGCTGCGGGCGGCGGCGCTCACATCCCGGGCAAATTCCCGGTAGTCTTTGTCGGCCAGCAGCCAGCCGTTGGTGCCGGCCTGGATCAGGGCATCTGCCACGGCCACCACAATGTACAGCCAGAGCAGGGGAAGCTGGGGCGTCAGGGCCAGATAGGAGGCCAGGTTCACCCCCAGCAAAACCAGGGAGGCCACACCTCCCGCCAGACCCAGCCAGGCCAGAATCCGCAGACCCCGGCGCAGCATGAAGCTGATGCCCGCGGCGGCTACCAGGCCCAGCAGCACGCTGGCCATGGAGCTGACGGAAAAGATTCCCGCGGCCATCAGTCCCACCGTGACCAGAGAGGCCACGGCCCGCATCCCCACCCACAGGGTGGTGGCCAGCCTGCTGTGGGCGCAGGCCGTGGTATGCCGGGCCTGCAGCTCCTGCAGCCGGTCGGGGGTCTGGTTGTTTTGGGGCGTTCCTGTGTTGGTTTCCATCTGCGGCACCTTCCTTTACTGGGTACCAGTGTACCACAATCCGCCCTGAAATGCCACCGGCATTTTGTTGTTTTGTCATCACGATCTGTTATTTTCTCATTTTTTCACAAAAAGGGGCGGCGGCAGACCCGCCCTGTATGAAGGAGGCATATCCATGTCGGACACTGTCAAAGAGCCTTTGGGCTATATCAATTCGGTGGAGACCTTCGGCCTGGTGGACGGGCCGGGGGTGCGGTACGTGCTGTTTTTGCAGGGCTGCCGCATGCGCTGCCGCTACTGCCACAACCCCGAGACCTGGGCGTTCAATAAAGACAACGCCCAGACCCCCGCCGAAGCCTTTGCGGCGGCCTACCGCTACCGAAACTACTGGAAGAACAACGGCGGCCTGACTGTGAGCGGAGGAGAACCCCTGCTGCAGATCGAGTTTCTGACCGAGCTCTTCCGCCTGGCCAAGGCCAAGGGGGTACACACCACCCTGGACACCTGCGGCCAGCCCTTCACCACCGAGGAACCCTTCTATTCCCAGTTCGTGGAGCTGATGAAGTACACCGACCTGGTGATGCTGGACATCAAGGAGTGGGACAGCGCCCGCCACAAGGCCCTGACCGGCCATCCCAACGAGAATATTTTGGAGATGGCCCGGTGGCTGTCCGACCACGGCAAGGATATGTGGATCCGCCACGTGCTGGTGCCCGGCCTGACCGACGACGAGGCCGCCATGGCCGCCACCGGGGAGTTCATCAAGAGTCTGAAAACGGTGCGCCGGGTGGAGGTGCTGCCCTACCACACCCTGGGCCTGTTCAAATGGGAAAAGCTGGGCATCCCTTATTCTCTGGACGGGGTGCCCACGCCCACCGACGAGCAGGTTGCTAAAGCTGAGGAGTTGTTGGGGGTTGTGAAGGAATAATTCCTTTACGGAACCTTTGCTGATTTCCGGCAAGCGGCTGCCTGCCGGATGGTCCTTCCTTTTGTGACCAAAAGGAAGCGAAAAGTCCCGCCGTTCCGATGCGGTTTTCCCGGCAAGCGGCTGCTTGCGGGAGTGTTGTCGCTTTTTGCCGCCGTGAATTTAGGAAGCAATCTCTAGATTGCCGCTGATCGCGGCCGCCAATTTCGGAAACAACGCTGCGCGTTGCTTGCCCCTGCGGGGCAAACCGCCACCGTTTCGAGGCGGTGGACGCCGACCAGGGCTGCGGCTTTTCCTATCGTGCCGGGCACGATAGGAAAAACAACACGAAGTGTTGGTTCCGCTATTACCCGGCCGCGCACAGCGGCCAGTGGTTGGGTGAAGAACCTTACCCCACTGAGATGCGGCCACCTGACGACGGCCTACTCAGGCCCTGGGGGGCCTGAGCAAGGAAAATGATTTGAAATGGTGTAGCCGAAAGGATGTTGATAAAGCGGACGAGCTCAACTGGGTTGGGTCCAACCTTGCCGGATGCTTCCTGCCAGCAGCCGCTGTCGGGTAATGGTATTAAATCCATTCCTTGTTCACCGGCCCCCAGGCCGGTGAATAGGCCGTCGTAAGGTGGCCGCATCTCAATGGAGCAAGGTTTCTCACCCTGATCATTGGCCACTTTTCGCGGCCAGCCAATTTCGGAACCAACGCTGCGCGTTGTTTTTTGCATCGTGCTTCGCACGATTTCGCAGCATAGCTGCTCAGGCAAAAAGCCGCAGCCCCAGCCGGCGGCCGCCGCATCGGAACGGCGGGCCCTTTTCGCTTCCTTTTCGGGCACGAAAAGGAAGGACCAAATGGTAAGCCGCCGTTTCCCCCAAAAAAGAACCACCCTGCGGTATCAGGACTTGAAAATAGTCCTCCCCGCAGGGTGATTTTTTATTCTTTGCAAACAGAAACAACGGCAGCTTCGTCCCCATCGACGGTAAACTTCACCTCGTACCCCGCAAACCGCAGGCCGTACACCCGGCCGGGGTCGTGCTGGTAGCCGGGGCGGGGGTCGTTCTGCAAAACGCCCAGCAGTCCCGCCCGGGTCGTGTCATCCAGGACATCCAGAAGATTCTCCGGGTCCTGGACCGTCAAAGCGTGGGCCTCCACCTTGCCCGCAAAACCGGACTTGGCATCCGGGTGGGCATCCACATAGGGCAGATAAGGCTTGATGTCGTAAATAGGGGTACCGTCCAAAAGGTCCGCCCCCGCCACCTCGATGACCGGGCCCTCCGCCGTGTGGGGATGCACCCCCACCAATTTCACGCAGGAAAGCCCCAGGGCGTTGGGCCGGAAGGGGCTGCGGGTGGCGAACACACCCATCCGGGTGTTTCCTCCCAGCCGGGGCGGACGGACGGTAGGACGCCAGTTTTTACCGTCGGCCCCCGCCGTCACCACCGTGGAGAACTGCCAGATCAGCCACAGATGGCTGTACTCCTCCAGCCCCCGCAGGGCGTCGGCGTTGCGGAAGTCCGGGGTGAACACGATGGTGGCCCGCAGCTCTTCCACCAGACCGCTCTGCCGGGGGATGCCGAACTTGTCCGCAAACTGGGTGCGGATGTGGGCGATGGGGGTGAGGGTGTAGCTTTCTTCCATGTTTCTGTCCTTCATGGTTCAGCGCCCCAGCAGCCGCTGGAAAAAGGTCTTGGGGTGGGCGGCTTGTTCGGCCAGGCGCAGATGGTATTTCTGATCGTTTTCATAGATGCTGCCCCAACAGCTGCGGTTGCGCCGCAGGTGAGGGCCCTGGCGGAAGATGCCGTCCAGGAACCGGAAGCAGGCGGTGTCGTCCACATAGGCCGCCGCCCGGCTGGTGCCGTCCGGGGCCAGGATGGGGGCGCGGCACATGGCAAGGTAGGCATCCTTGTCAGCGGCCAGGGCCTGCATGGCGGCGATGAGGGCATTTTCGTCCGGGTAGTCGGCGGCGCAGAGGAAGGCCTCCGGGTTGAATTCCCCCTGTACCTTGGGGTCGCCCCAGTACACCGGCACCGCACCGGAAGCGAAAGCGTCCACGATCTTCTCAGTGCAGTAGCCGGGGTCGGCGCTGTTCTCGTAGGCCAGGGCAAAGCGGTAGCCTTGCTGGAAAGCCGTCTTGTCCGGAACCGGGCCGCCCACATTGTTGCGGTAGCCGCCGCCGCTGTCCAGCAGGCCCCTGGCCATGAGGGTTTCCATGAAGGAGTTGCGCTCGGCGGAGAAATCGTTGCTGACCACGCAGCAGCAGAAACCCGGGCGGTCCAGATAGTACCCGTCCGGGTGTTCGTGCTTGTGGAGGGCCGGGGCCCAGGTATCCCGCATGGCGTAGAGAGGCAGGCGCAGATACCGGCCCTCATAGGCAAAATCCGGGAAGCCCAGGGCGTAGTCGTACAGGTTCAGGTCCGGCCAGCTGTCCTCCCCGGAATACTGGATGCGGCAGCAGTCGTAGTCCAGGGCCTGGTGGCCGAAGGTGCCACAGAGTACAAAGTCCGGCTTGTCGGCGGGGGAATGGCAGAATTCAATGGTGTACCCGTGGTTGGTGAGGGCCCGGGTGAAGTAGTTGTCCTGTTTGTCCCAGTCGGCGGCCAGGTCACACAGAGCCAGGCGTACAACGGGCATCAGAGATTCCCCCGGCTGCGCAGCACTTCATATTTCAGCAGGGCGGCCACCGTCTTGGAGTCCTTGATCTCCCCGGAAAGGACCATCTCCAGGGCCTTGGCGAAGGGCATCTTGACTACGTCCAGGAACTCGTCCGGGTCCAGGTGCTGGTTGGTGGTGGAAAGGCCCCGGGCGGCGTACATGTAGATCTTTTCGCTGTCATACCCGACGGTGGGGTAGATCACACCCAGGTCGGTATACTTGGCGGCGGTGACGCCGCATTCCTCGGCCAGTTCCCGCTTGGCGGCCTCGAAGGGGTCCTCGTCCTTTTCCAGCTTGCCGGCGGGCAGCTCCCAGATTTCCTCCCCGAAGGCGTACCGGAACTGACGCACCATGTACACCTCGTCGGCGTCGGTGACGGCCAGCACGCAGGCACCCCCGTGATGGTGGACGATTTCCCGCTTGCTCCGGTCCCCGTTTTCCAGTTCCACATCGTCCAGGGTGACCCGGATGACGTGGCCGTTGAAGATTTCCTGGCTGCTGAGTGTTTTTTCGGTATGAGCCATGGCGCGGCACTCCTTTTTATAAGCCGGATGATTCCGGCGTGATGGGTTGGTTTTATTGTACGACCCGGGGTGAGGGGTTGTCAACTTGGGAAGGTTTTTCCGGCTGCACCGGAATCGGCTTTTCTGTTTCTGATTTATGGCAGACGGGAGTCTGCCGGGTGGTCCTTCCTTTTCGTGCCCGAAAAGGAAGCGAAAAGGGCCCGCCGTTCCGATGCGGCGGCCGCCGGCTGGGGCTGCGGCTTTTTGCCTGAGCAGCTATGCTGCGAAATCGTGCGAAGCACGATGCAAAAAACAACGCGCAGCGTTGGTTCCGAAATTGGCTGGCCGCGAAAAGCGGCCAATGGTCAGGGTGAGAAACCTTGCTCCATTGAGATGCGGCCACCTGACGACGGCCTTCTCACCGGTCTGGAGACCGGTGAGTAAGGAATGGATTTAATACCATTACCCAACAGCGGCTGCTTATAGAAAGCATCTGATAAGGTTGTACACAGCCCGGTTGAGCTCTTCTGTTTTACCAGTGGCCTTTTGGCCACGCCATTTCAAATCATTTTCCTTACTCAGGCCCCCCAGGGCCTGAGTAGGCCGTCGTCAGGTGGCCGCATTCCCTGGGTCCAGGGCCGCAGCCCTGGTCGGCGTCCACCGCCTCGAAACGGTGGCGGTTTTTCCGTCGCTTTTTGGCGGCAAAAAGCGACAACCCTGCGGCTGCCAGCCGTCCGCCACGAAACAAAAAGCTCCCCGGGAGATTTTCCCGGGGAACAATAAAAGGTTATGCTTTTTTCCGTTTCCGGTCCCGGACCAGCCAGACAATCAGACCAACAACGGTCAGCCCGCTGACAACTTCCGCCGCCCGCCAGGACAGGGGCTCGGCAAAGCCCACGGTGAGGGTGCCGTCGTAGCCGGGGGCCAGGACCACGGCCACCTGGCCGGTCTCGCCCTCGGTGACGGTGGCGGCGCCGCCGTCGTTGGAAAGGATCTGATACCCCGGGTAATACACCAGGGGCAGTTCCAGGTTGGCGTTTTGGTCGGCGCTCTCATTGACCAGCCGCAGGGTATACCGCAGGCTGCCCTTCTCCACCACCGTACAGCTCAGGTTGTCGCTGGGGGAGAGGTCGGGTTTTTCCGCCTGTTCCAGGGCAAAGGCCGAGGGCAGGTACTCCATGGCGCTGCTGGTGGTGGTGTCCGAAAGTCCTTCGGTGGTGCCGTGGCGGCTGCGGCCGAACTGGGCGTCCACATAAGGGGTCAGGTCCAGCCCCGCAAAGATCACCGCCAACGCGATGAGCCCCGCGGCGCAGAACCGGCCCGGGCGCACCCCGGCCGTATGCTGGAGCAGCCACACCAGGGCGCCGCCCGCGGCGGCCAGCCCCAGCACCGCAAACACCAGGAACCGGAAGGGGAACTGGAAGTTGAGGAACATCCGGCCGATGGATTCCCCCATCCAGCCGGCAATGGTGGTCCAGCCCTTGTAGCTGACCAACAGGGAAGCGGCCACGCCCAGCACCAGCCCGGCAATGCCGATCTGGCGGCCCCGGTCGGGCAGGTCTTTCTTCCAGACCAGCAGCACCAGCAGCCCCGCTGCGGCCAGCAGCAAAGGTGCTCCCAGCCGGATGTAATCCACCTTGGAATTCCAGGGCTGAAGCAGGTTGGCCAGGGAGATGGCATAGTCCCCCGGGTCGATGGCGTTGGAATCCGCCCGGAAGCGGTAGGCCCCGCCCAGCTCCTGGAGCATGGGCACCACGAACCAGGCGCAGAGCAGCACTGTCAGCCCGGCGCCCTTGAGCAGGGTCAGCAGCCGCTTTGGCTGGAAGGCCCGCCTGGCACACAGCAGCATGGTGAACACCGCCAGAATGGCGGCCAGCTCGGTGGTGATGGTGTGGGTGAGGATCACCCCGCTGAACCCGAAGGCCAAAGGCAGGAAGGCGCGGCGGCGCTGGGTCTCGTCGGCGTCGTCGGCATAGAGGGCCCAGAACCCGTACAAAATCAATGGCAAAAAGGTCTGGGCGCAGGTTTCGCCCAACGCCGGGCGGTAGTACATGTTGAACAGCCGGTAATAGGCGGTCATGTACAGGGCGGTGGCGGTGAGGGCCGCGGCCCGCCCCTTGAAGATGCGGGAAAAGCTCCACCAGCTGAGCAGAGCGGTGAGGACATGCACCCCCACCAGCAGCAGGTTATACGCCCGGAAGAGGGGCATGCCCGCCAGCATGAGCAGGGCCGGGAAGTAGAGAAGCAGGTCCCCGTAGAACAGGGGGCTGGCGTAGCCGTAGCCGTTCAAAAAATTGGGGTAGATGCGCACCGGGAACTGACCGTTGGCCAGCCCTTCGGCCACGCCGGCCAGCCGGGACATGTGAAAGCTCAGGTCGAACCCGTAGGAGACGGCGTCTGTGAGCACCGGCAGGCTGCACAGCAATACCAGCCCGGCCAGGGTCAGGCCCACCACCCGGTTGCCCGGGTCCCGGACCAGTCCGGTGCCGGGGAGCAGGGCCAGCAACAGGCCATCAGCCAGCAGGAACAACAGCAGCAGCCCTACAGCGCAGGCGGCATCATACCAGCCCTGGCGATGCAGGGTGACCGAAGTCAGGGTCCAGTCCCCGTGATCCGCCCCAAACACCAGCCGGGCGGCGCCGTCGTTCTGTTCCATCCAGACGATGCCGGTGACGGTGTTTTCTTCCGTCCCGGTGGCGGGCAGGGGCAGGGTCATGTCGATGACATCCGCCGATTCCGGCAGCAGCTGCAGCTGGGCATCCTGCCCCGCCGAATAGGTCACCGTAAGCAGATACCTTCCCCCGGGCAGGGAGAAGGGCTCACTGGCCAGCAGGGAAGGGGGCGGGGTCTCGTCGTCCTCCGCTTTGGGTTCCAGGGTGTCAAAGAGGGTGGTCTTGACCGGGTCCGGAGTCACCGACCCGTCCGCCCCGGTCTGCAGGGTCAGGGTGTCGGTGTACTGGTTGGTGAGCTGGGCGGGGGAGAAGGTCGTCTCCACAGCCGCGCCCAGTCCCCGGGTGCATACCAGGACCAGCCAGACCAGTTCCACCAGCAACAGCAGGGGCATCCACCGGGGCAGGGCCACCGGGCCCTTTTTCGTTTTCAGTACAATCTGCATGGGGGGTTCCCCTTTACATCAGTTTGCCTCACTCGTTGTCCTCGGTGTCGGGGGCGGCGGAGTCGGCGGCTTCGTCGGCGCGCTCTTCCGCCTCAATGCGGGCCAGTTCCTCGGCGGAAGGCTCGGCTTCGCCCTCCTCCTCCGGCTTCTGGGTCTCGGCGCCGTTGTCCCGCTCCACGCGGGCCACCATGGCCACCTTGTCCTCCTCGCCCAGGCGCATGACCCGGACGCCGCTGCCGTAGCGGCTCTGGACGTTGATGTCGTCGGCGTGCATCCGGATGAGGATGCCGTTCTGGCTGATGAGGATGAGGTCGTCGGAATCGTCCACGATCTTGACGGCGGCCACCCCGCCCTTGGCGTAGTTGCGGATGCCCAGACCGCCCCGCTTGGTGATGCGGTAGTCGTCCACACGGCTGCGGCGGCCCTTGCCGTCCTCGGTGACGGTGAGCAGGGTGGCGCCGGGACGGCAGACGCCCACGCCCACCACATAGTCGTCGTCACGCAGGCGGATGACCCGCACGCCGTGGCCGGTGCGGCCCATGCTGCGGGCGTCGGATTCGGTAAAGTGGATGGCGGCGCCGTTGTGGGTGGCCACGATGAGGTCATCGCTGCCGCCGGTGATGTGGCACCACACCAGGCTGTCGTCCTCGTTGAGGGCGATGGCGTTCAGGCCCGCCTTGCGGATGTTGCGGAACTGGGAAAGCGGGGTGCGCTTGATCAGGCCCTGGCGGGTCACCATGGTGATATAGTTGTGCTCCTCGTCGATGTCGGCGGGCTGGCGCATCATGATGGTGACCTTCTCGCCCTCCTGCAGCTGCAGCAGGTTGGCGATGTGGGAGCCCTTGGCGGTGCGGGCCCCTTCCGGCACCTGGTAGCCTTTCAGGCGGTAGACCCGGCCCCGGTCGGTCATGAAGAGCATGTGGTCATGGGAGGAACCCACGAAGAGTTCCTCGGTGAAGTCGTCATCCTTCTGGTTCATGCCCTGCACGCCCCGGCCGCCCCGGTTCTGGGCGGTGTAGGTATCGGCGGCGGTGCGCTTGATGTACCCGGAATGGGTCAGGGTAAAGACGCACTGTTCTTTCGGGATCAGGTCCTCGATGTCCACCTCGCCGGAGACGGCCTCGATGGAGGTGCGGCGCTCGTCGCCGTACTTGTCCGCCAGGGCCTGCAGGTCGTTCTTCACGATGAGCATGGCGTGGTGTTCGTTGGCCAGGATGTCCTTGTAGTTTTCGATGGCGGTGCGCAGCTGGCCCAGTTCCTCGTCGATCTTGAGGATCTCCAGGCCGGCCAGACGGCCCAGCTGCAGTTTGACGATGGCGTCCGCCTGGGGGTCGTCAAAGCCGAACTTCTCCATAATAGCGGCCTTGGCTTCGGAGAAGCCGCCCTTGCAGGCGCGGATGGTGGCGATGATCTCGTCCACGATGTCCACGGCCTTGCGCAGGCCTTCCAGGATGTGTTCCCGGTCCTGGGCCTTTTTCAGCTCAAAGGCGGTGCGGCGGCGGATGACCTGGCCCTGGAATTCCAGATACCGCTCCATCATGGTTTTCAGGCTCATGATCTTGGGCACGCCGTCGTCCAAAGCCAGCATGATGACGCCCACGGTGTCCTGGAGCTGGGTATAGCGGTAAAGCTGGTTCAGGACCACCTGGGGGTTGGCGTCCCGCTTGATCTCAATGACGATCTTCATGCCGGTACGGCTGGAGCTTTCGTCGTTCAGGTCGGAGATGCCGTCCACCCGCTTGTCCTTGACCAGGTCGGCGATGGACTCGATGAGGCGGGTCTTGTTGACCATGTAGGGGATCTCGGTGATGAGGATCTCGAACCGGCCGTTGGGTTTTTCCACGATCTCGGCCCGGCCCCGCAGGGTGATCTTGCCGCGGCCGGTGGCGTAGGCGGCCCGGATGCCGGACCGGCCCATGATGATGCCGCCGGTGGGGAAGTCGGGGCCCTTGATGTATTCCATCAGGCCGGGCAGGTCGATGTCCGGGTTATCGATCATGGCGCACAGGCCGCCCACCACTTCCCGCAGGTTGTGGGGCGGGATGTTGGTGGCCATGCCCACGGCGATGCCCTGGCTGCCGTTCACCAGCAGGTTGGGGAAGCGGCTGGGCAGGACGTGGGGTTCCTTTTTGGTCTCGTCGAAGTTGGGGTCCCAGTCGATGGTGTCCTTCTCGATGTCGGTGAGCATCTCACAGGCCATCTTAGACATGCGGGCTTCGGTGTAACGGTAGGCAGCCGGAGGGTCGCCGTCGATGGAGCCGAAGTTGCCCTGGCCGTCCACCAACGGGTAGCGCAGGCTGAAATCCTGGGCCAGACGGACCATGGCGTCGTAGACGCTGGCGTCACCGTGGGGGTGGTAGGAGCCCAGCACCGCACCGACGGTATCGGCGGATTTGCGGTAGGGGTGGGAGGGGTCGTTGCCGCGCTCGTGCATGGTATACAGGATACGGCGGTGGACCGGTTTCAGGCCGTCGCGCACATCGGGCAATGCGCGGGAGACGATGACCGACATGGAGTAGTCCAAGAAGGCGCTTTCAATCTCCTCTTTCACATCGCGCACGATGACCTTGGTGCCGGAACCCGGCGTCATAATGACATTTTCTTCCATTGGTACTCACCTTTCTGGGAAGGATAGAAACGAATCTGGAATTTGGCTCCCCTGTGTAAGGGGAGCTGGCGGCCGTTCAGGCCGAGTGAGGGGTTGTTGGCCCCTGGCTTACGGGGTGACGGCAGTCTGCCGGAGTGTTCTTCCTTTTGTGACCAAAAGGAAGCGAAAAGTCCCACCGTTCCGATGCGGTGGACGCCGGCTGGGGCTGCGGCCCCAGACCCCAAGATGCGGCCACCTGACGACGGCCTTCTCACCGGTCTGGGGACCGGT
>CALWNO010000062.1 GCA_944382785.1 uncultured Gemmiger sp. | reverse complement strand
ACGCGCTTGCCGGCGTAGTTTTCATCGTCGATGGTCTTTTTGCCCAAACCCATGGTAAAAATCTCCTCTCGATCCGTAGATTTTCCTTAGTTTCTGCATTTTTGGTTTACCTGGCGGCGGGGCGCAGTATCCCCCTTCGCTATGCCTTTATTATACGCATAAACGGGCGCCAGCGCAAGGGGAAGCTGACACTTTTTTAACGGTTTTGGTCCTTCTTGGCGCCCCTGCCGGTTTTTGCGGGGTGTTTTTTGTGGGGTTTGGCGCTTTTTTCCGCCGCCGAAACGCGCTATAATGCAGACAGAAAACCGTCCGGCAACGCCGGCGGCAAGGCAGGAGGCTGTTTGTATGGACCATTGGCTGAAAAAAAGTATTTTTTATGAGATCTATCCCCAGAGTTTCCTGGATACCAATAACGACGGCATCGGAGACCTGAAGGGCATCATCCGCAAGCTGGATTACATCCGGGAGCTGGGCTGCAACGCCCTGTGGCTGAACCCCTGTTTTCTCTCCCCTTTCGGAGATGCGGGCTATGATGTGGAGGACTACTGCCAGGTGGCTCCCCGCTACGGCACCAACGAGGACCTGATCCGCCTGTTTGCGGAGGCCCACCGCCGGGACATGCATGTGATCCTGGACCTGGTGCCGGGGCACACCTCCATCCGGCATCCCTGGTTCGCCCAGTCCTGCAAAGTGGAAAAGAACGAGTATTCCGGGCGGTACATCTGGAGCGATTCCATCTGGCACGATGTGGCGGGCTATGGCAACATCACCGGGTCTTTGCGGGGGCTGTACCCCCGCAACGGCTGCGTGGCGGTGAACTTTTTCTCCAACCAGCCCGCTTTGAACTACGGCTTTGCCCACCCCACCGAGCCCTGGCAGAGTGCGGTGGATTCCCCCGAGGCGCTGGCCACCCGGCAGGCCATGATGGAGGTGATGGACTTCTGGCTGTCCCGCGGCTGTGACGGCTTTCGCATCGATATGGCGGGATCGCTGGTAAAAAATGACCCGGACAGCAAGGAGACCATCAAGCTGTGGCAGCAGGTACGCCGGTTCATGGATGAGAAGTATCCCGACGCGGTGATGCTCTCCGAGTGGGGCGAGCCGGACAAGTCCCTGATGGGCGGGTTCCACATGGACTTTTTGCTGCATTTCGGCAATTCCCATTACATGGATCTGTTCCGGTGCGACCATCCCTTCTTCAGCCGGGAGGGCAAGGGCAACGCCCGGGCCTTTGCAGATACCTATGAAAAGAACTACCGCCTGACCAGCGGCAAAGGGCTGATGTGCATTCCCTCCGGCAACCACGATATGGAGCGGCTGCGCCACTGGCTGGACCCGGAGGAGATGAAGATTGCCTTCACCTTCCTGCTGTCCATGCCCGGGGCCCCCTTTGTGTACTACGGGGACGAAATCGCCATGCGGTACCTGGATTTGGATTCGGTGGAGGGCGGGTACAACCGCACCGGCTCCCGCAGCCCCATGCAGTGGGACCACGAAAAGAACTACGGCTTCTCCGGCGCCGAGGCGGACCGGCTGTACACCGCCCAGGACGGCACCGCCGACGCCCCCACCGTGGCCGACGGCATGGCCGACAGCACTTCCCTGTGGCACACGGTGCAGACCTTGTGTGAAGCGCGCAAGGTCCACCCCGCCCTGCAGGCGGACGGCGGCATGGAGTTCCTCTACTGTGAGGCCGACGCCTATCCGCTGGTGTACCTGCGCACCGGCGGCGGGGAGAAGATCCTGGCGGCGCTGAACCCTGCCGCGCGGGAGGTCCGCTGCCCCTGCGCCCTCTCCCCTGCCGGACAGCCGGTGTTCACCCTGGGCGGGCCGGTCACGCTGGAAAACGGCACCCTGACCATGCCCGCCGAAACCGCCGTGCTGCTGCCGGTGGAGTAAGCATTTTCCTTGGCACCAATTGCACCAAAGAGTCTCCGGCGGGCTGCGTGGACCGCCGGGGACTTTTCTCTTGTGGGCGCCCGGACGTCTTTTATTGACAATCCCGGACCGACTTCCTATAGTTAAGACAAAAGGGGATGTTGCTTTATGCTGGACTTTCTGAAAGAAGAAGGGGTGGACCCTGCCGTCATCCGGGGCATTGCGGATTTCCGCGCCGAACATCCCGTGCCCCAGGGCATGGCCGACCGGGTTCCTGCTCCCCGCTACCGCTACTATGGCCGGGAGGTGTGGAACCAGGCCGCCACCGTCCTGCTGTGCGGGGAGAACCTGCTGCTGGCAGGCCCCAAGGCCACCGGCAAGAACGTGCTGGCCGAAAACCTGGCCCAGGCCTTCGGGCGCCCGTGCTGGAATGTATCCTTCCACATCAATATGGATGCCTCCTACCTCATCGGTTCGGACACCTTCAACGGGGAAAAGGTGGTTTTCTCCCCCGGGCCGGTCTGCCAGTGTGCCCGCTACGGCGGGTTCGGGGTGCTGGATGAGATCAACATGGCCAAGAACGAAGCCCTGGCCGTGCTCCATGCCACCCTGGATTACCGCCGCACCATCGACGTGCCCGGCTACGACCTCATCCGGGTGGATGAGGCCACCCGGTTCATCGGTACCATGAACTACGGCTATGCGGGCACCCGGGAGCTGAACGAAGCCCTGGTTTCCCGGTTTGCGGTGCTGGACCTGCCCCTGATCTCCGAGGAGGACATGGACAAGCTGCTGCGCCATCATTTTCCGCAGATCAGCCCCCGGTTTGCCGGACAGTTCGTCCAGCTGTTCTACGACCTGAACAAGAAGGCGGACAGCGCCGAGATCTCCGCCCGGGCGGTGGACCTGCGGGGACTGCTGGACGCTTTGCGGCTGATCCAGCGGGGACTGGACGCCGCCAGGGCTCTGGACCTGTGCATCACCAACAAGACCTTTGACCCCTACGAGCAGACCCTGATCCGGGACGTGATCGCGGCGCGCATCCCCAAGAATCTGGACCGGGCCAAGGTATTCCCGGGGTGATGATATGCTGCAGCGCCAATACAGCCCGGAACAGCGCCGGGCGCTGAATCTCATCTGGGCCGCCGCCGGGCGGTACGACCTGGACCCGCCCTTCATGGCCTTTGCCCCCGACGGCCAGCCCGACTTTTACTTCAACTGTGTGGTGGGCCTGACCGCCAAGTGGCTGGACCTGCCAAAGCTGGAAGCCTTTTTTGCCTCCTACGGAGGCAGCCCCCGCCGGGAAATGTTCGACGAGCTGGTCTGGCTGGGGCTGGAAAACTGCGTCTATGAAAAGGAACTGCCCCAGCGGCCCATTCTGGCCGCCCTGCGGCGGCAGTATGCCGAAACCTTTTTTGCCGGGCAGAAAACCATGTCCCGCCAGCAGTGGATGGCCAAGAACAACCGGGTGTTTGAGCAGCAGGAAGCCCGCTGGGCCCCTTTGGCGGGGCGCCGCCCGCCTCTGCTGACGCCCCGGGCCCGGGAGCTGGCCAAGGCCCTGGCCCTGCCCGGGTCCCTGGACACCCAGGGGGTCATTGCCGCCCTGCAGGGAATGCTGCAGACCTTTTTTCTCTTTTCCGGGGAGGAACCGGACCGGGGGCCCCGGGCCCTGCACCTGAAAGGACTGGCCGCCGCCCTGCTCACCAAACTGGTTCCCACCGAGGTGCGCCACACCGACCAGCTGGTGCTGCGGCGCAGTGCCCAGCTGCGGGAGGTCAACGCCAGACCGGCGGGCAAGGCCCTGTTGGCCCACCATCTTTCCACCCGGCAGGCCGAAAGTGACCGGGCCTACATCGAGACCTGCTTCGGCCGCTGTCTGTACAGCGACCACGACCTGGCCATGCTGGAGCAGGAGCTGTGCACCGGCAACCACCGTACCTGCCATCTGTGGATCACCCGGGGAGAGCCCTCCCCCGATCGGCCCTCGGACGGGGAATCCGCCCGGCTGGCCCGGGACGCCGCCCTCCAGCGGCAGCGCAACCTGGAATATTACGCCCAAAACAGCCAGCTGTATGCCAGCAGCATCCGGCGGCTGAGCGAACAGCTGGCGGAGGCCCTGCGCTCCTACAGCCAGCCCCAGCCGGTGCGGACCCGGGCCGGACGCCTCAACAGCCGCCGGGCCTGGCGGGCTCCCTGCCTGGGAGACCCGGCCATCTTTTGGCGCCAGACCGAGGACGTCCAGCCGGACCTTTCGGTGGACGTACTGCTGGACGCCTCCGCCTCCCGGCTGAACAGCCAGGAGACCATCGCCGCACAAGGGTACATCCTGGCCGAAAGCCTGCGCAGCTGCGGGGTAAAGTTACAGATCTTCGCCTTCCGCAGCCTGCGGGGGTATACGGTATTGCAGCTGCTGAAAGGGTACCGGGACCCGGGCTGCCGGTCGGTCTTCGACTATTTTGCCGCCGGCTGGAACCGGGACGGCCTGGCTCTGCGGGCTGCCGCCCGGCTGGCGGATTCCGGCTGCGCCCACAAGCTGCTTTTGATCCTCACCGATGCCAGCCCCAATGACAGCCAGAAAATTCCCCCGTCCGGCGGCATCCCGGTGGGCCGGGACTACGGGGACGAGGCCGCCGTGGCCGATACCTCCGCCGAGGTCAAGGCCCTGCGCAGGCAGGGGTTCCGGGTGGGGGCCATCTTCTTCGGCCTGGACCGGGACGTGCCCGCCCTGAAAACCATCTATGGCCGGGAGTTCGTGCGCATCCGCAAGATCGACCAGCTGGCCGGAGCGGTGGGGTCCCTGCTGCAGCGGCAGCTGCGGGAGATGGACTGACAAACCAAAAAAGAAAACGAGCACCTTCCGAACGCATCGGAGGGTGCTCGTTTGTATGTGTTGAAGAAAGGCAGGCTTCTCAGTTATCCAGCGGCTTCATGGTGGGGAAGAGCAGTACGTCGCGGATGGAAGCGGAGTCGGTGAGCAGCATGACCAGACGGTCCACACCGAAGCCCAGACCGCCTGTCGGGGGCAGGCCGTATTCCAGGGCGGTGATGTAGTCATAGTCCACCTGGGCCTTGCTGGTGGGTTCCAGCTTCTTGCGCTCCTCCACCTGGCGCTCAAAGCGGCCCTTCTGGTCGATGGGGTCGTTGAGCTCGCTGAAGGCGTTGCCGAACTCGGTGCAGTTGATGAAGTACTCGAACCGCTCGGTGAAAGCCGGGTCGCCGGGCTTGCGCTTGGCCAGGGGGCTGATCTCCACGGGGTAGTCATAGATGAAGGTGGGCTGGACCAGCTTGTCCTCCACAAAGGCGTCGAAGAACTCGGCCAGGATGGCGCCCTTGGTAGGCACTTCGGGCAGTTCCACATGGTGCTCCTTGGCCAGGGCGATGGCTTCCTCGTCCGAAGCCACGGTGGTGAAGTCCACGCCGGAATACTTCTTGACCGCTTCCAGCATGGTCAGGCGCTCCCAGTGGGACAGGTCGATCTGCTTGCCCTGGTACTCGATCTGCAGGGTGCCGCAGACCTTCTGGGCCACCGTCTTCATCATCTCTTCCACCAGGTCCATCATGCCGTGGTAGTCGGTGTAGGCCTGATACAGCTCAATGGTGGTGAACTCGGGGTTGTGCTTGGGGTCCATGCCCTCGTTGCGGAAGATGCGGCCCACTTCGTACACCCGGTCCATTCCGCCCACGACCAAGCGCTTCAGATACAGCTCGGTCTCGATGCGCAGGACCATGTCCATATCCAGGGTATTGTGGTGGGTGAGGAAGGGACGGGCGGAAGCGCCGATCTCAAAGGGGGTCAGGATGGGGGTCTCCACTTCCAGGAATCCCTTGTTGTCCAGGAAGGCCCGCAGTTCCCGCAGAATCTGGCTGCGGCGCACAAAGTTCTGCTTGACCTCCGGGTTGACGATCAGGTCCACATACCGCTGGCGGTAGCGGGCTTCCCGGTCGGTCAGGCCGTGGAACTTCTCCGGCAGGGGCAGCAGGCTCTTGGACAGCAGGGTCAGCTCGCTGATGCGCACGCTCAGCTCGCCCATGCGGGTGCGGAACACCTCGCCCTTGCAGCCCACAATGTCGCCCACATCCAGCTTTTTGAAGGCGGCATAGGGTTCATCGCCCAGCACGTCCCGCTTGGCGAAGATCTGGATGTCCCCCTTTGCGTCCCGCAGATGGGCAAAGCTGGCCTTGCCCATCACACGTTTGGACATCAGACGCCCGGCCAGGGTGACCACCTTGCCGGTCTCGCTCTCGGCGGGCAGGTCTTTGAATTCGGCCTGCAGGTCCGCGGAGAAAGCGTCCTGGGGATACTTGGTGATGGTGAACGGGTCATGCCCGGCAGCCTGCAGGTCCGCCAGCTTCTGGCGGCGCACAGCCTGCTCGGTGGCGGCGTTGACGGGGGTGTTCTGCATGAGAAGATTCCTCTTTTCTGTAAATAAACGGCGCCGGCCGGGTCGGCCCCGCCCGGCGCTGTATGCCTTTGACTTACTTGCTGCGGCTGACGGCCAGGATCTTGTAGTCGATCACATTGCCGTTGGGCAGGGTGACAGCCACCACATCCCCGGCCTTGTGGCCGATAAGAGCGGAGCCCACCGGGCTTTCGTCGCTGATGCGGTTCATGTCCATGTCGGCTTCGGTGGAGCCGGTGATGTCGTATTCCTCGGCGTCCTCCTCATCGTCGCCCTCGGCCAGGATCTTGACCTTCATGCCGATGGAGACGGTGTCGTGGGACAGCTCATTGTCGTCGATGATGCGAGCGACTTTCAGGGTCGCTTCCAGGTCGGCGATGCGGGCTTCCACAATGGCCTGCTCTTCCTTGGCGGCGTCATATTCGGCATTTTCCGAAAGGTCACCGTAGCCGCGGGCCACCTTGATCTTGTCCGCAACTTCCTTCCGTTTGACAGTACGCAGGGTATCCAGATCCTGCTCCAGCTTCGCATATCCCTCGCGGGTAACAATAACCTCTTTGGCCATTTTGGATAGCTCCTTACTCACAGTAAAAGTTGTGCGGCCCAAAGGGGCCGCACCAGTTGTAATATTATATCCAAAAATTGTGTCGTTGTCAAGCGGTTTCCGGCGTCCTGGACCTTACTTGTCCAGCTGCAGCAGCCCCACCTTGCGGTACACCTTGGATACGGTGCGGTTGGCCAGCCGGGCCGCACGCTCGGCGCCGTCCTTGAGCACCCCGTCCACATAGGCCTTGTCCGCCAGGATGCGCTGCAGTTCCTCCTGCACCGGGCAGATGGCGTCGGCGGTGGTCTCGGCCACAGCCATCTTGAAGTCGCCGTAGCCCTTGCCCGCAAACTCGGTCTCGATCTCGGCCATGGTCTTGCCGGTAAAGGCGGCGTAGATGGTCATCAGGTTGGACACGCCGGGTTTGTTGGCCACATCAAAGCGCACCCCCCCGTCGGAGTCGGTGACCGCCCGCTTGAACTTGCGCACGATGGTGTCCCGGTCGTCGGTGAGCAGGATGAAGCTGTTCACATTGGGGTCGGACTTGCTCATCTTCTTGGTGGGTTCGGCCAGGGAGGTGATCTTGGCGCCGGCAGTGGGCACATAGCCTTCCGGCAGGGTGAAGGTTTCGCCGTAGACGTTGTTGAACCGGCCGGCGATGTTCCGGGCCAGCTCCAGGTGCTGGGTCTGGTCCTGGCCCACCGGCACCAGGTCGGCGTTATAGATCAGGATATCCGCCGCCATGAGCACCGGGTAGGTGAACAGGCCGCCGTTGACGTTGTCCGGATGTTTGGCGCTCTTGTCCTTGAACTGGGTCATGCGGGACAGCTCCCCGAACTGGGCGTTGCAGGCCAGAATCCAGCTCAGCTCGCAGTGGGCGGGCACATGGCTCTGCACAAAGAGCACGTGCTCCTTGGGGTCGATGCCCAGAGCCAGCAGCAGGGCAGCCAGGGAGCGGGTGTTGCGGCGCAGTTCCGCCGGGTTCTGGCGCACGGTCAGGGCGTGCAGGTCGGCCACCATATACAGGCAGTCGTAGCTGTTCTGCAGCAGCGCCCAGTTGCGCAGCGCGCCCAGATAGTTGCCCAGGGTGGGCGTACCGGTGGGCTGGATGCCGGAAAGGATGCGTTTGCGTTTGAGAAGTTCGGACATGGTATTTCAGCTCCTTTGAGTTTGGCGGAGGAGGATAAAAAAAGCCGCCCCCGCACAGAAGTGGATTCTGTGCAAGGGCAGGCTGAATCATAGGCCTGTGGTGCCACCTTGCTTGCCGCGCCTTTTGGGTGCGCGGCCTCTTGACGGGGCGCAGAGAGCGTCCCTGCCCGGTAACGGGGGCTCACGTCGGCGGATACTGCCCGGATGGGGTTCCCCGCCGCCCTCGGCGATCCATTTGTCCGTGCGGCCTGCCGCCCCCTTCCCAGCATCGGGGGCTCTCTGTGGGCGCCGGCACGGTTTTACCTTCGCCTCGTCGGTTTATTCCCCTACATTATAGCCAGCCGCCCTCGCGGTGTCAAGGGAAGGTTTCCAGCGCCTGCAGCAGGGCCCGCCGGGCGGTTTCGGCATCCGGCTGCGGATCCTGCCCGGTGAGATATGTCAGGGCGTCGTTCCATTCCTCCCGCGGTACCTGCCCGGCAGGCGTGCGGCTCACCAGCCCCGCCAGTACCCCCCGGCTGGTCGTGTCCAGGTATTTCAGATCAGACAGATATTCGCAGCCCATGCGGCGGGCCAGGGTCTCCAGAAGCGGAAAAACATTTTTTTCGCTCATAACCGTCTCCTTCTGAGATAACAGGGTCGAATATCATCAGTATACATCATTTTATGTTAAAATGTAAACATTTTTTAGCCATATTTTTCCACGTTTCTTGCATGGATAATAGGTGATAAGGTGGTGGTAAATTATGGAAACCCTGAAAATATCCAAAAAGACGGAACCGGTGATGTTCACCATCCGGGTGGACAAATCCATTGTGGATTTTTATGACGACCTGGCCAAAAAGACCAACCGTTCCCGCAACGAGCTCATCGGGCTGGCGCTGGAATTTGCCAAGGACAAGATCCAGATCGACCCGGAGGACTGAATCCCCGCCCTTTGGTTGACAAACCCGGCCATGCCCGCTAAACTGTGGAATAGAGAACCTTTATGATACAGGGGGAAGTTTGTTTTATGGCCAACACCGTACGCACCCGCTTTGCGCCGTCCCCCACGGGCTACATGCACGTGGGCAACCTGCGCACCGCGCTGTATACCTATCTGCAGGCCCGCCACAACGGCGGCACCTTTATCCTGCGCATTGAGGACACCGACCAGGGCCGCCTGGTGGAAGGTGCCACCGATATCATCTACAACACCCTGAAGGCCACCGGCCTGACCTGGGACGAAGGCCCGGACATCGGCGGTCCCGTGGGTCCCTATGTGCAGAGTGAGCGCATGGGCATGTTCAAGCAGTATGCCGAGGAACTGGTCCGCAAGGGGGAAGCCTACTACTGCTTCTGCACCAACGAGCGGCTGGAAGCGCTGCATGAGAGCCAGCGGGCTGCCGGGGAGATGACCCACTACGACGGCCACTGCCGCAACCTGTCCCAGGAGGAAGTACAGGCCAGGCTGGCCGCCGGGGAGCCCTACGTCATCCGGCAGAAGATTCCCACCGAGGGCAAGACCGCCTTTGACGACCTGGTCTTCGGGCACATCGAGGTGGACAACAGCGAGCTGGACGACCAGATCCTGCTGAAGAGCGACGGCATGCCCACCTACAACTTTGCCAACGTGGTGGACGACCATCTCATGGGCATCACCCATGTCATCCGGGGCAGCGAGTATCTGTCCAGCACCCCCAAGTACAACCTTCTGTACAAGGCCTTCGGCTGGGAGATTCCCACCTACATCCACTGCCCGCCGGTGATGAAGGACGCCCAGCACAAGCTGTCCAAGCGCAACGGCGACGCCAGCTACCAGGACCTGGTGGCCAAGGGCTACCTGCCCGCGGCGGTGCTGAACTATCTGCTGCTGCTGGGCTGGGCCCCCGAGGGGGAACAGGAGATCTTCAACCTGGAGGAGATGATCCGCATCTGGGACCCCACCCGCATCTCCAAGTCCCCGGCCATCTTTGACCCGCTGAAGCTGCGGGCCATCAACGCCGCCTACATCCGGGCCCTGCCCGCTGAGGAGTTCCGCCGTCTGGCCGACCCCTTCATCGATCAGGCCGTGCACCGCGACATTGACCGGGACCTGCTGTGCGCCAACCTGCAGCCCCGCTGCGAGGTACTGGAGGATATTCCGCCTCAGCTGGACTTCTTTGACGCTGTGCTGCCCTTTGACGCCGAGCTCTACCGCAACAAGAAGCAAAAGACCACCCCGGAATCCGCCAAGGAAGCCCTGGAGGCCCTGCTGCCGGTGCTGGAAGCCGAAGCCGACTGGAACCGGGATGCCATCTTTGCGGCCTGCCGCACCAAGGCGGAAGCCATGGAGAAGAAGAACGGCTGGCTGCTGTATCCCCTGGGCATTGCCCTTTCGGGCAAGTCCCGCACGCCCGGCGGCGGCACCGATCTGGCCGCCATGTTGGGCAAGGAGGAGACCCTGGCCCGCCTGCGCGCTGCCCTGGCCGCGCTGTAAGGTGCTGCTTCTTTCCCAAAATCACGCATACAAAAACCGCCGCAGGTTTAGATGGGTGCTCGTAAGACAGTAATTCTAAAAAATTACTATTTTACGGCATCTGTCTGACAGGGTTGGAAACAACAACGAAAAGAACGATGCCGAGTCACATGACCGGCATCGTTCTTTTTTAGCAACAAAATATAAAAATTACGGAGGTATTCACCATGAAACACCTGTTATCTTGTGAATTTAACCTTGATACTGCTTGTGTAGAACTTTGCTTTTCAGACGGCAGCATGGTTTCTATCGACACTATCGCCGTGGAAAATGCGGTGGTGAACAATATGTATCAACAGTCGGAACTCGACTATCTGATCTATAATGACCCTGCTGCATATGCTGATTTAATATTTAACGGAGATCCTGCTGTCTACCTCAAAACAGTTACGGAATACCAAAACCTTGATTGATTTTTGGTGACGAACAAGAGCTGCCCTGCCATTCAGCGGGGCAGCTC
>CALWNO010000061.1 GCA_944382785.1 uncultured Gemmiger sp. | reverse complement strand
TATCTGGCCGACCTGATCCGGGTGCGGCTGGGCTGCAAGACCCGGGCCATCGAATTTTCCACCCTGCAGCGGTGTGCGTCCCATCTGGCCAGCCGCACCGACATCACCGAGGCATACCAGGTGGGCGGCGCTGCGGTGGAGGCGGCCTTCAACGGCCAGACCGGCAAGATGTGCGGCATTGTGCGCCTGTCCGACATGCCCTACCGCACCGAGACCAACACGGTGGACGTGGCCGCCGTGGCCAACCAGGAAAAGTGCGTGCCCGCCGACTGGATCACCCCCGACGGCATGCATGTGAACGAAAAGTTTGAGACCTACGCCCGGCCGCTGATCCAGGCCGAGCTGACCCCCATCTACATCAACGGCGTGCCCCAGCACATCCATCTGCAGGGCTGAACGGCAGCCCCGGGCAGGCCGATTCCAGAATTTGTGGCACGCGCAGAGAACCGCCGCCTGTTTCCGGTTCTTTGCGCGTGCCTTTTTGCAGCGTACGGGAAGTGGTTTTCATGAAGGATGCAGCCAAGCGGGCCCGCAACGTGGGTTTCGCGGCCTTTTTTATCAGCGGTCTGTGTGCCATCAGCAGCGGGGTCATTGTGAGCCTGCTGCAGCAGCGGTACGGCCTGGCCTACGGGGTCACCGGGTCGCTGATCTCGGTGATGAGCGTGGGGAATCTGGTGGCCGGGTTTCTGGCCGGGGTGCTGCCCGGCCGTCTGGGCCTGAAAACCACCACCCTCATCCTGTGCACCGGCTACGCTTTGGGGTATGCCCTCATGGGGATGTCCGGTCTGGTGTGGGTGCTCACCGTCGCCTTCGCCCTGGTGGGGCTGGCCAAGGGCTGCACCATCAACGCCTGCACCATCCTGGTGGGGGACAACGTTCCCGACCGCACCCGGGGGATGAACACCATGCACAGCTGCTACGCCTGCGGGGCGCTGCTGTGTCCCCTTGTGGCGGCGGGGGCTTCGGCTGCCTTCGGGGCGGTGGGCCCCACCGCCGTGCTGGCGGTGTGCGGCGTGGGGCTGTGGCTGGCCTTTGCCCTGGCCCCGGCCTCCCTCACCGGGCGGCGGCAGGGCGCGGCCCGGCCGGACTGGCGTTTTGTGCGCAGCCCCCGGTTCTGGCTGCTCACCGCCCTGCTCTTCTGCCAGAACGGGGCCGAGACCAGCGTCACCGGCTGGCTGGTGACCTATTTCAAGGACCAGGGCATTCTGAGCGCGGCGGTGAGCCCCTACACCGTGACCCTGTTGTGGGGGGCCACCATGGCGGGGCGGCTGTACCTGGCCTTTGTGCACCCGCCCAAGAATCCCTACCGGGCCATGATCCTGATGGGGCTGGGCTGTACGGTGTTTTACGGCGGGCTGATGCTGGCCCGCACCCAGGTCCCGGCCTTGCTGCTGCTGTTGCTGTTTGCCCTGGCCATTGCGGGGATGAACCCCACCGCCGTGGCCTGCGCCGGCCGGATGACCAGCGTGACCAGCATGGGAGTGATGCTGCCCGCGGCCGGGCTGGGGGCCATCCTCATGCCCTGGGTCATCGGGCTGGTGGCCGACGCCGCCGGGCTGGTGGCGGGCATGGCCTGCAACATCCTGCCCTGTGCCGGGATGCTGGTCTTTGCCGCCCTGGTGGGCCGGGATTCGGCCAAAGAGACCGCCTGATCCCTTCCGAAAGACAAAATGCCCCGTTTCCGGTTTTCCGCGCGATGCGGACCCGGAAACGGGGCGTTTTTTGTTCTTTGTATTACTCCCAGGCGTCGGGGCAGGACACCGCCACCCGGATGTAGGCACAGTCGTACTCGCCGTATTCCTCCTCCGGGTAGGTGTAGTAGTCGGTGCTGACGGTCACGCCGTCGGCTTCCTCCTGCCAGGAATAGGTATTTTCATAAGGGTAGACCCCGGGCATCTTTTCGGCGAACTCGTCGGGCAGCAGTTCGGGGGCGAAGAGGTCGCCGCTCTTGGTGGGGATCTCAATGTCCCGCAGCACTTCCCTGCCCTGTTCCAGCTGGGTGCGGGCCCGGTCCAGATTTTCTTCCAGGCTTTTCTCGATATCCACCCCCACGATGTAGTCCACTTCGATCAGCTGGCCGTGGTTGTCCACCACCGCCGACAGCTTCACCGTCTCCGGGGTGATGAACACATCCTCCTCCCCGCCCTGGAGATACCCGGACACGGTATACCCGTAGTAGGCGTGATAGTCGTTGGGGTCGCTGTACCACACATCGGTGCAGCCCCCGTCCTCCAGGGTCTCGGCCACCGATTCCAGCCCCGCCGTGGCCAGCTGTCGGCTCTCCTCCAGGGCCCGGGCCTGGGCCCGGTAATGGGGCAGAAAGAGGGAGAGCAGAATGGCCGGGGGAAGCAGAATCGCCCCCGCTGCCACCGCGCTCACCGGGATCACCGGCACTTCATGGAACCGGGCCACCACCATGGGCTGCAGGCTGGGTCCCGCATTAGGGGAAAAGGGCCCGGCCCGCAGGGTCTTGTCGCACAGGTCCAACCAGGCGGGGTCGTAGTCCCGGCGGCGGTTGACCACCACCAGGGTCACCCCTATGGTGCCCAGCACCACCGCCATCACAAAGGCGGTGGCGATGCCGGGAAAGTAGGCGTCCCGGGCGTAGAAGAAAACGGCATCCGCCGCGCACAGGGCCAGTCCGGCCCCCACAGAGACCGCCGCCGCGCCCAGGCATCCCGCGGCCAGGGCGGGGGCCAGGGCATACATGCGGATCAGCTGAATTTCACGGGGTTCCAGCAGCATGGGGTTCCTCCTTTCCGGTCAGGGGACGGGGGGCGGGCTTTTGTACCATCAGGCGGAGCAGCCCGCCTATGGTCGCCGCCCCCGCCGGGGCAAAGGCAAAGTTCCAGAGCATGGGGATCAGATGGGGATGGGGTTCACAGTGGGCGGGGGCCAGCACCATCCAGCTCACCGGGGCCGCCAGCCCCAGCACAAAGAGGGCGGCCAGTCCGGCGTATTCCGGGGGCAGGGCGCGGCGGCGCACCACCAGCACCACCGCCGCCAGCAGGAAAACGGCCAGGCAGAGCCCCAGCCACACCGGCGGGGTGATGCCCACCGGGCCCAGCTGCAAGAGGGCTTCCCCCTGCACAAAATACCGGTCCAGCATGGCCGCCGCGGTGGCGGTGCCGCCGGTGGTGTGGCGCAGAGCGGCCGCCACCACGTTGTCCCAGGCAGCGGCCCAGGTCCCGAAGTAAAGGTAACTCTGGATCAGCCAGATGACCAACGCCACCACCACCCCGGCCAGGGCGGCCAGACCGGTGCGGATCATCCGCCAGAACCAGTTCATGGGATGGCGGTGTTGGCCCAGAGCCAGCACCCAGCAGAGGAAGAGGGGCACTTCGGCCAGAATCAGGAAGGCGGAGATGAACTCAAACCCGCACATGCACCGCACGCACACCGCCAGGAACACCAGCAGATAGGCCCAGGAGGGGGTGGTGCGGCGTTTTTGGGTGACGGCGCAGAGGATCAGCCCCGCCAACGCGGGCAGCAGCCAGGTCCACAGGCACCAGTACAGATCCTTCATCCCCCGCTGCACCCAGGGGGAGAGCAGCACCGCCGCCATCCAGCCGATGGCCGCCGGAGCGCCGAAAGCGTGCCACAGCCCCACGCACAGGCAGAGGGAGACGGCGTAAAAGAGGATACTGTTGGCGGCGTAGAGCATCCGTTCCCGGGCTTCGCCGTTGTCCTGCCAGACCGAGAACACCTTGTTGAGGATGCCGAACCCCAGCCCCTGCAGCCCCGACTGATGGGTGTAGCTCAGGTACTCATCGGGGGTGACGGGGGTGTTTTCCCGGTAGAGGTAGCGGTTCTGGGTATCGCCGAAGGTGCCGGTGTAGCTGCCCAGGAACCCGCCGGGGGCACTCTGGTCCTGCTGCATCTGCAGAATGCGGGCAAACACCAGGGACTGGGAGTAATCGTCCCAGAAGCCGGTGCGGAAGGTATCCTGGTTGTGCATCAAAAAGGTCAGCGCCACCGACAGCACCGCCACCGCCAGGGCGGTGAGCAGGGTGCGGAAGAATTTGGGTAATTTTAGTACGGGGTGAAAAGACAAAGGGAAACCGCCTTTCTGCGGGGGGTGCTCCGCATGGGTTGGTGTTAAAGAGGCAGACGGCTGGCAGCCGTTGGGTTGCTTTTTTATCGGCAAGCGGCTGCCTGCCGGAGTGTCCTTCCTTTTGTGACCAAAAGGAAGCGAAAAGTCCCGCCGTTTCGATGCGGCGGCCGCCGACCAGGGCTGCGGCCCTGGACCCGGGGAGTGCGGCCACCTGACGACGGCCTACTCAGGCCCTGGGGGGCCTGAGCAAGGAAAATAATTTGAAATGGCGTGGCCGGAAGGCTATTTATAAAGAGGCCGAGCTCAACTGGGCTGGGTGCCCCCTTGCCGGATGCCTCCGGCCAGCATTTGTTATCGGGAAATGGTTTTTAATCCATTCCTTGCTCACCGGTCCCCAGACCGGTGAGAAGGCCGTCGTAAGGTGGCCGCATCCTGGGGTCTGGGGCCGCAGCCCCAGCCGGCGGCCGCCGCATCGGAACGGCGGGCCCTTTTCGTTTCCTTTTCGGGCACGAAAAGGAAAGACCCAACGGGAAGCAGCCGCTTTCCGGAACTCACCGGTCCCACTTATCACACAGCGATGCAATCTGACTGGCAAACCGGGCCAGGTCCTTGTTGGCGCCGCCCCGGTTGTGCTCGATGACCACCATGAGCCGCTTGCCCATGTTGACCAGCCGCTCGAAAGCCGCTGCCGCACGGCGGGACTTGTAGCCTTCGGGGGCGGTGGAGGTGCCGGGCTCCTTGGGGGCGATCTTTTCCCGGTTGCCGGGGGCCACACAGTGCACCTGTCCCCCGCCCAGGAGATACTCGCTGCCGTTGTAGGGGGCTTCGGCGGCGTAGCCTTCCACCTGCAATGCTTTGGCAAAATCAGCACAGGCAGCGTCCTCGCCGTGGTTCACAAACACAAACCCCGGTTTGGGGGCAAAGCTGTGAATCCAGCGCAGCAGCCCTTCGTGGTCGGCGTGGCCGGACATGCCCGACATCTGGGCGATCTCCGCATTGACCTGCACCGTCTCACCGAAGAGCTTTACCTCGTCGATGCCCTCGAGAAGCGCCCGGCCCAGGGACCCGCCCGCCTGGTACCCCACAAAGAGGATGGTACATTCCTCCCGCCAGAGGTTGTGCTTGAGATGGTGGCGGATGCGCCCGGCATCACACATGCCGGAAGCCGAGATGATCACCTTGGGGTTGGGGTCGGCGTTGATGGCCACCGAGTCCTCCTTGGTCTCGCTGATGCGCAGGTTGGGGAACTGCAGGGGGTTCTCCCCCTTGTTCACCAGGGCCAGGGCTTCCTCGTCGTAGCACTCGGAGTAGTTTTCCCGGAAAATGGTGGTGGACTTGCTGGCCAGGGGGCTGTCCACGTAGACCTCGAACCCGTCGTGGTGTTTGATCCGTCCCTCCGCCTTGATCTGGCGGATGAAATAGAGCATTTCCTGGGTGCGGCCCACCGCAAAGCTGGGAATGACCACGTTGCCGCCCCGGTCAAAGGTGCGCTGCAAAATTTCGGTCAGTTCCCCCACATAGTCCGGCTTGGGCCCATGGCTGCGCCCGGCGTAGGTGGATTCCATGACCACATAATCCGCGTCGGTGAGGTACTGGGGGTCCCGCAGCAGAGGTTGGTTCAGGTTGCCGATGTCCCCGGAAAAGACGATGGTCTCGGTGTTGCCGTTCTCGGTGACATACAGGCTGATGGAGGCGCTGCCCAACAGATGCCCCACGTCGGTGAAGCAGGCTTCCACCCCGTCCACAATCGGCACCCGCTTGCCGTAGGGCTGGGCCTTGAACTGGGCCATCACCGCCAGGGCGTCCTCCACCGTGTAGTCCGGTTCCACCAGGTCCCGGCCGCTGCGCTGGGCCTTGCGGTTCTTCCACTCCGCTTCCTGCTCCTGGATGTGGGCCGAATCCTCCAGCATGATGCCGCACAGATCCATGGTGGCGTCGGTGGAGTAGATGGGCCCGGTGTAGCCGTTCTTGTACAGGTAGGGAATCCGCCCCGAGTGGTCGATATGGGCGTGGGTCAGCAGCACCGCGTCGATCTCCCCCGGGGCACAGGGCAGGTCGGCGTTCTCGTAGGTGTCCTTCCCCTGCTCCATGCCGCAGTCGATGAGAAGTTTGTGCCCGCCGGTCTCCAGCAGGGTACAACTGCCGGTCACTTCCCGGTCGGCGCCCAAAAAGGTCAGTTTCATGGTGTTCCCTTCCTTCCCGCAATGGCGTGTATGGAATTGTGAGTATCTTCGGCGTTCAGCTCACCCGGCCCGCCCCGTAGGCGGGAGCGTCGGGCAGCACGAACGATTCGGCAAAGTTGTTGGTGCGGTCATTGATGTTCATCCGCACATCCCAGAAGGCATCCCCGTAATCCCGCAGGACGGTGTAGTTCTGGTCGCTGAGGGTGCGCAGGGTGGCCGTGTCGGTGACCAGCAGGGCGTCCCCTTCATACTCATACCCCACCAGGCTGTCGGCATAGGTCTGGGTAACGGTATCGCTGTCCAGCAGCTGGGCCACCGCCTCGGCGGTGGTCTTGACCAGCTGCACCCGCTCCCCGGAAGGCAGGCTGTCCAGCAGGGTGCCCCGGGTGATCTCCCCGTACTCCGGCTGGGTCACGCCCCCGGCCACGGCGGTGAGAGGCAATTCGGCCAGGCCGTCCTCCAGTCCCTGCCAGTTGTCCCTGTCGCCGTCGGCGTAGGCCAGATACACCTCCGCCACATAGTTGCCGAAGGAGATGGTACGGCGCCCTTCCTCAAAGGTGAAGAGGGTCTGCCCTGCCACCTCGGTGTCCCCCGCTGCCAGCTGGGCCAGGCTTTCGGTGGTATCATCGTAGGTGGCTTTGGCGTCCTCCGAGAGGGTCTCCCGGTTGGCCTGGAGGGTAGCGGCGGGCAGGGTCTGGGCGTTGTCCACGCTCACACCGCCCCGGGCGTCAAACACCAGTTCCAGGCTGCCCACGCTGTCCAGGCCGCTGTTCACGGCAATGACCGGCAGGCTGGAGGAAGCGTCGGTCTCGGCGGCGCCCGCACTGATGACCGCATTGACCCCCAGGGTCTTGAGGTCGTTCAGGATGGGCGTCACATCGGTGTCCGGCCCGGTGATGCAGAGGATGGCCTGGGCGCCGTCGGCTTTCAGGGCGGCCACCTGTTCGGAGGCGGTGGCGGCCAGATCGTCGGCGGACATGCCCGCGGCGTGGGCGTAGTTGCCCGTAGAAGCCAGGGAGAAGAACCCGATGGTCTTGCCCGCCCGCTGGACGGTGTAATTCATGCCGTTGGAGATGCGGTTGCGGCTCCAGCAGGTGGAGCGGTAGAAGAGGGGTGCCCCCTCGGCGCTGCGCAGGTTGGCGGCGAGAGACGGCCCGTTGGCGGTGACCACGTCGTCCAGCAGACGCTCGGGGCCAAAGGCCAGGTCCACCCCGTCGAAGGCCTGCAGATCATACCCCGCCGCCGCAAAGGAGGAGGTCATGTCCATGCCGCCGGTCAGGCTGGTGTTGGGGGTGCCCTGCACACTGCCCCCGGCGTCCAGCAGGATGGCGTCGGTGCCGGAGGCCAGGGCGGCCACGTCGGCCAGGGTGACGGTGCCGTTGTCGGTACTGCCCCGCAGGTTGCCGGTGGCGTAGACGGGCACACGCACCTCCCCCACCCGCACGGTGACGGAGGCGGACTGGCGGCCGTCGGCCAGGGTGGCGGTGACGGTGCAGCTGCCGTCCCCCTTGGCGGTGACCACACCCTTCTTGTTCACGGTGGCCACGTTCTCATCGCTGGAAGTCCAGAAGACCCGCTGGCCCCCCTCCTTCTCGGTGACTTCGTCGGTGGTCAGGGTGACCTTGTCCTTGGCGGTACCCAGCCACAGTTCGTTTGTATAGGTATCGTTGGTGAAGCTGGGTTGGGCACCGGATGTCTTGGCGTCGGTGATGCCGGTGACCAACAGTTCTTCCATCACAAAGTCGATGTCCACCGTCTCGCTCTGCACCCCGTAGGTTTCCCCGGGTTCGGTGTAGCTGGCCTGCCACATGGTGTAGGGGCCGGTGTAGCCCAGGTCGGAGTTGAAGCGGGCGATCCAGAAGTTATCCCGCCATTCATCAAAGCCCGCGTCCATCAGCCGGCCCCGGGTCCAGTTCAGGGAAGCATAGATCCCCTGCTCCCCGGTGTAGCCCCAGCTTTCCAGCTGGTCAAAGAAGGCGGCGGTGAGCTGGGCCATCTCCTCCGGGAAGAGGCCGGTGATGGCCTTGTCCTCCAGGTCGTAGTACACCGGATAGTCCAGCTTGTAGGGCTTGGAGGTGTAGTCGGTGAGGCCCTCATGGTCGGGGGCCTTGAGCCCCAGCAAACGGGCCACATGGTCGGCCTCGCTGCGGGCCTGTTCCTCGGTGGTGGCGTAGGAATAGAGGTAGGTCCCGAAGGGGATCCCCAGCCGGGTGCACTCGTCGGCGTTGCGCTCCCAGTACTCGTCGTCCTGGGCGTACTCCCCTTCCCCGTTCCACTCGCTGCCGAAACCGCAGCGCAGAATGGCAAAGTCGATGCCGGCGGCCTTGGCTTTCTCCCAGTCCACCTCGCCCTGGTATTTGGACACATCAATGCCCTTTTTCACCGCAGGCAGAATGACCTCGCCTGCGTCATTAAAGTAAAAGCCGTTTTCGTTCTTGGCCCAGGCACCGGCGGCATTGCCCACATCGGGCACGGCGGGTTCCTTGGGGCCCCGGTCCCGCCCGGCCACCACCACAATGAGGATGGTCAGAAGCACCGCCAGCATGCAGACGGCACAGAGCAGCAGGGCACGGCGGCGCTGGCTTTTGGGTTTTTGGCCGCGGGGCGGCCGGGATGCTTTGGGCCCGGCGCCTGCCGGGGCCGGGCGACGGTGCACGGTTTTACGGTCCTTTTCCATAACAGTCCTCTTTTTTGATTCCCAGGGTCAGGGCGGCGGCGGACCGCCCGCTGATTTCGTGATCTATAAATTCATAGTACCATTTTGCCCGGTAAATTACAACGCCCGTTCCCGGCAGAATGTGTAAAATCCTGCCGGGAACGGGGCGTGGTTTATTGCGTTTTTTCCAGGATCTGGCGCACTTCGGCCTGGGTCAGGCCCAGGCGCACGGGAGCGGGCTCTCCCCTGTCGGATTCGTCCACCAGATGCAGCCACCAGGTCTGCACGTCCAGCCAGCGGCCGAACTTGTACCCCGACCGGGGCTGGGTCCCGGCCTTGAAAAAGCCCAACGCCTTGTGGAAGGCTTCGCTCTCCGGGTTGGGGTGGGTGACCAGGGCGGCGGCTTCCCGGTAGCCCTGGGCCTTGAGCATGGCCAGCAGGGGACGGTAGAGCTTGCCCCCCACCCCCTGGCCCAGGCAGTCGGGGGCGCAGTAGATGGTGGTCTCCACACACCAGCCGTAGGCGGCCCGGGGGTGCAGCGGATGGGCGCAGGCGTAGCCGCACAGGCGGCCGTCGGCATCCTCCGCCACCAGGAAGGGGGCCCGCTGCAAAACGCCCCGGATGTTTTCTTTCATCTCCTCCACCGTGGACAGCTCATACTGGAAGGTGGCGGTGGAGTGGGTGACATACCAGTTGTAGAGGGTCACCACCGCTTCGGCGTCGGATTCATCGGCCAGCCGGACAGTGATCTTGTTTTGGGCGGCCCAGGCATCGGCCAGGGCTTCCTTTTCGGGGCGGGAAAGCTTTTTCAGCGCCGCTTCCCGGCGCAAAGCCTCGCTCTTGTCGGCGCAGCGCTGGGCGTAGGCCAGCTTTGCCCCGCCTTTCATCCGGGTATACCGGGCGCCGGTGCCCCCGGCGTGGTTGCGCAGGCGGCGGGCCAGGTCGTTTGTCCAGCCGGAATAGAGGCTGCCGTCGGCACAGCGGACCATGTAGGCCCAGGCGGTGGGGGCGTCATCGGCCCGCTGGTCGGCGGTGCTGGGGGCAAAGCCCCGGGGCGGGTCGTCGTGCAGGTAGGGGTTCTTCCGGTCACTCATCCCTGGCTCACCGGCTTTCCCGCGGCGCGCAGGGCACGGCGGCAGGCTTCGATGGCCTGGTCCTTGTCGTCGGCGGTGATGAGGAACCGGCTGGGGTGGCAGAACCGCAACCCCAGGCCGCTGCGCTCCCGCAGGACAGCCTCGGGCTGGCCGGCCCAGGCGGGAGGGAAGGGGACCTTGCTGCGGCGGGTCTTGTAGTCGGTGACGCACTGGGCGCTGTAGCCGCCCCGCTGGCTGGGATACACCACAAAGATGGCGTCGGTCTTGTACAGGCCGTTTTTCCAGGGCATGTAGGCGGGCAGCACCACAATGCCGTCCCTGGAGGCTTTCCAGGCCCGCTGGACCGTCTCGTCCGCCCGGTTCACGGCGTTGGCCGCGGCAATCTCGTTGCGCAGGATCTGGTCGGCCACCGCCACCGCCCGCCAGAAGCACTGGTCGGGGTCGTCCTTGGAGTCCCACAGGGGGTTGAAGGAGCCGATAGCGTCGGCCAGGGAATTCTGTTCCCCGGTGTTGTCGTTGAGGTCCAGGGGCTGGACAAAGTTTTCATCCAGCAGCCGGGCCTGGTGTTCGCCCACCAGGCCGGGGCCCAGCACCCGCCACAGAAGGCCGAAGGCGGCGTAGGGTACCCCGTTGGGGCGGGTCTCCCGGGGTTCGCTGTGGTGGTCGAACATGCCGCCGCCGATGTCAAAGACAATGCCGTCGAAATTGTCCGGCACGGTAAAGCCCCGGGTGATCTGGATGTCCGGGCGCAGGATGCGCAGCAGGGCGGTGGAAAACACGTCATCGGCGTGGAATTTGCCGCCGTGGGTGAAACCTTTGGAAGGGATTTTCATGGATGTTCCTCCTGTATGGGTACGGTCGGGATGACCGGGGGTTGGTTTGTTGGATGGGATTTATTATAGCACATTTGGGGGGTGGGGGAAAGGACCCCTATGTTCCTCTGTTGGATGGCTCCAAGCTTACTGGGCAAGCGGCTGGCTGCCGGGGGTGACGGCTGGCAGCCAGATACTCCTTCCTTTTCGTGCCCGAAAAGGAAGCGAAAAGGGCCCGCCGTTCCGATGCGGCGGCCGCCGGCTGGGGCTGCG
>CALWNO010000060.1 GCA_944382785.1 uncultured Gemmiger sp. | reverse complement strand
TATTTAATCACTTACAAAGTGTTAAATCACTGTAATTTCTCAGACACAATCGCTTGCGTCCTGTTGAATTACTTGTTTTTTGGAATTGATTAAAGTGTTTTTCCAAACACTGTAAGGTTCCACAAGTTTCAGGTTTGTTCAATTTTCAAGGTCCTGCTTGGCGCCGCCCTCGCGGGACAGCTTATTTATTATATCTCATCAAGTTCTTTTTGTCAAGCACTTTTTTGAGATTTTTTTGAGCTGCGAAGTTCTTTCGAGCTTCTTTTCTCAGCGCCTGCGGTCTCTCGCGAGACAGCTTAGTTATAATACCACCCACACAAGCATTTGTCAACACCTTTTTTCAAGATTTTTCAAAAAACTTGCGTGCAGTTAGCCGGTTCTTTACCGGCATGGTAAAAGTGTACCATGAGTTTTCCGTTTCGTCAATGAGTTTGCGGCGTTATAACGCAAATTTGGCGTTTTACCAGTTCAGGATATCTTGAATTGGATAAAACGCCCAAAAAATCATACTTTTGTTTTTGCTTTGTCTTTTCCCTTCTTTTTCTCTGGAAGCACCTCCCCCATCAGTTCCAGGCGCATCCACTTGAGAATCTTGCGTTCCCTGCGCGAGATCTGTACTTGCGTGGTATGCAGGACCCTGGCTGTTTCACTTTGTGTTTTTCCGCCGAAAAAGCGCAGCCGTATCAATATCTTATCCTGAGCCGGGAGCTTGTCCATTACTTCCCGCAGTCCAATATGCTCAGACAATTTCTCTTCCGGGGATTCCACGGGGATATCCCATTCCCGGTTGCCGTCCTCACTGTCCGCCGGAGTCAGCGATACCACCGGCATGGCGGCACGGATGGCCATGGCCACCTGCTCGGGTGTAGTTCCCAGCGTTTCCGCCAGCTGGGTAACACCCGGTTCTGTCCCCGTCTGCTTGAGACAGCGTTCCCGCTCGGCACTGATTTTGAGTCCCAGTTCTTTCAAAGAGCGGCTGACCTTGACGGTACCTCCATCCCGGAACAATTTTTTGATCTCTCCAAGAATCACAGGAACCGCGTAGGTGGAAAAGCAGACGCCACGCTCCGGGTCAAACCCGTCACAAGCCTTGACCAGGCCCAGACAGCCGGCCGCGTACAGATCTTCATATTCGATACCCCGGCCGGTAAAGCGCCCTGCGCAGGTACGGGCCAGGCCCAGATTGCGCTGGATGAATTCTTCCCGCGGGATTTGATCATACAAAGCCGTGGTGTTGGCTTTACCGGGAGCGGTGGGAATGGGTACGGACATGGCGGTGACCTCCTTATGTGATATGTAGGAAGTCAGCCCTTGGCCTCCAGCCGTTTGGACATGGTGACCCGAGTGCCCCGCCCCGGGTTGGAACTGACCTTGATCTTGTCCATGAAGCTCTGCATCACCGCGAATCCCAGCCCGGCCCGTTCATCCGGGTTGCCTGTGGTATACAAAGGCTCCATGGCCTTTTCCACATCCGGAATACCAACGCCCCGGTCGGTGACCGTGATGCGCACAAGGCCATTTTCATACAGGGCCGCCGTGAGGGTGACCTGCCCCACCGCTTCCGGATAGGCATGTACAATACAATTGGTGACGGCCTCAGACACCGCCGTTTTGATATCCGCCAGCTGGGGTACCGTAGGATCTGCCTGGGCCAGGAAAGCCGCCAACGCCGCCCTGGCAAATCCTTCATTGACGCTGCGGCTGAGAAAGGTAAATTTGACCTGATTGATCATCTTCATAAATCCTGTATCCCTCCGTTTTATACATAGGAGATCCGGGCCAGATCCAGCATGCGCCGGACGGCGGCGGGTGGGTTCTGCACCGTCAGGCGCCCGCCCAGAGAGGACATGTACCGTCCCCGTCCCAGGATGAGCCCCACGCCGGAGGAATCCATAAAGGTTACGCCCGAAAAATCCAGGGTCAGCAGTTCCGGCATCCGCGCATCGATCTGCGCGTCGATCTCCCGACGCAGTCCCTGGGCCGCGTGGTGGTCGATCTCCCCCGAAAGATAGGCTGCCAGGGTGCCGCTGGCGGGCACAAAACAGATTTTTGCCAAGTTTGTCCACCTCGATCAATGCAAAACAAAAGCGCCCCGTGGGCTGGTTTGTGCTACCAGTATACGGGGCGCAGGGCAAATATTTTGTTGAAAGAAGGCACGGTCTGCAAAAGACGGTGCCTTTTGTTTACAGAGAATGGCTTTTTCTCAGTTTTCCGCTTCTTCCAGCAGGATGGGTCTGGCTTCGGCCGCCAGGTAGAGACTTCCGCACACGACCACGCCGGCCAGCGTGTGGAAGTCAGCATAGTCCACCGCCTTGCGGATGGCTTCCCGAACGGTACCGCCTTCCTCCGCGTCCATATGGAAACGGGCCGCGTGTGCCAATTCTTCTGCCGTCATGGCGCGGGGGCAATCCGGGGTGACCGTAAAGACCTTGTCAAAGGTCTTGGAGAGGGCTTCCAGCATGGGATCATGGTCTTTGTCCTTCAGAACTCCCATCACCCCCACCAGATTGCCCTCGTAGCCCGCCTCCGCCAGGGTGGAGGCCAGGGCGGCGGCACCATCGGGATTGTGGCAGCCGTCCAGCAAAAGCAGCGGATGGCGACGGATGACCTCGATGCGGGCGGGCATATGGGCCGCCTCCAGGCCCTTCTCGATGGCTTCGTCCGGGATATCATACCCGTACTCCCGCCAGAGAGTCAGGGCGATCTCGATGGCCATGGCCGCATGGTTGGCCTGATGCTTGCCCGGAAAGGACAACATAACCCGATACCCGCCGTAGTCAATATAGTTCTGCAAGGGCCGGCATTTCAGGGGCAGGATATCCTCCAGTTCCGGAGTCTGAATGGTGGTATGCGCCTGGGCCGCGGCGGTGAGCAGCGGTCCCATGGCTTCGGGCGGCTGGTCCGGATAGCAGATGACAGCACTTCCCTCTTTGATGATGCCGGCCTTTTCCGCCGCGATGGCCGCCAGGGTATCTCCCAGTACGTCCATGTGGTCCATGCCGATGCGGGTGATGGCCGCCACCAGGGGCGCCGGAATGGCGTTGGTTGCGTCGAAACGGCCACCCAGGCCGGTCTCCAGCACCACGAAATCGCACTTTTCCCGGGCGAACCAGAGCAGCGCGATGGCGGTGACCACTTCAAACTCCACCGGGGAAGGCTTGCCGGCGGCGCACAGGCCGTCCACGGCGTCCAGAACCTCCTCCGCCAGATCGCCCAGAGTCTGGGGCGGGATCATCTCGCCGTCGATCTGGAAGCGTTCCCGGAAGTCCAGCACATAGGGGCTGATGGTGAGCCCCGTTTTGTATCCCGCGTGGGTCAGGATGGACGCCGTCATGGTGGACAGCGTCCCCTTGCCGTTGGTACCGGCGATGTGGATACATTTCAGCTGGTTTTCCGGGTTGCCCAGGGCATCCAGCAGCGCGTGCATGCGCTCCAGGGTCGGGGCGCCCATGCCCATACGGGGCAGAGCATGAATGGCCTGTACGGCCTGTTGTTCGGTCAAAGTAATTCCCTCCTGTCAGGGTTTCTAGGATGCGTTGTCTCGGCGTCGAGGCGGTCTTCCCGCTGCTGGCGAAGCAGCTCCTCCCTCTCGGCCCGCAGACGCCGGTTTTCTTTTTTGATACGGTGAAAGGCCCCGGCAGCCCGCAGGATGAGCAGCAGAATCAGCGCCACCAACAGCCCGAACACCACACCCGCCATGTCAATCCATACATCGGTGACCTGAGAAGTGCGGCCGGGAATAAAGCGCTGGATGGTCTCATCCGTCAAAGCTGTGGTCATGCCACCCAGCAAGGGCCAGCTCATATGCCGCACAAAATGACGGGTGTACACCCGCAGGCAGAGCATGAGCAGAAAACCTTCCATGGTGAACTCCGCAAAATGGGCCAGCTTACGCACCGTGTGCTGGCTCAGCGGACCCAGGCCCACCCTGCCCAGCAGTTGGTTCAGCACCTGCATCACCGCCTGGCTGCGGGCGGAGGAGAGTTCCCCCGCCTGCAGGGAATTGCGGAAAATAAAGACGATACAAGCGATCAGCGCCACGGTGAAGATCACCCGGAAGGCGATCAGCCAGAGGCTTGTCTTTTGAGGCTCCATATCCATTCCTTTCCATATAAGGTTCCGGTTGCCTGCGGGTTCCTATGATTATAGCACCCGGGATGCCGCCAGGCAAGTACGGCAAAAGCGGAACCGCTGCGGCGCACCGCCCGGCCGCCGCACAGGCAGACAGGGCAGGCGCGGGCAGCGGCCCCGCTTGCAGGTGTTGTTTCAGCAATCGTACGCTTACTGAATGAAGGCGTCATGGATGGCGGCAACAGCACGGTCGGCATCCGTCTTTTCGATGATGACGCTGATCTTGATCTCGCTGGTAGAGATCATACGGATGTTGATATTCTGGTTAGACAGGGCCTCAAACATGGTGGAGGCAACACCGGGATGGCTCTGCATGCCGGCGCCCACCACGCTGACCTTGGCGCAGGTCTTATCCACGGCGATGTCACCGCCGCCGAAACGTCCCTTATGGTTTTCCAGAACGCTGACTGCACTCTCCGCATCGGTGAGGGGCACGGTGAATACCAGGTCCTTGGTATCTGCGGTGCCGGCAGAGCTCTGCAGGATGATGTCCACGTTGATGTTGCGCTGAGCCAGCAGGCTGAACACCTTGAAGGACATGCCCGGCACATCGGGCACTCCCTTGATCGAGATCACGGCTACGTTGTCGTCCTTTGCAACGCCTTTGATGAGCATACCTTCCACTTTCGTTTCCTCCTTCACAATGGTTCCCGGAACGGGATTGATGCTGGAGAGAACCTCCAGCTCGACGCCGTACTTTTTGGCAAGTTCGACGCTGCGGTTGTTCAGGACCTGGGCCCCCAAGGAGGCCAGTTCCAGCATTTCGTCAAAGGTGATCTCCTTGAGCTTGGTGGCCTTGGGGATCTTGCGCGGGTCGGCGGTGAACACGCCCTCCACGTCGGTAAAGATCTGGCAGCGGTCCGCATGCAACGCGGCCGCCAGCGCCACGGCGGAGGTATCGCTGCCACCGCGGCCCAGGGTGGTGATGTCATCGGAACGGTTGAGCCCCTGGAAGCCGGCCACCACGACCACCCGGTTGCGGGCCAGTTCGCTCTCCACCCGCTCGGTGTTCAACCGTTTGATCCGGGCCTTGGAGTAAGAGCGGTCGGTGACAAACCCCGCCTGCCAGCCGGTGAGGCTGATGGCGGAGACACCGATCTCCTGCAGGGCCATGGCCAGCAGGGCGATGGAAATTTCCTCGCCGGAAGCCAGCAGCATATCCATCTCCCGGTGGGACGGGTCGCTGGTGATCTCGGCCGCCTTGGCGATCAGGTCATCGGTGGTGTCGCCCTGGGCAGACACCACCACAACCACGTCGTTGCCCGCATTGCGGGTATTGGCAACGATGCGCGCCACATTGAAGATGCGGTTGCGGTCCTTGACGGAGGTGCCGCCGAATTTTTGTACAATCAATGCCATTGGTGAAGTTCCTCCCCTAATATGCTGTCACGCCTCAACGGTCGCACCGATATTGTCGGCCAACAGGCGATAGACGGTAAAGTGACGGAGTTTTTCGGTCTGGGGCAGCGCTTCCCGCGCCTGCTCGAAGAACTCCTGGTCGTCCTTGTGGACGACCGCAATGATGGTGGGACCGGCGCCAGAGATATACACCGCCTGGGCGCCCAGATCCTGGGCCAGCTCAAACATTTCATCGCCGCCCTCAATGAGAGGCAGGCGGTAGCGCTGGTGCAGGGCATCCTTGGTGGCCACGCCCAGCAGGCCGTAGTCGCCGTCGCAGAACGCAGCGGTGGCCAGGGCCGCCCGGGACAGGTTGTAGACGGCATCCTTGTGAGAGACCATCTGGGGCAGCGCCGCCCGGGCCTTGGCGGTGAGCAGGCGGAAATCCGGCACAAAGGCCGCGAAGGCCAGGTCGGGGTCGATGTTCTTTTTGACGGTGTAGACCAGGCCTTCATCGTACACGCTGGTGACAAAGCCGCCCAGCATGGCGGGGGCCACGTTGTCGGGGTGGCCTTCAATGGCGGTGGCCAACGTGAGCATCTGGCGCTGGGTCAGCGGTTTGCCCAGCAGGGCATTGGCCCCCAGCAGACCGGCCACGATGCAGGCGGAGCTGGACCCCAGGCCCCGGGCCATGGGAATATCGTTGCGCTGGGTGATGGTCAGCCCTTTCAGGGGCACCCCCAGCTGGTCGTACACGGCACGGGCGCTGCGGTAAACCAGATTGTTGGCTCCACCCGGCACGTGGGTATCATCCAGAGAGGTGATGTGGATGCGGTCGGACTCCTCAAAGGTAAAGACATTGTGCATGGAGAGAGCCAGACCCAGGGAGTCGAATCCGGCGCCCACGTTGGCGCTGGTGGCAGGTACGGTTACGGTGACCATGGTTGTTCTCCTCTCCCGTTCAGGCTTTCATCTGTTTCAAGGCCAGTTCCACATGGCCGCCCAGCAGAGCGACCTTCTCACACACGGCGTTCAGCACCGCGGGGGTGGCGTTGAGCATCCGATAGCTGACCCCTTCGGGGCCCTCGTCCACCGGGCCGCCGGGGCCGGCCAGGGAAGCCAGCACAGCAGCCGGGATGCCCTTGGCCCGGATGTACCAGGAATATGCATCGTCATCCGGCAGCATACCCTCCCGCTTGGGGGCGGGCTGCCAGAACAGGCTGTCATGGATCTTGGCGCCGTCCTTCAAGGCGTCGATCACATCGGCCACCACAGCGCTGGCGGTGGGCAGCTTGCCCGCGCCCTTGCCGTAAAAGATCACATCCCCCAGCATATCGCCCTTCATGAGCACGGCGTTGAAAACGTCGTCCACGTTGGCCAGCTGGTTGGAATCCGGTACCAGCATGGGTTCCACACCGGCGGAGACCCCGCCGTCCGGCAGTTCCTTGTACCAGGCAATGAGCTTGATGGCGCTTTCCAGCTTTTCCGCTGCCTTGATGTCGGCCACAGTGATCTGGCGGATGCCCCGGGTGGGGATATTGTCGGGATAGATGGCGGAGCCGCTGGCCAGGGAGCCCAGGATGGCGATCTTGCGGCAGGCATCCCGGCCATCCACATCGTCGCTGGGGTCCTTGGTCTCGGCATAGCCCAGCTGCTGGGCGATCTTGAGGGCTTCGGCAAAGCCCATGTTCTCCCGCTTCATCTTGGTGAGCATGAAGTTGGTGGTGCCGTTGACGATGCCCTGAATGGAGCTTATATGGTTGGCGGCCAGGCACTGGTGCATGGGGGTGATGATGGGCGTACCGCCGCCCACGCTGGCCTCAAACAGAAATGCCGCGTTGTGCTGCCGGGCCAGAGCCAGCAGTTCGGCGCCGTAGGTGGCCACCATCTCCTTGTTGGAGGTGCAGACGCTGCGCCCGCTTTCCAGGCAGCGACGCACATAGGGATAAGCGAACTTTGTGCCGCCGATGGTCTCCACCACCACCTGGACTTCCGGGTCGGCCAGGATGATGTCCAGGTCCTTGACGAACAGGGCCGCATCCGGAGAATCCGAAAAATCACGGACATCCAGGATGTATTTGACCTCCACGGGCTCCCCCACACGCCGGGCGATGGATGCCGCATTGCGGCGGCAGACTTCCAGCACGCCGCTGCCCACGGTGCCGAACCCCATGATCGCGATTTTTGCCATAACTACACTCCCTCTCACATTCTATGCCGCCGCGGGCCTCAGGTCCCCCGGTGGACCTCCACCACAAAGGGCTGGCGCGCCAGCTTGAGCAGCATGTCTTCCACCGACATCTGCATGGTGGCGGTGCGCACGGTCACTTCCACCTGGGCGGTGCCGTTTTCCGGCCGGGACTGGGTGATGGTGACAATGGACGCCCCCGCCGCCGAAATGCCGGACAAAAGCCCCTGTAAAGCGCCGGTTTTGTCCAGCAGGGTGGCGATGACGGTCAGAGTCTCCCGCCCAGACTCAGCATCAAAGACATAATCCTTGTATTTGTAAAAAGCGCTGCGGGAAATGCCCGCACGGCGCGCCGCCGACGAAATGTTGGTGACCGCGCCGGAGGCCAGCAGCTCCTTGGCTTGCAGGACTTTCAGAAACACGTCCGGCAGGACTTCGGCGTCCACCAGAAGAAAACGTCGTTCCGCCATATGTGTACCCCCTTCAAAAACAGTTGTGTTCAGAACAAGGATAATCATAGCACATGCCAAACCGGGATGCAAGGGGCCTTCCCCTTCCGGGGCGGAAATTGTGCAGGCTGCACAGCCAGACAGGCTCTTTGTGGATTGTTTTCGTCAGGCGTACAAGTTTTGTGTGTCCACGGTGTACACTCAAGGTCCGGCAAAACCCCGGACAATCCGGGAAGGATTATCCGGGGTCGGAAAGAATTGCCGGGAAAAATTTCTCAGGTCATCAGGCTGCGGGATCGGTGGCTGCCTGGTTGGCCAGGGCATCCGCCGTGATCTGGCCCAGAGCAGCAGCGTCGTCGCCCAGCAGGGACGCCGTGCTGGAATCGGGCAGGTTGTCGTCGGTATAGTAGCCGGTTCTGCCGCCGCCGGACACAATAGCGCCGGTGGAGGTGTTGAACTGGTAGGGCTTCACATCGTCGTCCCAGAAGAACTGCTTGGCAGGTTTGTCGGCCTGAATCTGCTCCATCAAAGTCTTGAAGGCACGCTGGGTGGGTTTACCGCTGTTGCCGCGGCTGCCATCCACGCCGTACATGCTGGAGGGCTTGTCATAGCCCCACCAGATAGCCACCGAGTAATACGGAGACAGACCGGCGAAGGTGTAGTCCTTGAAGTCGGAGGTCGTACCGGTCTTACCCACGGCATCAATGCCCTCGGTTTCGGGCTTCATGCCGTTGGCGGTACCGGGGCTGACCCAGACGTTGGCCAGCAGGCGGTTCATGATGACAGCGGTCTCCGGCTCAATGGCCTGGGTGGTGGTGGTCACCTTGTCCATATCCAGGACAGGGTTACCCTGATAGTCCTCCACACGGGTGTAGTAATGGGGGGTGGTGTAGGTGCCGTCGGTGAACATGGAGTAGGCGTTGGCCAGTTCCACCACGGTCAGACCGCGGGACTGGGCACCCAGCACCATGGGTGCCAGGTCGGCGTCGTTCTCGTCGATATACTGGCACTGCAGGGTCTCGGTGACGAAATCATACATATAGTCCACGCCCACCATGGAGCCGACCTTGACGGCAATGGTGTTGTAGGACTGACGGATGGCGTCCCAGATCAGCATGGGCGCACCGTCACCGCCGGCGCCGCCGTAGTTGGTGGGCCATTCCTTCCACACATCGCTGCGGGCCTGGTTGGCGGGATCGTTGGGGTTCAGGGACAGGCCGAGAGCCAGGCACTTTTCGTTGTCCAGCATCTCCTTGCCTTCCTTGGTGTACAGGGGGGCATCCTCCAGGGCGGTGGAGTAGTTGATCAGGTGATCGTCCAGGGCCAGGCAGTAAGCCGCGATGGGCTTCATGGTAGAACCGGTCTGGTGGGGTTCCAGGGCACGGTTGGTGCCGCGGTCCACCTTCTTTTCACCCAGACCGCCGCCCACGGCGACGACCTCGCCCTTGTGGCCTTCTTCGGTGCTGGTGACGGCGATGGCAGCCTGGGTGCGGACTTCCTCATAGAAGGTCAGGAACTGGTTGCCGTTGTCGTCTTTATAGGTGCCGGTCTTGAAGGTCTGGTTGGTCTTGTCGGTGTAAACGGGGATATCATCCTCCGCAAAGATCGAGCTGGCAGTTTCATCGGTGGGGTTCATGGGCAGACCGTTGGCATCGTACTTGATCTCGGCGCCCACCGGGATCTTGCTCTGGATCTCCTCCTCATGCCACAGGGCATAGAACAGTTCCCCGTTATCCCAGGTGTTGTTGAGCATGAGCTGCTCCACTGCGTTCTGCACGTCGGGGTCCACGGTGGTGTACACGCGCAGACCGCCGTTGAAGATCATATCCTGGGCTTCGGCATCGCTTTCCAGGTTATAGGCCTCTTTCAGGTCCTTGGTCAGCTGGGTGATGACAGCCTCGGTGAAGTAGGAGTTGTTGGAGCTGACGGCCACGTTCTCGGTCTTGGACTTGCTCTCCGCCAGAGTGATGGTCTCGGCGGTGGCGGAATCATACTCCTCCTGGGTGATGTAGCCCTGGTTGAGCATCTCATACAGAACGTGGTTGCGGCGCTGGATCAGGTTTTCCGGGTTGGTGAAGGGGTTGTAGCCGGTGGGGTTCTTGGAGATGGAGGCCAGCACGGCACATTCAGACAGGGACAGTTCGCCCACGCTCTTGCCGAAGTAGGTGTTGGCGCCCGCTTCCACACCCTCGATGGTGCCGGTCAGGGGCACGGTGTTGAGGTAAGCTTCCAGGATGGTTTCCTTGCTGTACCGGTTGGACAAGCCGATGGCGCGGAAGATCTCGCGCACCTTACGCATATAGTCCACTTCGTCATCGTCGGTCAGGTTCTTGACCAACTGCTGCTCCAGGGTGGAGGCGCCCTGCTGGCTGCCCAGCAGCTGCTGGCCGGTCAGTTCGTTCAGGGCGGCGGCGATGGTACGCTTGAAGTTGACGCCGATGGAATTGTAAAAGTCCTTATCCTCGATGGCGACCACCGCGTGCTGCAGATTTTCGGGAATATCCGAAAGGTTGACCCAGATGGAGTTGGCGTCACCGGACAAGGTGGCGTACTCATCCCCTGCATTGGTATACAGGATGGTGGTCTGCTGGTCCTTCTTCTTTTCCAGGTCCAGCTTGCCTTCCGGGTCAGCGGTAACCTGCACCACATACATGGCCAGAAGCACTGCGCCCACACTGCCCAGTATGATGCACACGCAGATCAGGCAGCCGAGAAAACGCAGGATCATGCCGGGGATGCTGCGGCGCTTTTTATTGTTTTTTTTCTTACCGCCTTTGGCGGAATTGGGCGTGCCGCCGGGAGCTTTTGCCCCTTGGGTGGACAGATGCCGTGGTTGTTTGGGGTCTATGGGGACCGCCTCCTTTGCGGATTTTCTGTGTATGGCAGGTGCGGCGCCGGCAGCGTCACACACTCATGGACAATACCATATCCTGAATTATAGCACAAACCGCTGCCAAAAGTACAGGTATGGAATGTAAAATTCACAAGAAATTG
>CALWNO010000059.1 GCA_944382785.1 uncultured Gemmiger sp. | reverse complement strand
GAAGCTGACGACAGGGAGTGTACGGTGCTGTGATGAATTACGACCAACTGCTTGCGCCGGCTGCCAAGGAGATGCGGCCGTCCGGCATCCGCAAGTTTTTTGATCTGGCGGCGGATATGCCGCATTGCATCTCATTGGGTGTGGGCGAACCCGATTTCAAGACGCCCTGGAGCATCCGGGATGCGGGCATCCGCAGCCTGGAACAGGGCAAGACCAAATACACCGCCAACGCAGGTATCAAGGAGCTGCGGGCGGAGATCTGCCGGTATCTGGACCGGCGTATGGACCTGGAATACAAGCCGGAGGAAGTTCTGGTCACGGTGGGCGGCAGTGAGGCCATCGACATGACCATCCGGGCTTTGGTGGCTCCCGGGGACGAGGTCATCATCCCCGAACCCTGCTTTGTCTGCTATGAGCCCATCACCCAGCTCACCGGCGGGGTGCCGGTGCACATTGCCACCAAGGCGGAAGATGAGTTCCGGCTGACCCCGGAGGCGCTGCGCGCTGCCATCACCCCCCGCACCAAGTTGCTGATCCTGCCTTTCCCCAACAACCCCACCGGCGCCGTCATGGACCGCAAGACCCTGGAGGGTATCGCCGAGGTGCTGCGGGGGACCGACATCATGGTCCTTTCGGATGAAATTTACGCTGAACTGACCTATGGGCTGGACCGCCATGTGAGCATTGCCAGTCTGCCCGGTATGAAGGAGCGCACCATCGTGGTCAACGGCTTCAGCAAGGCCTATGCCATGACCGGTTGGCGGCTGGGCTACGCGGTAGGTCCTCAGCCGGTGATCTCGGTGATGACCAAGATCCATCAGAGCTGCATCATGTCCGCTCCCACCACCAGCCAGTATGCCGCCATTGTGGCCCTGCGTTCCTGTGATGATGAGATCGAGATCATGCGGGACGAGTACAACCGCCGCCGCCGGTATGTGGTCAAGGCCCTTAATGATATGGGCCTGACCTGCTTTGAACCCCGGGGCGCCTTTTACGTATTTCCCTGCATCAAGGTCAGCGGCCTGACCAGTGAAGAATTCTGCGAGCGGCTGCTGCGGGAGCAGGAGGTGGCCATCGTGCCCGGGGATGCCTTCGGCGCTTCAGGCGAAGGCTTTGCCCGCATCAGCTATGCGTACAGCGTGGACCATCTGCAAACGGCCATGCGCCGCATCCGCCGTTTCCTGGAGGAACACGACTGGCTGAAGGAAGAACAATGAGCCTAGGAGAGGGGAGACCCTTTGTGCATACCAAAAAAGTTGTGACTGTGCTGGCGCCCGCCAAGCTGAACCTGTCCCTGGACGTGGTGGGAACTCTGCCCAACAGCTATCATGATCTGGATATGGTCATGCAGACCATTGATCTGTATGAGAGGCTGGAACTGCGCCGCAGCCCGTATCTCAACCTGCGCCTGCCTGGCAGTTTTGTTCCGGTGAATGATAAAAATACTGCTGTCAAGGCGGCCCTGGCCTTTTTCCACTATACCGGGCTTCTGGCCGGTGTGGATATGACCATCCACAAGCAGGTGCCGGTGCGGGCGGGCATGGCCGGCGGCAGTGCCGACGCAGCCGGCGTGCTGGTCGGGCTGAACGAATTGTATGGTGCCCGCCTTTCCATGAGCGAGCTGTGTGCCATCGGGGCCGGGATCGGGGCAGATGTACCTTTCGCTCTCATGGGCGGTACCTGCCGGGTGCGGGGCGTGGGGGATCTGCTCAAACCCCTGCCGCCCTGCCCGGATTGCTGGTTCGTAGTGGTCATGCCCAGCGTGGGCATCTCCACCCCCGAAGCCTTCCAGCGGTACGATCAGATGGGCAGCCCGGTCCACCCTGACTGCGAACAGCAGGAGGCCGCCGTCCGGGCCAATGACCTGCGCGGTGTGTGCGCTGCGGCAGGCAACGCCCTGGAACATTGTTCCGGTGCCACCGAGACACCGGCCATCTGTGCGCTGCTCAACCAAAACGGTGCCCTCACCAGCCTGATGACCGGTTCCGGGGCAGCGGTCTTTGGCGTGTTTGAGAGGGAAGAACCCGCCCGCGCCGCTGCCGACGTCCTGCGAAAACAGTATACCCAGGTATATGTGACGCGGCCCACCCGGAGTGGGGCCTATGTGGTCCCCGAACCCCGGCGCTGGCAAAAACCTGCCGGTAGTCCAAAGCCTGCCGGCGTGTGAATTGTGTGAAACCCCGTACGGGGCTGCATCCTGAACGCCCCTTTCGCCCATACTCACGGCGAAAGGGGTGTTCTGTTCATGAAAAATATATCTCGTTTCTCCCGTCGGGTTCCTCTGCGCCGGGTGCTGGAACTGGGGTTTGCCCTGGCCTTTGTACTGACGGTGGCTTTCAGCGCGGCGGCTGCCCGGTATCAGGCGGTTTGCCGGGAAATCTGCGGGGATACCTTGCGCCTGCATATCTTGGCCAACAGCGATACATGGCAGGACCAGCATCTCAAACTGCAGGTCCGGGACGCGGTTCTGGACACGGTGGCCGATCTGACCGCCCATGCCCGATCCAAGCAGGAGGCGGTAACCGCGGTGCGCGCTGCTCTGCCGGAACTCAAGGCCATCGCCGAACAGACGGTGCAGGGACGGCAGACAGTGGCGGTGCGGCTGGAACAGATGGAGTTTGCCGCCAAGGACTACGGCAACTTTCGCCTGCCCGCCGGGGAATATACGGCTCTGCGCATCGAACTGGGCAGCGCTCAGGGGCATAACTGGTTCTGTGTGCTCTACCCGGCTTTGTGTGTGGGCAGCAGCGAAGCCCGCTACCAGAATCCGGCGGAAAATGCCCTGGTTTTCGGCAAGTACGAGGTGCGGTTTGCCCTGCTGGACGCCGCCCGCAACCTGGCGGAAAATTTCCGAACCTGATTTTCAATGTATCTACTGTCTGAAAGGCGGTTCACCATGCTTACCTTACTTCTGGGCCCTTCGGGCAGCGGAAAATCCACCCGGCTTCGGGCTGAACTCAAGGCCCGGGCCGAGGCAGGTCAGCGCAGCATCCTGATTGTGCCGGAACAGTTCACCTCTTCCACCGAGGGGGCGCTTTACCGCACCCTGGGGGATACTCTGTCCGGCTATGTGGAAAGCTACTCTTTCACCTCCCTGGCCGAGACCCTGCTGCGCCGGTACGGCGGGGCAGCAGTGCCCACCCTCACCGAGGCGGGCCGGGCGGTGCTGGTGCGCCGGGCCCTGGACTCGCTGCTGGACAAGGTGGTGTATTACAGCCGCCAGCGGCGCAGCGCCGCCTTCTGTGAGAAAGCCGCCCAGACCATTGACGAGCTGAAAAGTGCCGGTGTCACCCCCACCCGGCTGGCCGACTACGCCCGGGCCCCCGGCGCAGATGCGGACAAGCTGGGAGAACTGGCCCTGATCTATGAGACCTACGAAAGCCTGCTGGCCGGGACCGCCATGGACCCCGGCGACCGGCAGGAACAGGCGGCCCGACGTTTGCAGGACGCCGACGGCGGCCGGGAGTTCTTTGCCGGGCGGGCCGTGTACATTGATGAATTCGATACCTTCAACGCCCCCAAACGGGCGCTGCTGGCCGCCATTCTGCCTGCCGCAGACCTGACGGTCAGTTTGTGCTGCGACCATCTTCAGGAGACCGACGGGGGTGTGGGACTGTTCAGCGGGGCCCGGCAGGTGGCGGCCACCTTGCGCCGTATGGCCGGGCAGGCAGGCGTGCCGGTGCATACCGAGACCCTCACCCAGGATTACCGCCACGACAAAACCCCGGCGCTGGCGGAACTGTCCCTGCTGCTGGCCGATCCCAGCTATACCCCCGAACCGGTGCCCGAAACCCCGGCGGGGGAACAGCCGCCCATCAGCTGCTATCAGGCCGACAGCCGTCAGGGGGAAGCCAAGGCGGTTGCAGCGGCAGTCAAAGCCCTGGCACGCAAGGGGGTCCCTTACGGGAAGATGGCGGTGATCTGCCGGGACTCTGCGGCCTATCTGCCGGCGGTGCGGTATGAGTTCCGCCTGCAGAACATCCCCCTGTTCTGTGACGAGGCCACCACCCCCGAAAACACCGCCCCCGCCCGGGCCGTGCTGGCAGCCCTGGACCTTCTGCGGGGCGGCATCGGGGGCGCGGCTCTGCTGCGCCTGCTCAAGACCGGGCTGGTGCATATTCCGGAGGAGCAGGCTTGTGCCCTGGAAAACTACGCCTATACCTGGCCACTTCATGCGGAGGACTGGCGCGCCCCCTTCACCCGCAACCCTTCCGGCTATGTGGAGAACTGGACGGAACAGGACCAGGACGACCTGAAAAGTGCCGAGGCCGCCCGCAAGTTTCTGGTGGAGCGGGCCCAGACCTTTTTGGACGGGGCCCGGGGAGCCGCGGTGGGGGAACTGACCCGCCGACTGTATTTGTTTTTGCAGGCTTTGGGGGCGGAGGAATCCCTGCAGCAGTTGGCGGAGGAACTGCGGGACCGTGGGCTGCTGCCTGCCGCCGACGAGGCTTTGCGGGAGTGGAATGTGGTCACGGGGCTGCTCAACGATCTGGTCCGGCTGCTGGGAGAGGACAAGACCCTGACCCCGGCAGAGTACGCCGATCTGTTCACCCTGCTGCTGCGCACCACCGACATGGGCCATATTCCCCAGAGCCTGGACAGTGTGATCTTCACCACCGCCGGACGGATGCGTCTGCCCGAGACCGACACCTGCTTTGTGCTGGGCCTGGCGGAAGGGGAGTTTCCCCAGACCCCCGGCGACCAGGGCCTTCTCACCCACGCCGACCGGGACACTATGATCGCCCAGGGGGCCGAGCTGCCCGACTGCTTTGAAAACCGGGTCATCCGGGAACAGGTCTGCTTTTATAAGGCCCTCACCGCGCCCGCCCGCTGGCTGTGGCTTTCCTGGCCCGGCGGCGCGGCGGGGCTGCCGGTGACGGCGGCCCTGGCCCCGGCACTGGAGCTGATGCAGATTCCCACGGTAGAACCGGGCCAGGCAGACCTGGGGGCCACCCCGGCCTCTGCCCTGGACCTGCTGGGCAGTGTCTGGCAGCAGAATACCCCGGAGCGGGCCGCTGTGCTGAACGCTTTGCAAAAGGTGGAAGATACCCCTGCCGCCGCTCCCGGTTTTGCCGCCATCCAGCGGGCTGCCCGGCGGGACCCCGCCATTGTCACCGATACCATCGCCCTGGAAAAACTGCTGGGACCCCGGCTGCACATCAGCCCCACCCGGTTTGAGCGGTACGCCATCTGTCCTTTCGGATACTTCATGCAGTATGTGCTGCGGGCCAAGCCCCGGCAGAAAGCCGAACTGGCTCCCAACATCAGCGGTACTTTGACCCACTGGGTGCTGGAACAGGCCCTGCGCCGCCAGGGGGACACCTTCCGCACCCTGACCCAGGAGGAGATCGAGGCCCTGGTCAATGACCTGGTCAGGGAATACGCCGAAAAAAACCTGCCCGGTGCCGGGGTGCGGATGCAGTACCTGCTGGGCCGCATCTCCCGCAATCTGGTGGGACTGCTGGGCTTTATTCAGCGGGATATGAACCAGTCCGGCTTCCGGCCGGTGGCCTTTGAGCTGCGCATCGATGACCGTCCTGACCCGGATGACCCTGATGCCCCACATGTGGACCCGGTGGAACTCACCGACGACGCCGGGCACACGGTGCGGGTGGTGGGTACCATCGACCGGGTGGACGCCATGCCCCTGAACGGCAGGACCTGGCTGCGGGTGGTGGACTACAAGACCGGCAGCAAAAAGTTTGACCTGAAAGAGGTCTACCACGGCCTGGACTGCCAGATGCTGCTGTACCTGTTTACATTGGAACGCAACGGCGGAAAGCTTTTCCCGGGGGCCACGGCGGCCGGGGTGGAATATCTGCTGGCCGATCCGTCCCCCACCACCGGCGCCCGCCCCGAAACCGGTACTGGCGAACCTCCGGCTCCGCCCACCTACCCTCTGGACGGACTGCTGGTGGACGAGGAAAGCATCTGCCGTGCCATGGACACCCGGGGAACCGGGGAGTTCGTCCCCCTGAGCTTCAACAAGAACGGCCAGCTCAGCGCGGCCTCCCGCAAACATCTGGCTTCGGCGGAAAAGCTGGCCCGTATCCGGGACCATCTGGATGAGCTGCTTACCCGCATGGCCAAAGACCTGTACGGCGGGCGGATTGCCGCGGAGCCCTTTGTGCCCGGTGGCAAAAGTCCCTGCATGTACTGCGATTACCGCTCGGGCTGCCGCCACGCCGACGGCGAGAACGAGCGCTTGCCCGAGACCGGGGACGACCCCTTTGAACCGTGATTCCCACTTGATTTTGCAAGGTGACCACCATGTCCAATCCCAAAATCCAATTTACCCCCGCCCAGGCTGCGGCCATCCGGGCCCGGGGCAACAGCCTGCTGGTCAGTGCTGCTGCCGGTTCGGGCAAGACCCGTGTCCTGGTGGAGCGGGCCGTGGGCCTGATCACCGACCCGGTGCATCCGGTGGAGGCGGACAGCCTTCTGATCATGACCTTCACCAATGCGGCGGCGGCCAAGCTGCGGGCAGATATTACCGCCAGGCTGCTGGCCGAGGTGCGCCTGCATCCGGAGGACGGCCGTCTGCGCCGCCAGCAGCTGCGGCTGCAGCGGGCTTCCATCGGCACGGTGGATGCCTTTTGTCTGCATTTTGTGCAGCAGCACTTCGCGGCCCTGGAAATCCCTCCGGACTTTGAGACCGCCGACGATGCCGCCCTGGGGCGTCTGCGCCAGGAGACTCTGTCTACCGTGCTGGAAACTGCTTACACCGACCCGGATTTCTGTGCCTTCGCGGACCTGTATGACCGGGGCCGTACCGATGACACCGCCGGTTCGGTGGTGCTGGAACTGTACGATTTCACCCGAACCCTGCCCCATCCCGACAAGGTGCTGGACGATTTCGCCGCCATGTGGGCAGGGGAGGAGCCGCCCCAGGACACCCGCTGGGGCAAGGCGCTGCTGGCGTCTGCTGCCGCCCGCACGGCGGGGGCGCTGCGCCTCATTGACGCCGCCATCACCGCCGCCACCCGGGAGGAGGCCGCCGACCGCGCCTATACGTCGGTGCTGCTGGACGACCAGAGCAAACTCCAGCTGCTGGCAGAGCGCCTGCACCGGGGCGACTGGGACAGCGCGGTGCAGGCTCTGGACCAGTTCAGCCAGTGGCAGCGCCCGGGCCGCATCAAGGGCGGCAAGGACCAGAACCCCGCCGCCCACGCCGCCAGCGAGCTGCGGGACCGGGCCAAAAAGCAGGTGGCAAAGCTCAAGACGGATTTCCTGCTGTGCACCGCTGAAGAGTTCACCGCCGACCGCCGCCGTGCCGCCCCGCTGGTGGCGGCCCTGGTGAGGGTGGTGCGGCAGTTCTCTCAGGCCTACTTTGCGGCCAAGCTGGAGGAAAAGGTGCTGGACTACGCCGACTATGAGCACCTGACCCTGGACCTGCTCCAGACCCCGGAAGGGGAGCGCACTCCTTTGTGCCGCACGGTCAGCGCCCGGTATTCGGCGGTGCTGGTGGACGAATACCAGGACACCAACGCCCTGCAGGACGCCATCTATTTCTCCCTGGCCTCGCCGGAAGGGGATAACCTCTTTTTCGTGGGGGACATCAAGCAGAGTATCTACCGCTTCCGACAGGCTGACCCCACCGTGTTCACTGAGAAACAGTCCGCCTGGGCCCCGTACGAGGAACCGGAAACCGGTACCATGACCCGCCCGTCCACCATCGCCCTGGACGCCAACTTCCGCAGCGCCCCGGCGGTCATTGAAGGGGTCAACTTCCTCTTTGAGCAGGTCTTTTCCACCGACCTGGGCGGTATTACCTACGGACCCGGTCAGCGGCTGGTGGTGGGCAAACCGGGGGAGTACACCGGTCTGTGCCAGATGCTGGTGCTGGACGGCTGTACTGACCCCGCCGCCGACGATGCCCGGGCCATTGCCGCCCGCATCGCCAAAATGAAGGCGGAAGGCTTTCCGGTGCGGGGCGGGGAAGGCACCCGCCCCTGCCGGGATGAGGATTTCTGCATCCTGCTGCGCAGCCGGGGAGACTTTCCGGTATACGAGGCCGCCTTGCGGGCCGTCGAGATCCCTGTCTTTGCGGACGCCGCCTCTGATCTGCTGGACACCCCCCATGTGCGCCCCTTCGCAGCGCTGCTGCGCATCATTGATAACCCTGCCCAGGACGTGGAACTGTCGGCAGTGCTGCTCAGCCCGCTGTATGACTGCCATCCGGACGATCTGGTCCGGCTGCGGTCCAAGGTGCCGGGAGGCAGTCTCTACGCTGCCGTTTGCCGGGGACCTCAGGAGCGGTTCGGCGCTTTTCTGGAAGATTTGCGGACCTTCCGCCGACTGGCCCGCACCCTGACCGTGCCGGCCCTGCTGGAGGAACTCTTTGCCCGTACCGGGTACCTGGCCGCGGTGGGGGCCATGCCCGACGGTGCCCGCTGCCGGGAAGACCTGCTGGCCTTTGCGGCCTGGGCCTCCGGTGCCGGGGCCCATGGTCTGCCCGCCCTCATCCGGGCCATGAACGCCGCCCAGCAGACAGGGGGCGTCACCCCCGGCGGCGAGGGACAGAGTCGCCCTGGCTGCGTTTCCATCATGACGGTGCACCGCTCCAAGGGGCTGGAGTTTCCCGTGGTCTTTGTGGCGGATACCACCCATAAATTCAACCAGACCGACGTGGTCCGTCCGGTGCTGTGTCACCGCAGCCTGGGGGTGGGCCTGACATTGCGGGACGGCAACAAGGCCAGCCGGTACAAGACCCTGCCTTATGCCGCCCTGGCCCAGAGCATTAGAGCCGAGACCCTTAGTGAGGAGATGCGGATTCTGTATGTGGCCCTGACCCGGGCCCAGGACGCTCTGATCATTACGGTGCCCTGCAAAAATGTGGGGCAGGAGCTGGCGGTGCCGGCTCTGTGCGCCGCGGCCGGTGCCACCGGGGCCGAGACCCTGCAGGGCTTCCAGAACTGGGGCGGCTGGCTGCTCACAGCAGCCTTGCGTCACCCGGCGGGGGAACCATTGTGGAAATACAGTGATTTCCTGCCCGGCTACGCGGATACCAAAGCGCCCCTGCAGGTCTGTGTGGAGACACCGCCTCCGCCGGCCGGGAGCACAGCACCCCAGGCGGACGCTGTGCCGGACAAAACCCTGGAACAGGCTCTGCTGCAAAACTTTGCCTGGCAGGACCCGGCGGCGCTGCTTCATGATATCCCGGCCAAGGTCAGCGTTTCGGCGGTGACCCATGCCGCCCGGGATGTAGCCCTGGAACGCCCTGCCTTTTTGCAGAAAAACGGCCTGACCGGTGCCGAGCGTGGTACCGCCCTCCACGCCTTTTTGCAGAGCATGCCCTTTGAGGAGACGGAACCGGACCTGGATGCCGAGGTGCAGCGCCAGCTGGATCTGCAGCTGCTGGACCCGGACCTGGCCAGGGTGCTGGACCTGGAAGCGGTGCGGCCTTTCCTGCAAGGGGCCCTGTGGCGGCGCATCCGTCAGGCCGGGCAGGTCTTGCGGGAGGAACCTTTCATCACCTCCCTGCCCGCCTCGGAGATCGTTCCCGGCGCGCCCGGACAGGCCGGTGTGCTGGTGCAGGGCATTGCGGACCTGGTGCTGGTCTTTGACGACCACGCCGAGATCGTGGACTACAAGACCGACCGTTCCCGGGACCCGGACTACTATAAAAAGGAGTATGCCGCCCAGCTGCAGCTGTACCGCCGGGCCTTTGCTTTGCGTCTGGGGGTGCCGGTGAACCGGCTCACCATCTACGCCTTCTCCCTGCAACAGGAAATCGACATCCCCCTGCAATGAAAAAAAGGGAGCGGTTGAACGGCAGAGTGTAATTTTATTTGGCTTTCCCCTTGACTTACAGAGGGATATTGTGCTATTATGATAGCACCTCTTTTGCGGGTTTTATTTTTTGTGCCCTTTTTCAGGGGCCGCCCGCAAGCCGAGGGAGGCTTGGACCGCCGAAATTTGACCGCGCGGTCCGCTACAAACCGTTATAATGGAGGTGCCGAACAATGACTGTCAAAATCACCCTCGCCTGCACGGAATGCAAGCAGCGCAACTACAACAAGCAGAAGAACAAGAAGAACAATCCCGATCGTCTCGAGATGAAGAAGTACTGCCGCTTCTGCAAAAAGCACACGGTCCATCGCGAAACCAAGTAAGTGAAGGAGCTCTGAACAATGGCTGATAAGAACGCGGTCAATGAAACCGCTGCCAAGGCTTCGGAACAGAAGAAGGACAAGAAAGCCGCCACCGGCAAGAAAAAGTCCTCTTTCATGGACAAGGTCAAGGGCTTCTTCGCAGGCATCGCCAAGTTCTTTAAGGACACCAAGAGCGAACTGAAAAAGGTCGTGTGGCCCAGCCGCAAGGATGTCAAAAACAATACCATCACCGTCATCGTGGTCGTGATCATCGCGGCTGTGGTGCTGGTGCTGCTGGATATGGCGTTCGGCGGACTGATCCACCTGCTCATCGGCGCATAAAAGCGGAGGCGAACCCATGGCTGAACAAGCGTATTGGTATGTGGTGCATACCTATTCCGGCTATGAAAACAAGGTCGCGCAGGACCTGATGACGATGGTGGAAAACCGCCGTCTGCAGGACATGATCTGCGATGTGAAGGTCCCTACCGAGACCGCCATCGAGGATGTGTTCGACAAGCAGGGCAACAAGGTCGGGGAAAAAGAGGTCCAGCATAAGATCTACCCCGGTTATGTTTTCGTCAAAATGGTCATGACCGACAGAACCTGGTACATTGTGCGCAACACCCGCGGCTGCACCGGCTTCGTGGGACCGGCTTCCAAGCCGGAACCCCTGTCCGAAGAGGAAGTGGCCAAGCTGGGTGTGGAGATGGTTGCCGAGCCGTCCATCGATTATGCGGTGGGCGATACGGTGGAAATCACCGCAGGCCCCATGGAAGGCTCTGTGGCCACCGTGGAGGAGATCGACAAATCCGCCCGCAAGGTCAAGGTCAAGATCACCATGTTCGGCCGCGAGATTCCGGCTGAGCTGGAACTGTATCAGGTCAAGTTGCTGTAAAGCAAAAGCGGCAGATGTGCCGCAGCCCGCAATTTTCGGTAAAAACCGCAGGTCGGTTTTTATAGGGCGCGTTCCTGCGCCCGTGGGAGGCCCCCGGGGCCGTAACTCACCACAAATTATGGAGGTGCAAATATCATGGCACAGAAAATCACTGGCTATATCAAGCTGCAAATCCCCGCCGGCAAGGCGACTCCGGCACCGCCCGTTGGTCCTGCTCTGGGCCAGAAGGGCGTCAACATCATGTCCTTCAC
>CALWNO010000058.1 GCA_944382785.1 uncultured Gemmiger sp. | reverse complement strand
CCATGCCTACGCCATCGTGGACGAGGTGGACTCCATCCTCATCGACGAGGCCCGTACCCCGCTGATCATCTCCGGCAGAGGGGAAGATTCCAGCGTGATGTACAAGCGCGCCGACGACTTTGCCAAAACCCTGAAAAAGAGCGTCATTGTGGAGCTGGACGACAAGGTGGCCGCCGAAGAACAGGTGGACGGCGACTATGTGGTGGACGAAAAGCGCAAGAGCTGCACCCTGACCGAGAGCGGCGTGCAGAAGGCGGAAGCCTGGTTCGGTGTGGACAACCTGGCCGACGCCGACAACATGACCCTGCGTCACTACATCGACCAGGCCATCAAGGCCCGGGGCGTCATGCACCGCGACACCGACTACATCGTCAAAGACGGCGAAGTCATCATTGTGGACGAGTTCACTGGCCGTCTGATGTACGGCCGCCGCTACAATGACGGTCTGCACCAGGCTATTGAAGCCAAGGAAGGGGTCAACGTGGCCGCCGAGAGCAAGACCCTGGCCACCATCACCTTCCAGAACTACTTCCGTATGTACAAGAAGCTGGCCGGCATGACCGGTACCGCTTCCACCGAGGCCGACGAATTCAGCGAGATCTACGGCCTGCAGATCGTCAGCGTGCCCACCAACAAGCCCCGGGCCCGCAAGGATCTGCCGGACAGTGTGTACAAGACCGTCAAGGGCAAGTATGACGCCGTCATCAACCAGATCGTGGAATGCCATGAGAAGGGTCAGCCCGTGCTGGTGGGCACCGTCAGCGTGGAAAAGAGCGAAACCCTTTCCAAGATGCTGAAGGCCCGTGGTGTGCCTCATAACGTGTTGAACGCCAAGCACCACGAGCGCGAGGCCGAGATCGTGGCCCAGGCCGGCAAGAAGGGCGCCGTGACCATCGCCACCAACATGGCCGGCCGTGGTACCGACATCATGCTGGGCGGCAACGTGACCTACATGGCCAAGGCTACCCTGCGCAAGGAACTGGAACGCAAGCTGGCCCAGGATGACGAGAAGATCGAGGCCGAGTATCAGGCAGCCCGCGCCGCCGCCAAGGCTGCCAACCAGCCTCTGCCCGAAAAGCCGGCTCCGGTGGACCACACCGCCCGGCTGGATATGCTGCTCACCGAGGCCGACGGCCACGCCGACACCGAGGACGCCGAGATTCTGGAAGCCCGCAAGCGGTTTGACGAACTGGTGGCCGAGTACGAGCCCGAAGTCAAGGCCGAAGCCGAGGCGGTACGTGCCGCCGGCGGCCTGTTCATCATCGGTACCGAACGTCACGAGAGCCGCCGTATCGACAACCAGCTGCGCGGCCGTGCCGGCCGTCAGGGCGACCCGGGCGCTTCCCGCTTCTTCCTGAGCCTGGAAGACGATCTGATGCGGATCTTCGGCGGTGAGCGGGTGCAGAACATGATGACCTCCCTGGGCATTGACGAGGACATGCCCATTGAGAACAAGCTCATCACCAACACCATCGAGAGCGCCCAGAAAAAGCTGGAAGCCTCCAACTTTGCCATCCGCAAACAGGTGCTGCAGTATGACGATGTGATGAACCAGCAGCGCGAGATCATCTACAAGCAGCGCCAGATGGTGCTCAACGGCGAAGATATCTCGGACAAGCTGCATGAGATGATGCACGAGTCCATTGAGGAAAGCTGCAACTCCTTCCTCAGCGGTGATGTGCCGGATGACTGGGATTTTGCCGCCCTGCGCCGCCACTACATGAACTGGCTGTGCCAGCCCACCGACTTCAACTACTCCACCGAACAGCTGAGCAGCGTCACCCGGGAAGAGGTGGCCAAGGCTCTGTATGACCGGGGCATGCAGATCCTGCAGGCCAAGGAAGCCAAGTACGGCTCCCAGACCATGCGGGAACTGGAGCGCATCTGCCTGCTGCGCAACGTGGATACCAAGTGGATGGAACACATCGACAACATGGACCAGCTCAAGCAGGGCATGGGCCTGCGCAGCTACGGTCAGCACGATCCGGTGGTGGAATACCGTCTGGAAGGCTTTGCCATGTTCGACGAGATGATCGCCACCATCCGGGAAGATGCCGTCCACATGCTGCTGACCATCGATCTGCGGCCTTCCCAGCCTCAGCTTCAGCGGGAACAGGTGGCCAAGCCCACCGGCGAAGGTGCCCCCACCCGTCCCGGTGCCAAGGGCAGCGCTCCCGTGCGGGTCCAGAAGATTGGCCGCAACGATCCCTGTCCCTGCGGCAGCGGCCTGAAGTGGAAGAAGTGCACCTGCAAGGAATATCACCCCGACCTGTAAGCCGATTTTCCAAGACCGGACCTTGTGTCCGGTCTTTTCTGTTGCTGCGGCCTTTGTTTTCAGAGCCAAATGTGGTAGAATAAAATCCATTTCCAATGAATCCGTCGGAGGTTTTATCTTATATGAAAGCGCATATCCAACGTGAACCCCGCTGCGTATTGCTGTGGAATTTCGGACCGCTGAATGCGGGATATGACCATCTGGCCCGCACAGCGGCCTCTTTCGGGCTCAGGGTCCGCACCGTGGGCCTTGCCGAACTGGGGGCCCGGGTGGGAGACCTGTGTTCCGGCCGCCATCTCCCGGCAGGGGAAGCACTTCCCTCCCCCACCGACCACGCCGCCATGATCATCAGCGGACTGCGCCACGACGATGGCTCCCTGGGCCGATTTGTGGACGAGGTGCGCCGGGGTGGAGCTTCCATTCCCCTGCGTGCCATGGTGACCCACACCAGCCGTGACTGGACCCTGGATGCCCTGCTGCGGGAACTGTGTGAGGAGCACACCACGGTGGGAGGCCAGTCTTGACCCGCCGGGGCGGCATTGCCCTGGTGCTGTGTGTGGCTCTGGCCGCAGTGGTGGGGTTCAGCTTCTGGCAGGACCGCACCGCCCCCAAAGCCTACACCGCCACCTGGTGGGATGTGTTCGACACGGTGACTGTAGTGACCGGGTATGCCTCCAGCGAGGAGGAATGGCAGCAGCAGTCCCAGGCGATCCACGACGATCTGCTGCACTACCATCAGCTGTTTGACATCTACAACACCTATGACGGACTGACCAACATGGCCACCGTCAATGCCCGGGCCGGACAGGGACCTGTAACGGTAGACGATGACCTGTTCGCCTTGCTGCAGTTCGGCAAACAGGCGTACGACCTGACCGACGGCGCCTGCAATATCGCAGCAGGCACGGTGCTTACCCTATGGCATGACGCCCGCACCGCTGCCGAGGCAGCCTCCCCGGAGACGGCCCTGACCGCCGACATTCTGCCCTCCGAGACCGCTTTGCAGCAGGCCGCCGGGCACATGAACATGGATGATCTGGTGCTGGACGAGGCCGCTCAAACGGTGCAGTTTGCCGATCCGGAACTGCAGCTGGATGTGGGCGGCATTGCCAAGGGCTGGGCGGTGGAGCAGACCGCCCAAAAGGCCGAAGCCCGTGGGCTGACCTCCGCCATCCTGAACGTGGGCGGCAATGTGCGGGCCATCGGCAAAAAGCCGGACGGCAGCCGCTGGACCGCCGGGGTGCAGGACCCGGATGGGGAGGAATATCTGGCCCAGGTGCCCCTGGAGCCGGGGCAGAGTCTGGTGGTCAGCGGAGATTACCAGCGGTACTTTACCGTGGACGGGGTGCGGTATCATCATCTCATTGACATGACCACCCTGCAGCCCGCCCGTTACTGCCGCAGCGTGGCCATCCTGTGCACCGACAGCGGCATGGGGGATGCGCTTTCCACCGGGTTGTTCTGCCTGCCTCAGGATCAGGGCCAGGCGGTGCTTGCCAAGGTGGACGGCGCCAGTGCTCTGTGGGTGCTGGAGGGCGATGTACTCTCCCCTTCCTCCGGCTGGCCGCAATAATCTGCAAACAAAAAAGACCTTTCCCGCCGGGAACTTCCCGGTTTGAGAAAGGTTTTTTTCTTTTCAGTCCGTGCCGATTCAGGTGAAACTGCCGTGAGGCGGCTGCTCCACCAGTCCCATAGACACGCCCAGGGCTTCATCCACCCGCTGCATGTCCTCGGGCGGGATGCGCCCTGCCCGCTCCCGCAGGCGACGTTTGTCCAGGGTGCGGATCTGCTCGGTGAGCACAATGCTGTCCTTGCTCAGGCCGCACCGGTCGGCCCGCACCCCGATATGGGTAGGCAGGCGGTTTTTGTCCTGCCGGGACGTGATGGCCGCCGCGATGACGGTGGGGCTGTGCCGGTTCCCGATCTCATTCTGGATGATAAGTACCGGCCGCACGCCTCCCTGCTCCGAGCCCACCACCGGGCTCAGATCGGCGTAGAAAACTTCTCCTCTGTGTACCTCCATGGATTTGCCCTCCCTGCTTGTTTGTTCTGTTTACAGTATAAGCAGGCAGAGCGGGATTTAATCATCCCTGTTCCAAAACCACAAAGGCACAGGCCAGGCCCGCGTCGTGGGTCAGGCTCAGATGGGCCGTTAGATGGTGCTCTTGCACCCACCGGGCCGCCTCCCCGGAAAAGGCATAGTAGGGAGCGCCGCTTTCCCGGCGCAGCACGGCGATCTCCGAAAGGGCAAAACCGCCCAGTCCCCGGCTGCAGGCCTTGAGGAAGGCTTCCTTGGCGGCAAAGTTGGCGGCGGCTGTCTCGGCCCGGCGCTTGCCAGTGTGGGAAAGAAGCAGTTCCTGCTCCGCCGGGGCAAACACTTTTTGCACAAAAGCGTCCCGGGCAATGGCCCGTTCCATCCGGGCGATCTCACACAAGTCGGTCCCGATGCCGTAGATCATGCCGCACCTTCCTTATCCGTCATTTTTGCCTCAGCGCACGTACACCACATAGTTGTCCTTGCGGGGTGCCGCAGGCTTCTCACCGCCAGGCAAGGCGTAACCGATAACACAGTTGCCCACGCCGGCCAGATATTCCGCATTGGGCACGCCCCATTCCTTCAGCAGAGCCTTGCCTTCCTCGGTCTCAAACATTTCATAGGCGCGGTTGATCCAGCAGGAGCCCAGGCCCAGGCTGGCCGCGGCGTTGAGCATGTTGCCCATGACCAGGCTGCCGTCCGCCTTCCAGTTGGGCTGACGGGTATCAGCCAGGACCACCAGGTCCACCGGGGCGCCGTAGAAGGGGTCCTTGTCCGAACCCATGACGGCGGCATTCATCCTGGACAGGTGATCCCGCACTTCCTTATTGACCACAGCCACGATTACCGGGCTCTGCTGGCCCATAGCGGTGGGAGCATACGTACCGGCCTTCAGGATGGCCTCGATCTTTTCAGCCTCCACCGGGCGGGCGTCATAGGCGCGGCAGCTGCGGCGGGTGTTCAGCGTATTCAGAGTTTCGTTGGTCAACATACAAATTCCACCTTTCCGGCGGGGCCATAAGGCCTCCGCCCTGTTTTTTGTCTTTATTATACCATGCCATGCAAGCCCGGGACTCCAAAATGTGTTAAATTTTTTCAAATTTGCAATCGGGTCCATTGCCTTTTCCGGTGCTTTCGGCTATACTAAAGACAGTCCATTAAAGTGGCATACAATGGCATATAAGGAGGTAGTTTCCCATGGAGACTTATGGAATCGAAAAGTTCGGGATCATTGGCCCCAAGGCCGTGTACCGCAACCTGACCCCCGCCCAGCTGACCGAGGCTGCTCTGCGCCGCGGTGAGGGCACTTTGTCCAACACCGGTGCTCTGGTGGTCACCACCGGCAAGTATACCGGTCGTTCCCCTAACGACAAGTTCATTGTCGATACCCCCGCCGTGCATGACGACATTGCCTGGGGCAAGGTCAACCGCCCCATCAGCCGCGAAAAGTTCGATGCCATCAAGGGCAAGGTCGCTGCGTACCTCCAGGGCCGCGAAGTCTTTATCTTTGACGGCTTTGCCGGCGCCGACAAGAAGTACACCAAGAAGTTCCGCATTATCAATGAGATGGCCAGCCAGAATCTGTTCATCCATCAGCTGCTGATCCGCCCCACCGCAGAGGAACTGGCCAACTACGGTGAGCCCGACTACACCATGCTGGTGGCCCCCGGCTTCAAGTGCGATCCCGAAGTGGACGGCGTTCACAGCGAAGCCGCCATCATGATCGACTATGAGGCTCATGTCATTGTCATCTGCGGCAGCCAGTATTCCGGCGAGATCAAGAAGAGCGTCTTCTCCACCATGAACTATGTCATGACCAAGGAGAACGTCCTGCCCATGCACTGCTCCGCCAACATGGACCCCGTGACCCATGAGACCGCTGTCTTCTTCGGCCTGTCCGGCACCGGCAAGACCACCCTGTCTGCCGACCCCGCCCGCAAGCTGATCGGCGACGACGAACACGGCTGGAGCCCCGACGGCGTCTTCAACTTTGAAGGCGGCTGCTATGCCAAGTGCATCAACCTGAGCGCCGAAAACGAGCCCGACATCTACAACGCCATCCGCTTCGGCTCCCTGGTGGAGAACGTGGTCATGGACCCCGAGACCCGTGAGCTGGACTTTGACGACGGCAGCCTGACCGAGAACACCCGCGTTGGCTATCCCGTCAACTACATCAACAACGCCCAGATCCCCGGTGAAGGCGGCATCCCCAAGGTTGTCATCTTCCTGACCGCCGATGCTTTCGGCGTTCTGCCTCCCATCAGCCGTCTGGACAAGAACGCTGCTATGTACCACTTCGTCACCGGCTTCACCTCCAAGCTGGCCGGCACCGAGCGTGGCATCACCGAGCCGCAGCCCACCTTCTCCACCCTGTTCGGTGAGCCCTTCATGCCCATGGACCCCTCTGTCTATGCAGAAATGCTGGGCGAGAAGCTGGACAAGTACGGCACCAAGGTCTACCTGGTCAACACCGGCTGGGCCGGCGGCAGCGCTGCTGCCGGTGCCAAGCGTATGAAGCTGGCTTACACCCGCGCTATGGTCACCGCCGCGCTGAACGGCAGCTTTGACTCCGTGGAGTTCAAGCATCATGACGTGTTCAACGTGGATTATCCTGTCAGCTGCCCCGGCGTGCCCGATGAAATGCTGGACGCCCGCGGCATGTGGGCCGACAAGGACGCCTATGACGCCCAGGCCAACAAGCTGGCCCAGATGTTTGCGGACAATTTCGCCAAGAAGTATCCCAACATGCCTTCCGAGATCGCGGAAGCCGGCCCCAAGCCCAAGAACTGATTTGGTTTTTCGGCTGAGCTGAAAGTCTGAAACACCGTCCCCGCCCCTGCTGCTGCACGGGGCGGGGATCTTTATTTTACAAAGGAGGGGTACTCCATGCAGATGGCCCAGGAATTGCTGCTGCTTGTGGCATCGGAAGAGAACCGCGGCCAAACCAACCAGAGCATCGCCCACTACTGTCTGGCCCACTTTGACGACCTCCTGCACATGAGCATCACCCAGCTGGCGTCGGCCTGTCACGTTTCAGCCGCTACCATTACCCGGTTCTGTCACAGCCTGGGATATGATGATTTCCTCCACTTCAAGGACGAGTGTGCCCTGGATCGCCGCATGCGGGCCCGATCGGCTTACTACTGCGGCAATGTCTTCGGGTATGACAAGGCCGCTCTGGTCCCCCCTGCCCTGCAGGACAGCTGCCGGACGCTGGGAAAGGATCTATATGCCTGCCTGTCCGGGGTGGACCCCCGGCAGATGCAGGCCCTGGCGGACGCCATCCGGGCCGCAGACGACGTGCTGCTGCTGGGGATGGAATATTCCGGCCTGATGATGCTCTATCTGCAGCGGGAACTGGTCAAACGGGGCAAGATCATTCGGGTATTACTTTCCACTGCCAACCTGAGCGATGTGACCGTGAGTTCCGGCACACTGATTTTGATGCTGAGCATGAACGGATGCGGGCTGGAAGTGATGATGGACGCCGTGCAGCGGCTGGCGGAGAAATGCGGCGCATTCTGGCTGCTGACCCAGAATGCCGAGACGGCCCGGAAGTACCCCTTTGTGAAACAGGCTGTGGTGGCCGGTGCCGGGCAGGACTACACCTTTCACCGGTATGCGGAGCTGGCTTTGGCTGATATGCTGCTGGCTTATTACGGGCCGCTGAAACAGTTTGATGCAAATGGATTGCCCCTGCCGCAAGGGCATGGTATACTGTAAGCAATCATTCCAAACACAATAAGAAAGAGGGAGTATCATGTACAATCCTGGAGATTCCATGATCGAGGTGCGTGAACTGCTGATCAAGGCGTTCGCCTCGGCTTGGGAAGTATGCGGGGCCAGCATGACCAGCACCGATCGCAACGGATATCTCACCAGCAGCATCACCGTCATTGACAGTATGCAGGTCAGTCCGGAGATGATCTACGCCGAGGAGGGCTCCGGTCTGACAGACGGGGAGGAGCTGGATCACCTCAGCGATCTGGTGCGCGCCGACGGCGTGTGGGTGTATTATGAGGTACCGGCGGAGAACTTCTTCCTGGTGACCTGGATGCCCGATGCCGAGGCAGCTCGCCAGAAGGTGGCTGCCCTGATGGAAGAGGGCGACTGTGTGGCCTGTACCGTGGATCTGACCCAGCAATGGCATTTTGAATGATTTGTATTCCAAGCTGAAAGGAGGCTCGGATATGAACGATATCGCCCAGATCCGGCCTCCGGAACTGGCTCTTTACCTGTTGGAAAAACTCCACCGGGCCGGATATGAAGCCTACATTGTGGGCGGTTGTGTGCGGGACAGCCTGCTGGGCCGCACACCGGGTGACTGGGACATCTGCACCAGTGCCCGCCCCGAGGAGATGGAGACCCTGTTTGCCGGGCAGCGGCTGCTGCTGAAGGGCAAGAAGCACGGCACGGTGGCGGTGGTGCTGGACGGCAAAAGCTGGGAGATGACCACCTTCCGGCAGGACGGTCATTACACCGATGGCCGTCATCCCGACTGCGTACATTTTGTGCCCTGCCTGCGGGAGGATCTGGCCCGCCGGGATTTTACCGTCAATGCCATGGCCTGGTCCCCCACAGAAGGACTGATTGACCTGTTTGGCGGGCAGCAGGACCTGAATGACGGAATCCTGCGCTGTGTAGGAGACCCGGTGGCCCGCTTTGATGAGGACGCGCTGCGCATTTTGCGGGCGGTACGGTTTGCTGCCCAGCTGGGCTTCCGACTGGACCCCGCCACCGCCGATGCCGCCCTGCAGGCCCGGATGGCGGTGCGGTGTGTTTCCGCCGAGCGGATCTTCACCGAACTGGACCGTCTGCTGGAAGGCTTTGCCGCCGGGACTGTACTGGCCCGGTACGGACACATCCTGACCGGGGCATTGCCAGAGATCGAAGCCTGCATCGGTTGTTCCCAGCTGGGGCGCTGGCACTGCTACGATGTGTGGAACCACACAGCAGCCGCCATGGGAGGACTGGACACCGAAGGCATGGACCCTCGCAGTGCCCGGGTACTGCGCTGGGCTGTGCTGCTGCATGATATGGCCAAACCTATGTGCCGCATTGCGGACGAGGACGGCACCGCCCATTTCCCGGGACATAACCAGCGGGGCACCCGTCTGGCCCGCCAGATCCTGCAGCGGCTGCGGGCGCCGGTCTACCTGATCGACGGAGTGGTGGCCCTGGTGGCGGTGCATGACGGTCCCCTGCCCTCTTCCGATCTGGAAATTCTGGAACAGCTGCACCAGCGCGGCCCGCTGTTCTGGCAGAGGCTGTGCCGCCTGAAGCTGGCCGATCTGGCCGCCCATGCCAACAATGAAGCGGTGGCCCAGCGCTGCCAGGAAGTACGGCAATTTGCCCGCCGGATGCAGCATCTGTCCGATACGGCCTGCTATACCGTCTCCGGCCTGGCCATCACCGGCAGCGACTTGATTGCCGCCGGGCTGACACCCGGGCCCCTGGTGGGCAATACTCTGGAATGGCTGCTGCAGGCCGTCATGCAGGGTTCTCTGCCCAATGAGCGCGCGGCCCTTTTGCAGGCTGTGCGCGCCCAACAGAATTCATAAAAACAAAGGCTCCCTGCCCAAACGGCAGAGAGCCTTTTTGGATGGATGTCACTCTTTCAGGAGCAGATCCTCCAGACAATTCATATACAGGTCCCGGAAGCCCTGTTCATCGGCATTGGCCAGCAGATTGCTCAGTCGGTTCAGGATGGCATCATTCCAGATTTTTTTCCAGTTCAACATATTCGTTCGGCTCCTTCCCTGTTTTGTGCTTTTCTTTCGGTCTGATTGTATGATACCGCAAAGCAAGGAAAGAGTGCTGCTTTTTTCAAAATATGAAAAGGCCGCCGGGCCCGGAAAATTCCGGAACCGGCGGCCATATACTTTTTTAGTTGAACTTGAAGATCTTCTGGGCCACGCGATACCCCCACAGGGTGATGCCGCGGCCGGCTTTGCCGGGCAGATTGCAAAGGCCTGCCACCGATGCCACACAGCGACGGTAGACCCGGCTGTCATGAAGTTTGAGGAAACGCCACAGCTCGGCTTTTTTGAGCAGAGCTTCCCGGCTGCCGTCCATGGTCAGGAAAACACTGGAGATGGTCATCATCATGGACAGGTAGTTGAACATATACGCCCGCAGCTTTTTCTGCTCCGGCGGCAGGGCGTACAGGTCCACGGCGGTGATCATCAGCTTGGTGACCCGCACCTGCTGATCCACCCGCTTGACCATGACCTTCTCATTGACGCTCTGGTCCTCCCGGCCGATGAAGTAGCGGTAGAGGTCCAGGTCCATATAATACAGGCTGCGGCAGCTGGGCAGAGGCAGGTAAACAAAGATGTTGTCCACATAGAAGGTATGCTTGGGCAGGCGCAGACCGCAGTCCCGCAGGATCTGGGTGCGGTAGATGACCGAGTGCATCAGGATGTTCTGGCTGGGGGGAAAATGGCCGATATCCTGCCAGGTAAAGACCTTATCCTGGGGCATAATGCCCGTATAGCGGACGGTATGGTGGGTGTTATCCACCGTGTGCTCATACACATAGTTGCACAGCAGCAGGTCCACCGGCTGGGGCATGGCCGCAAACTCCCGCAGCTTGGCCATGACCTTTTGCAAAGCGTCGGCGTCCAGCCAGTCGTCCGAGTCCACCACCTTGAAATACATGCCGGTGGCATTGCGGATTCCCTGGTTCACGCCCTCGCCATGGCCGCCGTTCTCCTGATGGATAACCCGGATGATGGTGGGATATTTTTCGGCCCAGGCGTCCGCAATGGCGCCGGTCTCATCCTTGGAACCGTCATCCACCAGGATGATCTCCGCATCCTCCCCCGCAGGCAAAAGGGTTTCGATGCAGCGGTCCATATAGGCGGCCGAGTTGTAGCAGGGCACGGTAAAGGTGATCAATTTCATGCTGACTTCTCCTCTTATAGTAGGTTTTGCGCCAGCCAGTCGGGCCAGCGTTCGCACAGGCTGTCCGCCGTCTGACGCAGTCCGGGCCAGGCGTCTGCGGTGTAAGTGTCCCACACCGCCACTGTATACAGGCCCAGCTTTTTGGATGTGGCCAGGGCGGTGGGGGAATCCTCAAACACCATGACCTGGGCTGGGTCGGGGCTGCCGAAAGCTTCCAGCGCCCGCAGGTAGACCTCCGGGTCCTTTTTCCCCTGAGGGGCAAGGCAGGAGAGGGTGAACTCGAACCGGTCCAGAATGCCCAGATGGCCCAGGGCGGCATCCACCAGCGGCTTGTCGGTGCCGGATGCCACGCACAGCCGCACCCCTTTGGCCTTCAGCGCATCCACCACCGCAGCAGCCCCGGGCTTGAGGGTGGCGCAGGTGGTGTAGGCGCGGCGGGCTTCGGTGCGGATGCAATCGGCCAGTTCCGGTGCCGTGACCGGCAGGTGATACCGCTGCACATAATACTGTGCCGTCCCCTCAATGGTCAGGGCCACGGTATTATCCCGGTCCCGCTCATCAAAGGTCATGTTCCACCGCCCCAGGACCCGCTCCGCCACCAGATCCCACATCCCAGTGGAATCCAGCAGGGTACCGTCCATGTCAAAGATGGCGTACGGACGCCATGACACAGGCATCTCCCCTTTCCTTGGTATACTTATATAGCATACCTTTTTTTGGGCAAAAAAACAAGACCGGCCAACGCTTTTTCGCGTTGACCGGCCCTGGACCATGCTCAGAATTCGGTATGCTGGAAATCATGCACGCCGGACGGGATCACGTCGTTGTACACATCCTCCGGCAAACCAAAGTCCTCGCCGCGCTGAATGATACCGCGCATCCATGTCGTAATCTTATGCAGGCTCAACATAGCGATCCCCTTTCTGTAGATGGGCGGGAATCCGGCTGCTTGCGGGTGCCGGGCTCCCTCTCTTTGCATCTTCAGTATACACGGAAGGTCTGACTTTTGCAACCCGCATTTTGTACAAACTTACAAAAAGTTATTTTGATATTTTCAACATTTTCGTTGTTTTGTCTATACGTCATCCACGGTTGTACGCCTTACGCGCACAGTTCCCGCCAGGCTTCCTCCATGGTATCAGCAGAGAACAGGAACTCTCCCTGCGCGGAATATACCTCGATGTGGCCGTTGACATTCTTGAACTTGGTGGTCATGGAACCCGCCTGCCTTTCTTTTGTTTCTGTCTTCGTTGAATGAAATGGTGAAGGTAATATAAAGTATCGCCTCACCGGTCAAGCCACTGTTTTAGCCCCCTCCCAGAC
>CALWNO010000057.1 GCA_944382785.1 uncultured Gemmiger sp. | reverse complement strand
CCCTGGTACAGCCGCACGGCCTGGCCGCCCCGCAGATCAATGGCAGGAAACAGTTTCATACAGCACCCTCCTCACAGTTCGGCGAAGGCCCGCAGGATCCGCAGGCCGGTATCGCCGGATTTTTCGGGGTGGAACTGGGTGCCGTACACCAGCCCTGCCCGCACGGCCCCGGTCACCGGGATGCTGTACTCGCTGGTAGCCAGGGTGTTGGCGGCACAGTTCTTAGCGTAGTAGCTGTGCACATAGTAGACGTATTCCCCGTTTTGAATGTACTTGAACAGCGGGTCCTTTTCCCCTGCCGGGGTCAGGTCCAGGGCGTTCCAGCCAATGTGGGGCACCTTCAGGGATGGGTCTTTCAGGTCGTCAGCCAGGGGGCATACCTGCCCGGGAACCAGGCCCAGGCCCTCGTGCTCCCCGTACTCGTAGCTTTTCTCAAACAGCAGCTGCATGCCCAGGCAGATGCCCAGCAGCGGGGTGTGCTGGGTTTCCTCCCGCAATACCGGCACAAGCCCGGTAGCCTGCAGCTTGGCGGCGGCGTCCGCAAAGGCACCCACCCCGGGCAGCAGGATGTGGGTGGCCTGGCGCAGGTCCTCGGCCTGATTGGTCACCCGCACCTCGGCCCCCAGGCTCTTCACGCTGGAAGCCAGGCTGAACAGGTTGCCCACTCCGTAATCCACAATAGCGATCATATACTTCCCCCTCCTTTATCTATATCAGCGCAGGATCTTGTCCAGTTCGTCAAAGAACCGCTGCATCTGTTCCGGCGTGCCGACGGTGATGCGCAGCCAGCTGTCGATGCGCGGGGCCGAGAAGTACCGGATCAGCACCCCCCGCTCCCGCAGGGCCTCAAAAATCTCCTTCGCCGGTTTGGCGGCAGGCTTGGCAAACAAAAAGTTGGTGGCCGAATCCAGCACGGTGAAACCCCGCTGACGCAGCGCGTCGGCGGTCTCCTGCCGGGTGCGGCAGATCTTTTCCACTGTATCCCGGAAATAGGCCTCATCCCGCATGGCCGCAGCCCCGGCGGCCTGGTTCAGGGAACTGATGTTATAGGGGCTGTAGCTGAACTTGATGCGGTTCATGTCCGCAATCAAAGCGGGCTGGGCCGCACAGAAGCCAAGCCGGGCCCCTGCCAGGCTGCGGGACTTGGAGAAGGTGCGTACTACGATGAGGTTGTCGTATTTGGGCACCAGCGGCAGGCAGGAAGCCCCTTCCCCCGCAAAGTCCACGTAAGCCTCGTCCACGATGACAATGTGGTCGGGGTTGCGGCGGATGACCTCCTCAATGGCCGCCACCGGGGCCAGCAGGCTGGTGGGGGCGTTGGGGTTGGCGATGACAATGGTTTGCCCCAGGTCATAGTAATCGGTCAGATCCAGGGTGAAGTCCTCCCGCACCGGCAGGATGTGGGCCGGGACCTTCATCAGCTGGCAGAGCACCGGATAAAAGCTGTAGGTAATGTCCGCAAAGGCCAGGGGCGTCTGTTCGTCGCAGAACGCCCGGATGGCCAGCAGCAGGTTTTCGTCGCTGCCGTTGCCGCACAGGATGTGGTCGGCGGGCAGGCCCACCGCCTCCCCGATGGCGGCGCACAGGTCGGCTTCGGTCAGGTCACAGTACAGCCGCAGCCCGGCCACCGCTCCTGCCACCGCGTCGGCCACGGCAGGGGAGGGGGGATAGGGGTTTTCGTTGGCGTTGAGCTTGACCAGTTCGGGCATTTTACGCTGCTCGCCGGGGGTGTACGGCTCCAGTGCCGCCAGGGTAGGGGTAAAATAACGGCTCATACTTGGCCTCCGTCCTTGTGCGGCGCCGGACGGCGGGCACAGTAGATCAGGTGCGGCATATCCACACCGTAGTAATGTTTGGTGAACTGCCCCACCACCTGCATGCCGTTGCGGACCGCTACGGCCCGGGAAGAAGCGTTGTTGTCCCGGATGATGGAGTAGACAGTGTCAATATCCAGAGCCCAGAAGGCGTAATTCATGCAGGCCCGGGCGCACTCGGTGGCATAGCCATGGTGCCAGCAGTCCCGTCGGAACAGGTAACCCACCTCCACCACATTTCCCAGGGGCGTAGGCTGTATGCTCAGCCCACACTGACCAATCAGCTCTCCGGTATCGGGACGGACGGCAGCCCACAGGCCGAACCCATCCTTCTCATACCGGCTGCGCTGTCGGTCCAGCCAGTCCTGTACTTCGGCATCGGAAAAGGCATGTTCATAGGCATACATGGCTTCCGGGTCCTGCAAAATGGCGCAAAGAGCGTCAAAATCCGATTGTGCCAGCGGCCGCAGATGCAGCCGTCCCGCCGCCAGGGTAAAAGGCGCGGTCATTGACCGTCCTCATAGCGGATGGTCACGCTCTTGGCATGGGCGTGCAGGCCCTCCCGCTCCGCAAAATCGGCAATGCGATCCTTGACTCCCGCCAGGGCGTCCCGGGTGTAATAGAGGAAGCTGGATTTCTTGACGAAATCGTCCACGCTCAGAGGGCTGGAAAAACGGGCGGTGCCGGAGGTGGGCAGGGTGTGGTTGGGCCCGGCAAAGTAGTCGCCCAACGCCTCGGGTACATTGCGGCCCATGAAGATGCTGCCCGAGTTGCGGATCTGGCCCAGCAGGGCAAAGGGGTCCTCCACGCACAGTTCCAGATGTTCGGGGGCGATGAGATTGGCGGCTTCCACCGCCTTGGCCAGGTCGTCGGTGACGATGATCTTGCCGTTGGTGTCGATGCTCTCCCGGGCGATGGCGGCGCGGGGCAGCTGGGGGATCTGCACTTCCAGTTCCGCCTGCACCGCCTTGGCCAGGTCCATGCTGTCGGTGACCAGCACGGCGGTGGCCAGCTTGTCGTGTTCCGCCTGGCTCAGCAGGTCCGCCGCCACCCACACCGGGTTGCAGCCGCCGTCGGCCAGCACCAGAATCTCCGAAGGCCCGGCGATCATGTCGATGCCCACCTTGCCGAAGACCTTCCGCTTGGCGGTGGCCACATAGATGTTGCCGGGGCCCACGATCTTGTCCACGGCAGGCACGGTCTCGGTCCCGTAGGCCAGGGCGGCCACTGCCTGGGCGCCGCCGGACTTGACGATCTTGTCAATGCCGGCCACCGCCGCAGCAGCCAGAATGTTGGGGTTCACCTTGCCGTCCTTGCCGGCGGGGGTGGTCATGACGATCTCATGCACCCCGGCGACCTTGGCGGGAATTACGTCCATCAGCACGGTGGAAGGGTAGGCCGCCGTGCCCCCCGGCACATAGACGCCGGCCTTTTCAATGGGGGTGTATTTCTGCCCCAGCACCACGCCGGGGGTATCGTTGATCACAAAATCCTTGTGGACCTGATGCTCATGGAAGGCCCGGATGTTGGCGGCGGCCATGCGCAGGGTGGTCAGGAAATCCTCCCCCACGGCGGCGAAGGCTTCGTCGATCTCCTCCTTGCTCACCAGCAGGCTGTCCAGCTCGGCGCCGTCAAATTTTTTGGCGTAGTCCCGCAGGGCCTGGTCTCCCCGGGCCCGCACATCGGCGATGATGCCGTCCACCACGGCTTCCACATCCGCTTCCGCCCGGATGTCCCGGTTCAGGATCTCCTCCGGCCGCACGGCGTCAAAAGAAAGAATACGGATCATACTTTCAGTGCCTCCTTCATTTTGGCCAGCAGCTCGGTCAGCTGGCGATACTTGAACTGGTAGCTGGCGCGGTTGGCGATGAACCGCGCGCTGATGGGCATGAACTCCTCCAGCACGGCCAGATTGTTCTCCCGCAAAGTCGTGCCGGTCTCCACAATGTCCACGATCACGTCGGACAGGCCCAGAATGGGGGCCAGCTCGATGGAGCCGTTAAGCTTGATGATGTCAATATCCCGGCCCAGGGCTTCGTAATGTTCCCGGGCGATGGAGACGAACTTGGTGGCCACCCGCAAAGCCCGGCTCTCGTCGTCCACAAAGTCCTTGGGGCCGGCCACGCACATCCGGCACTTGCCCATGCCGGTGTCCATGAGCTCGTATACATCGGCGCCGGATTCGGCCAGGATGTCCTTGCCCACAATGCCGATGTCCGCGGCCCCGTGCTCCACATAGATGGCCACGTCGCTGGGCTTGACCAGGAAGTACCGCACTTTGGCTTCGGGATTCTCCACCACCAGCTTGCGGGTCTCGTTGTAATCCTCGTTGCAGCCGTACCCGGCCTTGGCCAGCAGGCCGTAGGCCTTGTCTCCCAGGCGGCCCTTGGGCAGGGCGATGTTCAGCCAGGTGTCCGGCTCCGCTTCGGCGCTGGGGGCCAGCCGTTCCAGCTCGTCCAGATAGAGGGCAAAGCCCAGGGCGCAGGCGCCGGGGGTGAACCGCTGGGCCAGCAGGTCGTACCGGCCGCCCTTCAGCACCGCCCGGGCGGCCCCGGCGGCGTACCCGGTAAAGACCAGACCGTTGTAATATTCCATATCTCCGGCCAGACTCAGGTCCAGCCGCACGGTGGCAGCGTCGGCGCCTAGGTCCTGGTACAGGGCTTCCAGCTCGTCCAGGGCGTCGGTCTGGGCCTGACAGCGGCAGCGGGCGCGGGCCTGGGCCAGGGCGGTGTCAAAGGGACCGTGCAGGCTCAGCAGGGCGCACAGGGCGTCGGCGCCCTCCTGGTCCAGTCCGGCAGAAAGGGCGGCCTGGCGCAGCTCGTGGGCGTTTTTGTCCCGCAGCAGTTCCAGCAGCCGGGGCCGGGCGGCGGCATCCACCTCCAGGGCATCCAGCAGGCCGGTGAGGTAGCCCATGTGGCTCACTTCCAGGAAAGTCCGGGTGCCCAGGCTGGCCAGGCTGTCCACCGCCAGCCGGACCACCTCCGCCTGCCGGTCGGCGTCCACCGCGCCGATGCATTCCAGCCCCATCTGGCTGATCTCCGCAAAGGTTTGGCTCTCCCGGCTGGGGCGGCAGACCTGCTCGGTATAGTAGTACCGCTTGCACTCCCCGGGGGCGGGCTGGGCGTTCTTGGCAATGGAGAGGGTCACATCCGGGCGGATGGCCCGCAGCTTGCCGTCCAGGTCGGTGAAGGTGATGACCTGGGCGTCGGACAGAAACTTCTGGTTCTGCTGATATAAGGAATACTCCTCAAACCGGGCGCAGCGGAATTTGCGGTACCCAGCCTGTTCATACAGGGCCCGCAGCTGCAGGGTGCAGCGCTCGGCGGGGGAAAAACGAGTCAAATCCAATTCCATACAATACTACCTCACACACGCATGCAAAACATGGTCTTATTATACTTTAGCGGACTAAAGATGTAAAGAGCGGCCCGGCATAGGCCGGTAAAACAAAAAGCAGGCGCAGATTCCACGTTCGGCTTGTTTGCACAAACGGAAAAATGCGCCTGCTGAAAGGTTCGCAGCTGTTGATTCAGCCCTGGCAGCCCATCTCGTCCCAGTTGGCAAAGTCCTCGGCCTTGGCAATAGCGGTGGGGTCGAGTTTGCCGTCCACAGTGGGAACGGGGTCGGTGTGGTCCTGCACGGGGTTGGGGTTGGGCGAGCTGTTGTCCGGCACCGGGATATACACCTCGGCGCTTGCGCTGGCCGGGGATTCCGCGGTTTCAGGCGCGTCGGTCTCGGGCTCGGCGGCGTCCTCATCAAACGCCTCCGGGCCCAAAATATGTTCGTGCTCGCTGTTTTCGGAATACCGCTGGGCCAGCAGGGTGGCTGCGCAGCCCAAGGCCGCACCGGCCAGAACCGGCAGCAGATGACGGAAGAATGCCATACAAAGTCCCTCTTTCCCTACATCCGGCCCCAAGCGGCCGGGAATTTGTGGATAGTATACCACCATTTTACCCGGAATACAAGTTCTTTTGTGCCAAAAAAGGCGGTATCAGGCCTTTTGGGGCAGGATCAGCAGCCGTTCCGGCAGCCGCAGCTGCACCCGGGCGCCTTCGCCCGTGTTGTTCAGCACCAGTTCTCCGCCATGGAAGGCAGCCACCCGGCGGGCCATGTATAGCCCCAGGCCCTGGTGGGCGTCGTGGCGGGCGGTGTCACCGGTGTACAACAGGTGCCCGGCCTTGCGCAGGGCTTCGGGGGAAAAGCCGGGGCCGGTATCTTCCACCGCCAGCACCACAAAACCCGGCTTCTGCCCGGCCGTCAGGGTCACGGTGCCCCCAGCGGGGGTAAAGCGGACAGCGTTGTCCAGGAGGTTTTCCACCGCCCGGGCCAGACGGTGGGGCTGGATGTCCAGCACGGCTCCGTCGGGCAGGCCGTTCACCAGCCGGAACTGCTGCCCCGCCGCAGAACACAGCGCCCGGCCGGTCTCACCACGCCCGGCCAGAAATTCCGCCGCGTTCACCCGTTGCCGGGGTTCGTTGGCGGCGGCGCCGGGGGCTGCCACCGCCCGCAGGTCAGCCAGAAAGCGGGCCGCAGTCTCGCAGCCCTGCTGTACCGCCGCCACACTGGCGGCGGCCTGGGGCGGCAGGCTTTCCTCCGCCAGCAGGTCGGCGTGGCCTGCAATGACGGTCAGGGGCGTTTTCAGGTCGTGGCTCAAGGCGGCAATCTGCTCCGCCCGCTGCTGTTCGGCCTCCCACTGCTCCTGCAGACTCCGGGCCAGATGTTCCCGCAGCTCCTGCATGGTGTCCAGAGCCTGGTCCAGTTCCCGGATGCGGGTGGGAGCATACGCTTCCTCCGAAAGGTCTCCCGCCGTCAGCCGGGTGCAGACTTCCTGCAGCCGGGCGGTCCCGGCAGCCAGGCGCCGGGCGGCGCGGCGGGTGTTGCCCCAGATAATCAGCACCATCAGCACCGCCAGCAACAGCAGGTAGCAGGTCTGGAAGTCCGGCAGTTTCTGCCGCAGGTTTGGGCTGGCATAAGGTACGGTGTAATCGTATTGCAGCAGGCACACCGATCCGTCCGCCAAGGTCGCCGACAGATGATATTGGGTATAACCCAGATTGCCGGACCCGCCCATCCAGGCGTTCAGTGCCTTGTCCAGCTGCCAGTCATTCATGTTGGTGGCCAGCACAGCCGGGGAACCGGGAGCGGGGAAGAGGGCATACCGGCACAACGGGTCTAATTGGGAAGCATCAAAGGTATCGGCGGTCATGGCGGGCAGAACCTCATCGGCAGCCCGGCGGGAAGCCTCGGCGGCGGAGGAGGCGGGCAGGAGAAATCCCGCATTCAGTAGGATGCCGAAAAGCAGCCACCACAGGAACACCACCACCCCGCACAGGGCGGCGGTGGACAGCAGATAGCGCAGCAGTAGCCCCCGCAGGCTGAGTGCGGCTTTTGTGTGTTTCATAGCTCCTCTTTCCACCGGTATCCAATGCCCCACACCGTCTCGATGGGTTCGGCATCGGGCAGGGAGGCCCGGATTTTGGCCCGGATGTTCTTGATGTGCTCGGTGACAGCCCGCTCGTCGGCGGTGCCGTCGTACCCGAACACCGCTTCATACAGCTGCTCTTTGGAGAAGGCCCGCCCCGGGTGCAGGGCCAGCTGCTCGCACAGGGCGTACTCTGCCCGGGTCAGGTGCAGGGGCGTCCCATCGGCATACAGCACTTTTGCCCCCATGTCCAACGCAAAGGGCCCCCGCAGCAGCCGGTCGGCGGGGTGGGGGTCCCGCTGCTGCCGGCGCAGATGGGCGTTCACCCGGGCCCGCAGTTCCGCCACCCGGAAAGGCTTGCGCAGGTAATCGTCCCCGCCGGCGGCCAGTCCCTGGAGCACGTCCTCCTCCCCGTCCTTGGCGGTGAGGAACAGGATGGGCGCCCCGGTCAGGTCCCGGATGCGGCGGCAGAGCGCCACCCCGTCCTCCCCGGGCATCATCACGTCCAGCAAAAGACAGTCTGCCCAACGGCAGAGTTCGGGGGTCACCTGGTTCCCGGCGGTACAGACCCGCACCTGGTGCCCGTCCCGCTCCAGAGCTGTCTGCAGCAGGGCGCCGATGGCCTTGTCGTCATCCACAGCCAGGATATGTGCCATCACGCCGCCCCCATCCATACACAAACCGCCCAGGACGCCGCATACAGCAGATACACATGGGTGGGATAGAACCAGTAGAACAGCGCCTTGTGCCCGGCGCCCCGGCGGCCGTTGTACAGCGCCATAGGAAGTACCGCCGCCACGCCGTACCACTCATAATAGGTGGTGAACATCTGGGAGAAGGCAAAGCCGTCCTGTCCCCGCACCGCCAGCCAGACGGCGAAAAACTCCATGCCGATGGTCCACACCGCCCAGGCAGCCAGCTGCAGGGGGCGCTTGTCCCGGAAGAGGTACAGAATCACCCCACCGATGAGGTAGAGCGGGCCGCCGTCGGTGATGCACACCCAGGCGGGCAGCACCGTGCTGCCCAGCAACACCAGGGGCGTGGCCATCCCGGGCAGATAGGCGAGAATCCCCACCCCGAAGCCCCAGACCACCGGGCCCAGAACGGCCAGCAACCCCCGGACGATGCGCCCCTGCCGCAGCCAGTCGATACCCTGCCATACCACACACAGGATCACGAAATTCAGGAAGATGCCGTTGAGGGGATAGAACCCGTCCGGGCGGCGGAACAATCCCACATACAGCATCAGAAAGGTGAAAAGCCCCATCCCGGCGCCGATAGCCCACATGCGGAAAAAGTAGCGCTTGCGGTCATGGGTGTGGGCAAAGCCCTCCACCGCACAGAAGAGGAACAGGGGCGCGGACAGCCGCCCCAGCATGGAGAACCACTCCGGTATAAAACCGGCGAACTCGAAAAAGTAGTGGATGTGATCCAGCACCATCAATGCCAGGGCGATGGTCTTGAGGACGGTGCCGTCCAGACCCGGTTTGCGTGTTGTCAGCATGGGAAAGAACCTCTCTTTTCTTCATAATACCAATATGCTAACAGCCGATTGTGTAGAAAGTATCAGGAAAAACCTATAAAAACAGCCCCCGGGGATTCCGGGGGCCATAAACAGCGGGATCTCAGCGCACCTGCTCCACAGTGTAGGTGAAGCCGTACTCTTCCTGCAGAGCCTTGACGGCGGGTTCACAGTCCTCAATGAAGGTGGGGGCATACACGCTCTGGCCGTTGTGGGCCTTCTTGTAGTCTTCCACGATCTGGGTCAGCTTGGCCCAGCCCTCATCGGCCTTGGCCTGGTCCATATCCTTCGGGAAGTCGATGATGAATTCGCGATGGGTGGGAATACGAGCTTTCATAGTGATACACTCCTGTTATTTGTTTATGATAATATACGTTTCGTATATTATTGATGGGTTATTCCACGCCGAAAACCCGGCGTGCGTTGGCGGCGCAGGTGTCCAGCACCATCTGGGGGTCCATGTCCCACAGTCCGGCGATGTACCCGGCCACGTGGATAATGTTGCGGCTGTCGTTGCGGCGGCCCCGCACCGGTTCCGGCGCCATGTAGGGGCAGTCGGTCTCCAGCACGGCACAGTCGTGGGGGATGGCGGCCAGCACCTTGGCGGCCCGCTTGGCCCCCTTGTAGGTAACCGCGCCCCCAAAGCCCAGGCAGAGCCCCTGGGCGGTGAGCCAGGTGGCGTCCTCGGCGCTGCCGCTGTAACAGTGCAGCACCCCTTTGGGCTTGTACCGGCGGAGCAGTTCGTACATCTCGCCGTGGGCCTCCCGGTCATGGATGGACACTGGCAGGTCCAGCTCGGCGGCCAGCTGCAGCTGGGCTTCAAAGAGGTCGTACTGCTCCTTGGCGGGCAGGGGCCAGTGATGGTCCAGGCCGATCTCGCCCACTGCCACCACCGCCTTGTCCTCAAACAGGGGACGCATGGCCTTCAGTTCCGCCCGCCAGTCGCCGCCGTAGACGGCCACGGTGGGGGCGTCCTCCTCCCCCAGACTTTCGGGGTGGATGCCCAGGGCGGCGTGGATGTAGGGGTAGGTGTGGGCCAGTTCCAGTACCCGGGGGGCGTCCCCGGAGTGGGTGGCACATTCCAGCACCCCCACCACCCCGCCTTCCGGCAGGGCCTTGCCCAGCAGCTCGGCCCGGTCGGCGTCAAACTGCCGGGAAGAGTAGTGAGCGTGGGTATCAAAAATATTGGTCATACGGTACCTCCGGCCTTGCGGGGCTTGTTGACAAGGAAGATGCCCCCGCACACCAGCACCAGAGCGGCGATGTACTGCCACTCGAACAGGGGTTCGGCGTTGAGCACTGCCGAAAGCAGGGTGGTGACCACCGGGATCAGCAGCCCGAACACCGCAATGCGGCTGACAGGGTTATTCTTCATGAGCAGGGCCTACAGCACATACCCGGCGCCGGACACAAAGGCCAGATACACCAGCACCGGCAGGGCAGCGGGGCTCTGTGGGGCCAGATGCCCGCCCATGGCAAAGCCGATGAGGGCCAGGGCCAGCCCGCCCACGCCCAGGTTCAGGCAGCAGACGGAAAGGCTGTCGGCTTTCCTGGTAACGGATTTGTTCCAGGGACCGGCCACTGCAAACACCGCCGAGGCGATGAGCATGGCGGCTGTGCCCCAGGCGCTGCCGCTGCCGTGGTTGCCCAGGGTGGCCACCAACACCCCGCCGAAGCCCAGTACACAGCCCAGAGCCTTGCGGCCGGTCATGCGATCCGCGGCGCCGTAGAGAAAGTGGGCCAGGATCACGCCCATGAAGCTCTGGGTGCTGTTCAGAATGCTGCCGAAGGACCCGGTGAGCTGGGCCACTGCTGAGTAGTAGAAGAAATATTGGGCGGCGGTCTGCCACAGGCCCAGGGCGCAGCACTCTCCCAGCACCTTGCCGCGGGGCAGGGGAAGGGGACGGCGCTCCAGCAGGGAGCCGCACACATACACCAGCAGACTGCCCAGCATGAACCGGATGCCGGCAAAACACAGGATGGAGGGGGTATCGGCGGAGTCGATCACAAACAGGCGGTAGCCCAGCTTGATGAAGGGAAATGCCGAACCCCACAGGATGTTGCAGAGGATGGCCAGGACCACCGCTGCGGTGGGAAGAGAGAAGAGCGCGTCCAAACGCGACTTCTGCACGGAATTTGTCTCCAAAACAATGCCTTTCTAGTGGGAAAACGGGCGCCGGAACAAAGTCCGCGCACAAAAAGCGGCGCCGCAACCGCAGGGGAACGGCGCCGTCAGGGAAATATCAGTGGATGCGGGTACCCACAGGCACGTCGTCGCCGTAGAAGGCGATAGCGCAGCCGCCGTCGGCGGTGTCGGCCGCCATGATCATGCCCTCGCTGACATACTTGCCCTTCATCATGGGACGGGGAGCCAGGTTGGCCACGATGGGCACACGCTTGCCCACCAGGTCTTCCGGCTTGTACCACTTGGCAATGCCGGACAGGATGCAGCGCTCCTTCTCGCCGTCAAAGACGGTCAGATGCAGCAGCTTCTTGCTCTCCTTCATGGCCTCGCAGGCGCGGACTTCCGCCACCCGCATCTCCACCTTGCAGAAGGTGTCAAAGTCGATCTCTTCCTCATGGTCGGTGATCTCGGCCACAGCCTCCGCCTTGGGGGCTTCGGTCTTGGCGGCCTCGGCGGCAGCCTTGGCTTCAGCGGCGGCCTTGCGCTTGGCGTCCTCCGCCTCCAGATAGGCGATCTCCGCCTTCACGTCGATGCGGGGGAACAGGGCCTCACCCTTGTGCACGGTGTAGGAGCTGCGCAGGCTGCCCATGGTCTCCTCCCGCAGCAGGGCGTTCAGCTCGTCGGCGCTCACGCCCAGCTGTTCGGCCATCTTGGGGGCGGTGTTGGGCAGGTAGGGCTGCAGCAGGGCAGCGATCAGCTCCAGGGCGCTGCACAGGTTGAAGAGCACTGCGTTCAGCCGGGGCTTGTCCGCCTCGTTCTTGGCCAGCACCCAGGGAGCGGTCTCGTCGATGTACTTGTTGGCCCGCTGTACCAGCTCAAAGATGTGGATCAGAGAGATGGGCACGTCCAGGGCTTCCATGGAAGCATCCACCTTGCCGGGCAGCTCCCGCATGATGGAGGCCAGGGCCTCGTCCAGCGGGGCGTTGGTCACGGTGCCGCCGAAGTACTTTTCGCACATGGCCACGGTGCGGGACAACAGGTTGCCCAGATCGTTGGCCAGGTCGGTGTTGATGCGGTTGATCAGGGCTTCGTTGGTGAAGGAACCGTCATTGCCGAAGGGCACTTCCCGCAGCAGGAAGTAGCGCACGGCGTCCACGCCGTAGCGGTCGCAGAGCTTGACCGGGTCCACCACGTTGCCCTTGCTCTTGCTCATCTTGCCGCCGCCCAGCAGCAGCCAGCCGTGGCCGAAGACCTTCTTGGGCAGGGGCAGATCCAGAGCCATGAGCATGGCCGGCCAGATGATGGTGTGGAAACGCAGGATTTCCTTGCCCACCATGTGCACGTCCGCGGGCCAGTACTTGTCGTAGTCGTGGTAGGTGTCGTTGCCGTAGCCCAGAGCGGTGATATAGTTGGAGAGGGCGTCGATCCAGACGTAGATGGTGTGCTTGGGGTCAAAGGGAACGGGGATGCCCCAGGACACGCTGGTGCGGGATACGCAGGTATCCTGCAGGCCCTGCTTGATGAAGGCGATCATCTCGTTGCGGCGGGTGGCGGGCTGGATGAAGTCGGGGTGATCCTCATACCACTGCAGGATGCGGTCGGCATACTTGCTGGTCTTGAAGAAGTAAGCTTCCTCTTCGGCCTCATACACGGGGCCGCCGCAGTCGGGGCAGCAGCCGTCCTTCAGCTGGGCTTCGGTCCAGAAGCTCTCGCAGGGCTTGCAGTACATGCCCTTGTAGGTGCTCTTGTA
>CALWNO010000056.1 GCA_944382785.1 uncultured Gemmiger sp. | reverse complement strand
CCGTTCAGCGGGCTGTACACCAGCTTCAGGCCGGCGGTCTTGCAGATGCCGGGACGGATGGAGCGGGCTTCGATGGCGTCATACAGCGCGCGGATGCAGTCATCCCCCACATACTCGATCAGGCCCTTTTCCATGCCTTCGGCAAAAGGCATGGTCTTGGCACCGGTGAGGATGTCGGTCTTCTGGATCTCGGCATAGACAACATCAGCGGCCTCGTCGGTCATCTGGCAGCCGTCCGGACCGTAGGCCTTATAGCCGTTGTACTTGGCGGGGTTATGGGAGGCGGTGACCATGATGCCTGCGTTGCACTTGTAATACCGGGTAGCGAAGCTCAGGGCGGGAACCGGCATCAGAGCGCTGTAAATGCGCACATGGATACCGTTGGCGGCCAGCACCTCCGCCGCCGCCTTGGCGAATACATCGCTCTTGATGCGGCTGTCATAGCTGATGGCAACGGTCTGGGTGCCGCCCTGGGTCTTGACCCAGTTGGCCAGCCCCTGGGTGGCCTGACGGACCACATAAACGTTCATCCGGTTGGTGCCGGCGCCGATGACGCCGCGCAGACCGGCGGTGCCGAACTTCAACGCAACAGCAAAGCGGTCCTGAATGGCAGCGTCGTCATCCTTGATGCTTTCCAGTTCCGGTTTCAGGTCGGCATCATCGAGGTCGAAGGCCAGCCAGCGGTCAAACATTTCTTTATACATTTTGAACACCTGCGCTTTTCTTCCAAGAAAATATTTTGGGTAGTTTGGCTTAACTATCATAAATATACCAACCTACACCGGTCTTGTCAATCGAATCTTGGCGCAATCACCCATTTTTCGGCTCAACTCTCTGCATTTTTATGCTTTCTGCTTGCTCCGAACCGGGGAAAACGGTATACTGATAAGCGAAACGAGCAAAAGGAGGGACAGGATGTTTGCGCAGATCAACAGTCTGGGGGTAACCGGCCTGCGCGGATACCCCGTGACGGTGGAGACGGATATTTCCGGCGGGTTACCCGCCTTTGCCCTGGTAGGCCTGCCGGATTCCGCCGTAAAAGAATGCAGCGAGCGGGTGCGCAGCGCGGTGAAGAACCTGCACTATCCCTGGCCCGCCAGCCATATTACCGTCAACCTGGCTCCCGCCGACGTGCGCAAAACCGGGTCCCTGTATGATTTGCCGGTATTTCTGGGCATCCTGACTGCCCAGGGACAGCTGACCGCCCCCGAACCCCATCAGGCTTTTCTGGGCGAACTGGGACTGGACGGTACACTGCGCCCCATCCCCGGGGTGTTGCCCATGTCTCTGGCAGCACAAAAGGCAGGCATTACCGAGCTGTTTTTACCGGCCGAAAATGCTGCTGAGGCTGCTGTTGCCCCGGGCGTTACCGTCTACCCTGCCCGCACCGCCCGGGAGGTGGTAGAACACCTGTGCGGTACGTCAAAGCTCTCCCCCGCCCAACCGGACGGCTATGACGCCGAAGGCGGCTGGCTGGGTCCCGACTTTGCGGATGTGCGCGGTCAGGCGGAAGCCCGCCGGGCTCTGGAAGTGGCGGCCGCCGGCGGTCACAACCTTCTGATGGTAGGTCCGCCGGGCACCGGCAAGAGCATGCTGGCCAAGCGGCTGCCGGGAATTCTCCCCCCTATGACCTATGCGGAAGCGCTGGAGACCACCGCCATTTACTCGGTGGCCGGGCTGGTGCGGGCCGGGCAGGGTCTGCTGAAGGCGCGGCCATTCCGCAGTCCCCACCACAGTGTCAGCGCCACGGCCATTGCAGGCGGCGGAACCAACGCCCGCCCCGGGGAAGTCAGTCTGGCTCACAACGGGGTCCTGTTTCTGGACGAACTGCCCGAATTTTCCCGGGACACCCTGGAGGTGCTGCGCCAGCCCCTGGAGGACGGAAAAATCACCGTGAGCCGGGTCCACGCCAGCGCCACCTATCCCTGCCGGTTCATGCTGGTGGCCGCCATGAACCCCTGCAAGTGCGGATACCACGGCTGCCCCGGCCACGAGTGCACCTGTACCCCCAGCGCCATCGAGCGGTACCGCCAGCGGATTTCCGGCCCGCTTTTGGACCGCATCGACCTGCATGTGGAGGTGAGGCCGGTGGAGTACGATTCTCTGGCCTCCGATGCGGGCGGCGAGCCCAGCGCCGCCATTCTGGCCCGGGTGAGCGCTGCCCGCGCCATCCAGCAGGAGCGGTATACCGGGTTGGGCATCAGCTGCAACGCCCAGCTCCCCAGCGGGCTTTTGCGCCACTACTGCCGCCTGGCGCCTGCCGCCGAGACCATGCTGCGCACGGCCTTTGAGCGGATGGGATACAGTGCCCGCGCCTACGACCGCATCCTGCGGGTGGCCCGCACGGTGGCTGACCTGAACAGCAGTGAAACCATCGGTCCCGCTGAGCTGATGGAAGCTTTGCAATATCGCAGCATGGACCGCAAATAAAAATGGAAAACCGCCCGACTCCCTGTGCCTGATGCACAAAAGGGAGCCGGGCGGTTCGCTGTTCGGAAGAATCCCTGGTCAGAAAATCAGACCGGCCAGACGGCGGGCGCTTTCGGCCCAGGAATACCTGGCCAGCAGTTCCGCCGGGTCCGCTGTGGGTGGGGTGACCCGGGTCACATCCCCATGGTTGACGGCCAGGTCGATATACCCGGCACAGGGGCCGTAGATTTCCCGCATACAGGGGGTATCGCTGACCAGCACCCGGGGTGCCCCGCAGGCCACCGCCTCCAGCGGCGGAATGCCAAACCCCTCATACAGGGTGGGAAAGAGAAACGCCTTGCAGTGGGCCATCAGGGTCTTGGCCTCCCCGTCGGTGACATAGCCCAGGTAAACTACGTTGGGCAGATCAGCCAGGCCCAGTTCTTCGGCCTGGCTCTGCAGGCTGCCGCCGCCCGCAATAGCAAAAATCTCTTGAGGCGCGTTTTTGGCAGCCCGCAGCACCCAGGGGAAATTCTTGTTCTTGAGCAGATTGGCCATGGAGAAGTAGTATTCCCCGGGCCGCAGAGCCGGCCATTTGCCTTTTCCGGCAAATACCTCCGGGTCCGCCTTGATCCGCTCCATGTGCTGCCAGGCGTTTCCAATGACGGTAATCCGGCAAGGGTCCACCTTGTAATACTTGACGATCTCGTTTTTGGAAAACTCCGACACAGTAACAATCCCGCAGGCCTGCCTGGCCATGGCCCGATACTGCAGCCGGTGCCACGCTGCCGAAGCACGCCCCCGGGGATCCCGGTAAAAATCCGGCCGGGCCCGGTAGCACACATCATGCCAGACCACAATCCCCGCCCGGAGGTGGGCATACAGCGGAATCACATTGCACATGCACAGCCACCGGCGGCCGGTTTTGGCCAGATAATGGGGATAGTCCCGCTGTTCCCACAGGGCATTCTGTTTGCTGTATACCACAACTTTCAGGTTCTCATACACCGGCTGGAGGGCGCCTTCCGGCACCACCACTTCCAGCGTACCGGGCGGGGCGATCTTGTCCAGCTCGGCCAGCACCTCGGTGGCATAGCGCTGGATTCCGGAAAGGCGTTGGGTAAAGAACCAGCCGTCCACCGCATACAACGGCTTGACCGCCGGTTTTGTGCCGCAGTCCCGCACCTGCCAGGCGCGGGTCCTTTCGCCGTAGGTCCCGGCCAGGGAACTTTGAGCCGGTTTGGCGGTCATATTGTCCTTTTGCATCCGTTACCCTCCTGTTCGGGAAGAGATCAAGTCCGTTCAGGCAAGAAGTCCCGCCTGCCGTTTGAGCGCCAGAATGCGCTCCACGCTTTCGTCAATGCGTTCTTCGCACAGGCGGCCATCCTCCACTGCCGTCAACACCGCCTCATACGCCTGCGCCAAACCGGCGGGCATGAGCAACAGATCAGCCCCGGCCTGCAAAGCCAGCACCGCAGCCTCACCGGAGGTGTAGGTTTGGGTCACTGCTCCCATAGACAGAGAATCAGTCACCACCACGCCGGTGAACCCTAATTCTCCGCGCAGCACATCAGTGATCATGGTGCGGGAGAAGGTGGCTGGCAAACCGGCGTCCTCCCCTGTCACCGCGTTGGGCGTCTGGATATGTCCCACCATAACAAGAGGCGCTCCTGCCCGGATCCCCGCCGCAAAAGGCACAAATTCACAGGCGCGCAGGTCTTCCATGGTTTTGGCGGTGCTGACCGCACCATCGTGGCTGTCCTGGGCCGTGTCTCCATGGCCGGGAAAATGTTTGAGGCAGCACAGCACCCCCGCCTGTTCAAAGCCCTGCACCGCAGCGGCCACACAGTCGGCGGCGGTTTGCGGGTCGGAGGAGAAGGCCCGGGTCCCGATGATGGGATTGTCCGGGTTGGTGTTCACATCGGCCACCGGGGCAAAATCCAGACTGATGCCATATTCGGCCAGATAGGTTCCGATGGTCACAGACATGGTCCTGACCGCTTCCGGACCTTGGGTTCCCACCGCCGCAGCACTTTCATATTGAGGCAGATCAAAATCCGGCGCCTTGGCCAGGCGTGCCACGGCACCGCCCTCCTCATCCACACCGATGAGCAGTGGTACCGACGAAGCCGCCTGCAGATCTCCGATCAGGGTTTGCAGCTGTGCTTCACCGGTGATGTTCTTGCCAAAGAGCACCACCCCGCCCACCGGATACCGGCTCAGGAACTCTCTCATAGAATTGGAGACAGTGGTCACACCGCCAGCGTCGGCATCGTCGATTTCCTCCTGGGAGAGGCCTTCTTCCAGCGCGTCCGGCCGCACCAGAAACAGCTGTCCCACCTTTTCCTGCAGGGTCATGGAGGCCAGCGGGTCGTTGCTTTCCGGGGCCGGTGTGGCCGTTGAAGGCGGGACAGTTGTGGCTGGGGCGGAAGAGGCTCCGGAGGAAACGGGGCTGCATCCCGCCAGCACACAGACCGCCAGTCCCAGAGCCACCACCCTCCGGCAGCCTTCCACAACAGCCATCGCCTTGTTCCTCCCTTCCGTACCGGATTCTGCCTGTATTATACCACGGCCCTGCGCAAAAGAAAACGGCGGCATAAAAAACAGCACGGGCCCACCATGGGGACCGTGCCGGGAAAATGGGTCTTTGTTTCAGGCCTGCTGCCCGCCGGCATAGCGGGACTTGCGCAGTGCACTCTTCATCCGGCTGAGGGTTTCCGGGGTCATGCTCAGAAAACTGGCGATCTGCCGGTTGTTCACATCAAAAATCAGGCCGGGATACTCTTCCAGAAACCATTCAAACCGCTGCTTGGCAGGCAGATTGCACATCACATGCCGGGTATGGTTGTGCAGCCGCATGGCGTCGGTCAGGAAACGGGCATACAGCTCGGTCAGTTCCGGATACTGGTGCACCAGCTGCATGGTTTCCTGCAGGGGCATCACCACAAATGCACAATCGGTGAGCGCCACCAGATTTTCCGGGGAAGGTTCGTCAAAGGAACAGGGCGGCATGGTGGGCGTTCCGCAGCGAAAACAGAAACAGTCGGTGTGATCCCCGCCGTCCATGTCCAAGAAATATCCCCGGGCCACTCCGCTGAGCAGCAGGTAAACATGGGTCTGGATCTCCCCTGCCCGCAGGAACACCGTCCCGCGGGGAATGGTGCGCACCTGTGCCAGGGCGCACAACCCTTCCAGCAAGTCCGGGTCCTTCAGTCCGTATTGTCGGGTAAACAATTCCTTTGCGTCCATACTGTTCCTTCCTACATCCTTCCCCTGCTGTAGGGCAGGTACCTGCCGCACACCTGCCAGGCAATTGTCGTACAGCGTTCATCTTATCGTTACAGGACAACCGGCAGGCGACAATTTGTTATTTTATATCTTACCCCGAACGCAGTCTCTGTGTCAAGAATCATCCCAATCTTGAACAGACTGTAAAATTCAATTTTTGCGGTGACTGATGTCTTGCCCCCCTGCCCTCCCATACCTTATAATGAGAGGACCTCAGGAAATTTTTAACAATGTACCGCCGTTCACGCGGCAGATCCCCGGCAGACAGATGAGAAAGGTTGCCTACCATGAGGAAAGACAAGGTCAATCGATACAACAGTTTCCGTCGCGTGCTGAGCGACATGCGTCTGAGCCTGATTGCCTTTACGGCACTGGTGTTCCTGTCGTTTTTTGGCGTGCTGATGATCCGGCGCTCTCTGCTGATCAACGCCCAGGACACCGGTGCCGCACTGGCGCGCAGTTATTCGGAGGAAGTCCGCAGCAACCTGACGGTGTATGAGACCCTGCTGAGCTACGGTACTGCCTTCTTGCAGGACCGGCTGGACCGGGAATACACCATCGAAGATCTTGCGGAACCGGCCCAGATGTACTTTGAGCGCGTGACCAACGTGCTTGGCGAAGGGGTCGTCCGGCCTTTCCTGCTGGTAGGGGAAGAACTCCTCTCCGTTTCCGGCATTCTGCCCTCCGACATCGACCCCAACTACGACGCCCATGACAGGGACTGGTTCCGAACAGCGGTGAAGGCCGAAGGCAAAATAGCCGTGACCGGGTTGTATACCGACATTGTGACCGGTGAACCGGTCATCACGGTGGTACAGGCTTTTGGCGGCGGCAATGTGGTGTTGGGCTTTGATATCTTTACCGAAAACCTGCATTTTCAGGCCGACCCCATGACACCGGCCCAGGCCGACTCCTTCTTCTTATGCGATGCTGCAGGAAAGGTCCTGTATGCACGGACCGGTCTTTCCCTGGACGATGCCGGCATCCAGCATTACTGTGATTGTCTGCTGGCAAAGATTCATGCCGGTGAACCGGCTTCCTACTGCGATTTCATCAAGGACCTGGACGGAGACCGTCTGGGTGTGTACTATAACCAGATGAAAACGGATGGTATTCCATCGTGACAGTTCCCTACAAAACCATCCTGGGCGAGCTGCGGCCTTTCGGCAGTGTGTTGGGATTGATCCTGGCGGTATCCCTGGTGGTTCTGGCGGTGACAGTCTGGCGGTAAAAGAAATACCATGACCGCATTGACCGGGCCGATGAGACCGTCCACGTGCTGGGCAATTCCTACTACGCACTGTACCGGGTGGATTGTTCCGACGGGACCTATGAAATGATCAAATGTACCACCTCTGTGCGGAACACCCTACCCCCCAAAGGAGAATACAATGCCTTGCTGAAGATCGTGGGCGAGGTCATTGAACCGAGCGCCTACGAAGAATTCTGTCACAGCTTTTCCCTGGACGGCATCCGTCGGCTGATCCGCAATCACATTCAGGACTTCGGCGGGGATTTCCGGCGCCGGTTCGGGGAGGAGTACCGTTGGGTCAATGCGCGGGTCCTGTTTGACGAGACCCTGGCACCCGACGAGGTGGTGCTTTGCTTCCGGGAGATCGAGCAGGAAAAACAGCAACAGATGGAGGAGCGCCGGGTCCTGGAGGGGGCTCTGGAGCTGGCCCACCACAACGAAACCGCCAAGCAGGCTTTCTTCAGCAGCATGTCCCATGATATGCGCACCCCTTTGAATGCCATTGTGGGCCTGAGCGAACTGGCCGCCGGATACAACGATACCACCCGCCTGAAAGACGCCCTGCGCAAGATCAACAACGCCAGCCGCCAGCTGCTGAGCCTGATCAACGATATTCTGGATATGTCCCGCATGGAACAGGGCAAGATGATGCTGAACAACCATGAATTCGATCTGAAAGCCTGTCTGGAAGAATGTCTGGAATCGTTCCGGTTTCAGGCATACACCCAGAAAAGAGTTCTGGATGTGAAGCTGGAGCTGCAGGATACCCGCCTTTTGGGAGACCCGAACCGCATCACCCAGATCCTGAACAACCTGCTCTCCAACGCATTCAAGTTCACACCCGAAGGGGGTACCATCCGGCTGCATGTAACCCAGATTGACAAAGGTGATTTTGCCCGATACAAGATCGTAGTGGCCGATACCGGGATTGGAATGTCCGCCGATTTTCTCCCCCATCTGTTTGAGCCCTACAGCCGGGAGATGCGTTTTTCCGCCCGGCAAAGCATCGGCACCGGCCTGGGCATGTCCATCACCAAAAATCTGGTGAGCCAGATGAAGGGCGAGCTGCAGGTAGAAAGCACCCAGGGCAAGGGAACCACTTTCACCCTGGTGCTTTCCCTGCCGGTGGTTTCCAATCCCGCTGACACGGCGGCCCCCTCCCTCGCCCGGGAAGAATACAGCCTGCAAGGGAGGCACATTCTTCTGGCGGAGGACAACAAAGTGAACATGGAGATCACCACCGAACTGCTGCAGATGAACGGAGTGGAGGTGACCCAGGCCTGGACCGGACGGGAGGCGGTGGATGCCTTTGCCGCAAGCGTTCCCTTCCAGTTTGACGCGATTCTGCTGGATATGCAGATGCCGGAGATGGATGGCTGCGAGGCCGCCCGGCACATCCGGGCCCTTTCCCGCCCCGACGCACCGGTGATCCCCATCATTGCGGTGACTGCCAACGCTTTTGCGGAGGACATTGCCGCCACCGCAGCCGCCGGCATGAACGCCCATGTGTCCAAGCCGATTGATTTCCGGCTTTTGTGCCGGACGCTGGGACGGTTGACCGGAAGCACCGATGCCCCGGCCCAATCGGCGCCCCCTCCCGCCTGACCCAAACAAACACGCCCCGGAAACTGATGCCTCCGGGGCGTGTTTGTTCTATTATCGGTTTTCGGCAGACGGCGCCGCCGGATTCAGATGAATCATCACATGCTTGATATCGGGGAAACGGCTTTCCATCTCGGTATGCACCCGCTCAGCCACGGCGTGGGCATCCTGCAGGGTTTTCTGACCGTCCACCTCGATTTCCAGGTCCACATAGACCTTATTGCCGAACATGCGGGAGTGAAGAGTATCCACGCAGACCACATCCTTCTGCTCACTGACGAAGCGACTGAGTTCCTGCTCATACTGTTCGCCGCAGGATGTGTCCAACATCTTAACCACGGCATCCTTAATAATGTCGTAAGCCACCTTGATGATGAACAGGCAGATGACCACACTGGCCACCGAGTCCAGTACCGGGAATCCCAGCATAGCACCACCGATGCCGATGAGTGAGCCGATAGAGGAAAAAGCATCTGAGCGGTGATGCCAGGCATCGGCCATGAAGGCCGCGGAGTTGATCTGTTTGGCACAGTACCGGGTATACCAGTACATGGCTTCCTTGGTGACAATGGACACCACGGCAGCGATCAGAGCGATCAGTCCCGGCACAGCCAGAGTTTCATACTGACCGGAAAAGATTTTCTCCAGGCCGACACGGCCTACACCGATGCCGGTGGCCATCAGCACAACGCCCAAAATCAGAGAAGCCACACATTCCAGCCGTTCGTGGCCATAGGGATGGGATGCATCCGCCGCGCGTCAGGACACCTTGACGCCGATCCAGGCGATGAGCGTGGTGAGTACATCCGAGAAAGAGTGGATGGCATCGGAGATCATGGCACCGGAATGGCCCCAAATTCCAGCCAGCATCTTGAAACCGGACAAAACGGCATTGCCGATGACGCTGACCAGAGACAGACGCCGGATGACGGCGTCCTCGTTGAGATGGCGGGCGGTTGCGTGGGTTGAACGGGTTGACATAAAAGAATCCTCCTGTCGGGCCGTTTTGCGGCCGCACTGTATTTCTCTTATGTGCACCTCATTGAGATACGGTTCCACCAAGGTATAGAAAAAGGCACCTGTGGAACATACAACTGTCCCACAGATGCCGTCATTCACATCTGCTGCCGCATGGGCGACCCGGCCCCATTCCCTGCAAAAGGGCATCGCCTGCTCAGTTTGTACTGTTGATCTCGCACCCTTTTGCCAAGGATGTAATGCAGTGCAAAGAGGATAAAGTATAATAGCATATTTTATGCGTCGTGGCAAGCAAAAATTTCCCATCCTTGAAAAAAATCCACCATTGTAGTAAGATACACCTGAACGGCGGAACGCCCTGCCGGGTTTGTAACTGCCGGAAAGAAAGATCATTGCATTCCGGCAATGATCTTTCTTTTTTGAATCTGACGCTGTCCATCAACCAAATTCAGGAGGACGCTGCCTATGCGAGACAAAGCCCCTGTACTGCAAAAGCGATTGTTTGCCGCCGCTGCTGCGGTGGTCTTTCTGTGGATGTTTCTGCTCAACTGCCTGACCCCTTACATCGCAGACGATTTCACCTTTGCATACGCTTTCGATACCGGCCTTCGGCTGCACAGTCTGCCACAATTGCTGCAAAGTCTGGCCTACCATTACTATGAATGGAGCGGCCGGGTGGTGGTCAAGTTCTTTGCCCAGGGCTTCACCATGTTTCCCAAGGTCTTGTTCAACCTGTGCAATGCCGCTGCCTACCTGGGCCTGGCACTGGTGATCTACCGACTGGCCCGGGGCCGCCGGGCCGGTCAGTATGATCTGGTAACCTTCGCTCTGATTCTGGCCCCCTTGTGGGAGGTCAGCCCGGCATTCGGGCAGACAAACCTCTGGATGTGCGGCGCCTGCAATTACCTGTGGGCCAGCCTGGGGTGCCTGGCGTTTATGCTGCCCTGGCGCTACTATCTGCAAACACCTTTTGACCGCGGGTGGCCCATGGCGGTCGGCATGGGCCTGGCCGGTGTTCTGGCCGGGTGGCTGAGCGAGAACACCAGCGCCGGCATGCTGGTTTGCCTGGTCCTCTGCCTGCTGGTTCTGCTGGTCAGCCGCCGGAAGATTCCCCTGTGGATGTGGACCGGTTTTGCCGGATCGTTGATCGGATTTGTGATCCTGATCTCCGCCCGCGGCAACTACAACCGGGCTTCGGTGTATGGAGATTATGAGTCCTTCCTGACCCGGTATGCCGTGCGGTTCTTCAACTGCCTGAACATGCTCAAGGACTACGCCCTGCCTTTGTTGTTCGCCTTTGTGATTCTGTTTGTACTGCTGGCCTTTCAGTGCAAGGCGGAGGGAACCGGATGCAAGTCCCTGGTCTGGCCGGTGATCTTGCTGCTGGGTGGTTTGGGTGCCAATTTTGCCATGATTCTGAGTCCCGATTACTACGAACGCTCCACCCACGGTCCTTTTACCCTGCTCACCGCCGCCTGCGCCGCCTGCGCGGTACAGCTGACCGGCCGGACGATGCGCAAGGCCCTGACCTGTGCCGCAGCCTGCGCGGGTCTTGTGTGTGTGTTCCATGCAGCGGAGGCCGGATATGACATTGCCAGCTATTATGTAATGTACCAGACCCGGGACGCTTTGCTGCGCACCGAGGCCGCAGAACTGGGGGAGGAAGCCCCCCAGGCTCAGCTGGTCAGCTACGCCATTGAGCCCTACACCCACTGGTGTGCCGCCTACGGGCTGCCGGACATCCGGGAGGACAGCGGCGATTCCATCGGCCTGTGCCGGGCCCGCTGGTACGGGGTGGGCGGCATCACCGCCACCGAAGCCCGCACCTATCCTTTCCCCGGGCATATGAATGATGCCTACGCTGCCGGGCAGTCCGCTACGGAAGAACAATAACACCCTTCATAAAAACAAAAAACACCGGAACTTCCCTGCCAGGAGGTTCCGGTGTTTTTTCTGTTTTTGTATCAGGTCCCGTCTCTGCCCTGCTCCCGTCAGGCCGCGTGGGTTCCGCTCTTGCCGGCCGGGCGCAGTTTTTGGCAATATTGGGTACACAGTTTATCGGTGCACTGAGAGCACTGCAGCGCCACATTGGAGTGATCCCAGAAGCGTTCCGGGTACATCATGACGCACAGTTCCCACACCAGCCAGGCAGCGATGGACATAAGCACCAGAGAGACGGCAAAGAAGCCACCCATAAAAATCAAGGGTGAAAACATCATCAGATGATCCCAGTTGAAGATGCGGCAGGTAGTGCAGCAGCGATTTTTCATAATCAGACGGAACGGACACCAGATCAGCACGCAGATCAGATCACAGACATAAAAGACCACCGATATCATGAACAGCGCGACCCGGTTGATGATGCCTGTATAGTACAGAACCCCGATAGCCGCGATCAGTGCGCACCAGATCAGAAACACTTTGTACGCCGCCTTGGTGGTGGCCACAATATAGGTTTTGAGAGCCTCATAGTTGATCTTTTCCCGGATTGGTCGGAACCGGTTGGCAAAGAGTTTCTGAGAGCCGAGGGGCACCTTGTTCTTGATAGGAAAGATCTGCAAAACCATATCCACGACCCAGACGAGCCACAACAGGTGCAACGGAGAGAATGTCTTGAAAAAATTCATTCCGTCCAGCACCGTAAAAATGCCACGCCGGAAGGCGCAGGCAAGGGCGCACAAAAGCAAGATCACGCTTCGCCCTACCAGGCGGGCCACATAGATTTTTCTAGTCCTGGACATGAGTGCCTTCCTTCCTGTGTATTCCCGGGGCGGTCATGCCGTCCCCTGCGAGGAGTATCCTATGAGTCATGACCCCCGGCTAAGCCGGGGGCTTGTGTAAGCCCTAGAAGGGCATCGTACCGGCAAGCCTCTCAAGAGGCACTGAAAAATCTGCCACTCGCATCACTTGCCCTACAGCCCGTAAACGGGCGCTGTTTATCCAAGATCAACTTTCTTGACAATAGTAAAGTTGTTGATCTCTTCTCGCTTCGCTCGATACTTGAAGCTAAAGCTTTTTTACTCTCCCCAGCAGAGCTGGGGGTTCTCATTTCGCTAAAGCATACAAAAGAAAATCCCGAACGCGGAAGCGTTCGGGATTTTGGTGCGGATGAAGGGATTTGAACCCACACTCTTTTAAGGGAACTAGAACCTGAATCTAGCG
>CALWNO010000055.1 GCA_944382785.1 uncultured Gemmiger sp. | reverse complement strand
CGGACCAGTTCCAGGGCGGCGGCGTGCAGGCTGGTGGGGTTGGTGATGAAAGCCATGTCATACCGGGGCAGGGCGGCTTGGTCCTCCAGGGTGGTGAACTGGGCCGCCAGCAATTCCGCCACGCCGGGGCGCAGGGGCCGGTGCGGGTCACTGCGCAAAGCGTGGGCGCACAGGGTCAGGCCCTGTTTCTGGCAGATGGCATGCAGGTTTTTCAGATGACGGGTCCCGATGGACCCCAGGCCGATGAACAGGGCGGTGACTGTGCCCATGTTCCTCACTCCTTTGTTACATGTAATGGGGCGTTACTGGCGGTCAAAGCCCAGGAAGCGGGTGCCCTGGAAATGGAGCATGCCCCGGTCCCCTTCGGCCAGCAGGCCGGCGTCCCGGTCGGGCAGGCGCAGTTCCATCCGGTCGCCGCTCTCAAATTCAAAGGTAGCGTAATAGGTGGTACCGCCCCCGCCGTTGTGATGGCTGTAATGATGTTCCCGCTTGGCCACCACGGTGGCCTGGCTGCTCAGCCGAGGGGAGGCGTTGTTGCGCCCCCATTCGGCCACGTTTTTCACCGCCACCACCACAAAGGTGCCGATGACGATGACAAACACCACCATAAACAGAATGGGAAACAGGGTGGAAAACAGGGAAAAGGTATCAAAGCCCATGTCGTATCCCATAGGTCAGCACTCCTTTCAGGCGTGTTGCAGACTGTCGAAAAAGTGGAAATCCGTTGTCATCGGCGGACATGTGCCGACGATGGCAACACCGACAGGGAAATTTTACGGCAAATTGTGTGCGAGGAACGAAGGGACGAGTGCGCGATTTGCCGTAAAATTTTGTAGAAGGGGATTTCAAAAGGGGAAATAGCCGCGGCAGGCACCGCCGTGCGCGGCTGTTGCCCCTTTTGCAGCGTGTCGAGTTTCTCGACACGCTGCAGCACTTCTTTCAGGCGTGTTGGCTCTCTGTGGCCACGGCGTCCATCAGCCGGATGGCTGCCCGGTCTTTCTCAAAGGTCCAGCGGGGTTCTTCCTCCCCTTTCAGCACGGCGAAGAAGTTGGCCAGCTCGTCCACGTAGGCGTTCTCCACAATGTTGTCGCTGTACCGGCTGTCGTGCTCAAAGCTGCCGTAGGTGTCCACCGGCTGCTTGTCCCCGTCCCTGAACTCGTACAGGGCCTTGGGATTGCCCTCCCAGAAGAGGTGCAGCCCGTCGCCGAAGCACTCAAAGCTGCGCACCGCCTTGGGGCTGACCACGTCCGCCGCCAGCACCCCCTGCACCCCGCCTTTGTGGCGCAGCAGCAGGGTGGCACAGTCGGGGTAGGGCAGGCCCAGGTCGCTGATGGTGTCGGTCTGGACGGTCATTCCTTCCACATCCCCGAAGGCATCCAGCAGCCAGGGCAGGTCGATGCCGAAAATCTCCCGCACGCCGCCAGTCCGGGCGTTGCCCACAAAGAAGTTCTTGTAGTTCTCCCAGGGATGCCAGTCGGGCAGGTACTGGCCGATATGGTAGATATAGTGCACCGGGCGGCCGAATTCAGCCACGCGGCGTTTGATATACTGGGTCTCTTTCCGATAAAGCATGGTGGAGGAGAGGAAGAGGGGCACACCCTTTTCCTTGGCCTTGGCCAGGTTCTCGGTGTAGCCGTCGTCCACCAGGTTCAGCTCGGTGAACACCGGCAGGCCCGCGTCCAGCAGTTCCGAAATGATGGCCGCATGGCTCAAAGGCGAGGTGCAGACCAGGGCGGCGTCCGGGTGTTCGGCCGCCACCGCCTCCACGATGGAGGGGTAGGCTGCCTGGCAGAGCTCCAGGGACAAAGCCTCGGCACGGCGGGCTTCGGCGCTGTCCACGCCGCAGATGCGGACGTTTTCCGCCCCCAGCAGTCCCCGGGTCAGGCGGGCGCGGCGTTTGCCCATGCTGCCCAGGCCGACGATGAGAAGTTTCATACCAATACCTCCCGATGTTACAGGCGGGGTTCCGCCTGCGGGTCAAACGGCGGCACCGGGCCGTCGTAGAATGTTTTGGGTTTGGTGAAGTCGAAGTGTTCCAGCACTTTCACGATCTTGCCGCTGGTATCGCCCCCGTGGTAGGGGCTGACGGCCCCCGCCGCCACCACCCGGAAAGCCGGGCTCAGGGCGGTGCGCAGGGCGTCCTCGATCTGGGTGGGCTCCCCGCCGCAGCTGATGACGTTCTGGCAGAGGATGCGTCCGGCCTGGCGGCTGCCGATGTTCACGGCGGGCACCCCGAAGCTGGGGGTCTCCACCACGCCGGAGGAGGAGTTGCCCGCCACCAGGGCTGTGTACTGCATGGCCGAAAGGTACCGGCGCAGGCCCAGGCTGTTGATGAAGCCCGCCCGGCCGGGATGGTCGGCGGCAAACCGCTGCATCCGGGCGGTGCAGACGGCGCCCCCGGCGTCGGCGTTGGAACCGGTGATGAGCCAGAACACCCCCGGTACCGCCTCCATGGCCTCGCACAAAGCCTCCGCCTGGATGGCAGGGTCCGGGGCGCCGGCGGCGGTCTCGGGGTGGAAGGTGACCAGGGCAAAGGGCTGCATCAGGTCAAAGCCGGTGGACTGGCACAATTCTTCCCGGCTCATTTTGGGCACGGCGCGGATGTTTTCATCCCCCAGGCCGCCCACGCAGAAGACCCGAGCGGGGTCCTCCCCCATCCGCACCAGGCGGGCTGCGCTGTCGGCGCAGGAGGGAAAATGCACCGCCGCCATCTTGGTGATGCAGTGGCGGTAGTACTCGTCGGCGGCGCCCAGGGTCACATCCCCGCCCGAAATGTGGGCGATAGGAATATGCCGGGCCGCGGCGGCGGTGGCGGCGGCAAAAATTTCAAACCGGTCCCCCAGCACCAGCACGCAGCCAGGGCGGTGGGCGGCAAAATAGTCGTCAAACACTTCGATGGTGCGGGCGATGGTGCGCCCCACCGGTTCGTCCGGGTCCTTTTCCCGGAAAATGGGCAGCCGGGCGGCGATTTCCACCGCCGGGGCGTCGGCCTCAATTTCTGAAACGGTGTTTCCCAGCCGCTCACACAGATGGGCCCCGGTCACCACCAGCTGCAGCCGCCCCGCGGCGGCCAGCTTGCAGGCCACCGGGCGCAAAAGGCCGTAGTCGGCCCGGGTGGAGGTGATAAGGGCCACAGTGTCACAGTTCAATCTTTTCATCCTCCGCAAAGTCCCGCTTGGCGGTCTGGCCCAGCACCTCGTACCAGCGCATGGGGCTGATGCCGTCCCCGGGGCGTTTGGTGGTCAGGTTGTTGGCGGTGAAGGTCTCCCCTTCTTTGATGGGGCAGGCGGCCACGATGCTCTTGCGGGCCACCGCCTTGTTGGGGGCCTCGCTGGCGGTCAGGTGCTTGCGGCCGTCGCCCAGGGCGGCCTCCACATGGCGCACCGCGTCCACCATGGCCTTGAACTCGGTGGGGTCCAGGCTGGCTTTCTGGTCGGGGCCGGGGAGGTTCTTGTCCAGGGTGAAGTGCTTTTCAATGACCTGGGCGCCCAGCACGGTGGCAGCCACGTCGCACTCCCACCCCGGGGTGTGGTCGGACAGGCCCACCGGCAGGCCGAACTGCTCGAACAGCTCGATCATGGCGGTGAGGTTGGCGTCCTCATAGGGGGTGGGGTACTGGGTGTTGCAGTGCAGGATGGTGGCTTCGGGGCAGCCGTTGTCGTCCAGAATGCCCAGAGCGTCGGTGATCTCGCTCAGGTTGCTCATGCCGGTGGAGAGCAGCACCGGGGTGTTCAGTTTGGCCACTTCCTCCAGGTAGGGCAGGTTGGTGATCTCCCCTGAAGGAATCTTGATCAGCGGCAGGCCCAGGGTGCCCAGGAACCGCACGCTGGGGATATCGAACGGCGCGGACAGGTACTGGATGCCGATGGAATCGCAGTATTCCTTCAGCTCCTTGTGACCTTCAAAGGAGAAGTGCAGCTTGCGGATCATCTCCAGCTGGCTTTCGGCGGCGTCGGTGGTCTGCTTCTGGTATTCGGCCTTCTCGGCGAACTTGCTCACCACCAGCTCGGGCACGGCGGTCTGGTACTTGACGATATCGGCGCCGCACTCCTTGGCCACCAGGGCCATCTTCTTGGCCATTTCCAGGTCGCCGTTGTGGTTGACACCGGCTTCGGCAATGATCGTAACGGGCATAATTGTTTCCTTTCAGCGTTGTGTTTCCAGTTTGCGGCGCATCTTTTCCAGCTCTTCCATCTGGCCCATGTCCATCCAGGCGCTTTCGTTGATGGGGTAGACGCCCACCTTCTCCCCGGCCACACGGTAGCGCTCGATGACGTCGGGGAAGCCAATGTTCTCCCCTTCCTTCATCTCCTCCACCACCCGGGGTTCCACCACGTACACGCCGGTGTTGGTCAGGAAGTTCAGTTCCGGTTTTTCCCGCATGGCGGCGATGCCGCCGTCCTCCCCCAGTTCCACCACGCCGTAGGGCACGGTATAGTGCTTGAGGGCGCAGACCATGGTGACCAGGTTGCCCCGGGCCTTGTGCTTGGCGTACAGGTCCCCGAAATCCAGGTCCAGCAGGGTGTCACAGTTGGTGAAGAAGAAGGGGGAATCCAGCTTGCCCTTGAGCAGGCAGAGCCCGCCGCCGGTGCCCATGAACTGTTCTTCGTCCACAAATTCCAGGTCGTAGTCCTTTTCCACTTCCCCGAAATAGGACTTGATCATGTTCTTTTTATAGTTGACCACCATCTTGAACCGGTGGCAGCCAAATTCCCGGAAACGGTCGATGATCATCTCCGCAATGGGCTGTTCCCCCACCGGGATCAGGGGTTTGGGCAGAATCTTGGTGTAGGGGTAGAGCCGGGTGCCCAGCCCGCCGGCCATCATGACCACCGGGATGTCCACCTTTTTGCGGTTGTCCACATCCACACCGCCTGCAAAGACGATGTCGGTGATGACCCCTTTCTTGTTCAGGATGGGCAGGGCGTCGATGCCGTATTTCTGCAGTTCTTCCCGGGCGCGGCCCCGCTCGGACACAGGCAGGCTTTTGGGCGAAAAGTTGGCCGCCTGTTCCACGGGCTCGTCCAGGGTGCCGCCCCGGAGCAGGAACTTGCGGATGTCGCCGTCGGTGACCACGGCCTGCAGCACCCCGTCCGGTGCAATGAACAGGATTCGCTGGCCGGTCTCGTCCAGCTTTTTCATGGTTTCCAGCACGGTGGCGTGGCGGTCCACGAAGAGTTCTTCGATTTTGAGCAAGGCGGTTCTCCCCTTTTATGCAGTCAGTTTCAGACCAGCGCCTTCACCGCGTCGATGACGCGGGCGCAGTCGGCTTCGCTCAGGTTGGTGGAGCAGGGCAGGTTGACGATGTGGGCCCGCAGGTCCTGGGCCTTTTCCAGGTGATAGGCCTCGTTGCGGGGGTAGTCCGCCTGCTCGTGGATGAGGGCCCACACCGGGCGGGTCTGGATGCCCTGGTCCTGCAGGGTGGCAATGACCGTATCCCGGTCCAGAGAGGTTCCGCCCAGGTAGAGGCTGTAGAACCAGTGGTTGGCGCGCACACCTTCGGCCTCGGTCTTGAAGGGCAGGATACGCAGGCCGTGGTAGCCGTCCAGGGCGTCCTTGTACTGGTTGTAGCGGGCGATCTTGGTGGCGATGAAATCTTCCAGCCGTTCCAGCTGGGCCAGGCCCAGGCAGGCCTGGACGTTGGTCATGCGGTAGTTGTAGCCCACCTCGTCGTGGAAGAACTGGAGCATATCGCTCTTGGCCTGGGTGGACAGGTGCTTGGCGTGCTCCGCCCAGTCGGGATGGTTGGACACCAGCATGCCGCCGGCGCCGGTGGTGATGATCTTGTTGCCGTTGAAGCTGTAGCAGCCCACATCGCCCATGGTGCCGGCAAACTTGCCGCACAACGGGCCGGAGATGTACTTGGTGCCCAGGGCCTCGGTGGCGTCCTCGATGAAGGTCAGGCGGTATTTTTTGGCAATGTCCAGCAGGCGGGGCATATCGGCCATGTTGCCGAAGACGTGCACCACTTCCAGGGCGGCCACTTTGGCGCCGGTCTTGTTGTTGTACAGGCCGTCTTCCTTCAGGGTGCAGTGGTTGGCGCAGAAGTCCTCCACGGCGTCGGGGTCGATGCACCAGGAATCGTCACAGCCGATAAAGACCGGCTCGGCGCCCACGTAGCGGGTCAGGGGGTTGACGGCGGCAATGAAGGTCAGGGTAGGCACGATGACCTCCTGCCCGGGGCGGATGCCGCTGGCCATGGCGGCCAGATGCAAGGCCGAGGACCCGCCGTTGGAAGCTACGGCCCGGGGCATGCCCACGTAGTCGGCCAGGGCCTGCTCAAACTCGCCCACCCGGGCGCCGCTGGTGGACACCCAGCCGGAGGTGATGGCTTCGGCCGCCCGGGCGGCCTCTTTTTCCCCGAAATTCGGGACAGACAACGGGATAAAAGCAGACATAAATACGTCCCCCGATCTTATATTACAAAAATTCAGTTTTTATTATAAACCGTTTGGTGTCAAACGGCAAGGCAGGCAACAAAAAACCGTCCCCGCCGGGAGGGCGGAAACGGTTTTTCCTGGTTTTCTTTATGGGAAGAATGCGGCCGGAACCAGGGTTCACTGGTCCTCGTCGGTGTAGGCGTCCTCAAACAGGCGCAGCACGCCGGTGCGGTCGAAATCCTGGGTATCGTCGGCGTCGGTGAGGCCGGGAATCCGGGGAGATTCGTCCGCCGGGGTGTAGATGGGCACGTCCTCGTCGGTGCCTTCCTCGGCCGCGGGCACCAGTTCCAGCTCTTCCAGCAGGGCCTGGATAGCGTCGCAGTCCTCCGGCAGGTCGGTGAGGCTGGACCCGTAATGGGCAAACAGCACGGTTCCGTCGGCGTCCAGAATCAGGGTCAGGGGCATGTCCAGGACGTTATCCTTGGGGGGCTTGTAGCCGTTGCGCCGGGCCTGACGCAGGATCTTCCAGGCTTCCAGGCTGTAGGCGGTCAGGGTGCCGCTGCGCTGGGGAATGTCCAACAGATCATACAGCACCCCGTCGGCGTCGCACATCAGAGGGAAAGGCAGTGTATCCGGCCCGATGCTGCGGGAGAGCTTGTCCGCCCGGGACCGCACCACCATGGCCAGCCCACCGCTGTGCAAACCGTCAAAGGTGGTGGTGTAGCGCTCCGCAAAGGTGCGGGTGACCGGATGGCCGAAATTGTTCATGAACACCATGACCAGAGGTGCACTCTGGGCCAGCAGATCCCGGAAGCGGTTCTGGGCGCTGTAGGGCGTATCATACAAAAAGAAGGGCAGCTTGTCCCCTGCCGCAACACGACCGGCCAAGCCAAACACTCCCCTTTCACACAGTTTTATTCCAAAAATCGCCGGGCGGCCAAACCGCCCGGCGATGCCATGTTTTAACATACCCCGCACAGCCGTCTGCGACCAATCAAAACCTACTGTTATGAGCAGGTGGGTGCCCTGCCGCTGCGTTCACACTCCCTTCTTCCGCTGACCGCCGAAGCGGGGCGGGAGGTCTGCGATCCGGCAGAGGACTTATCCGGGCTCCCTAGATTTGATTAGTAGGATCATATAAAGCCGCAACAAATCGAACCGCGCAGGGTGTTTGGTTCAGTTTTCCAGCTCGGTGTCGTCGATGTCGAACATGGCCTTCAGGCGTTCCTCAAACACCTTGCCAACCTTCAGCAGTTCTTCATCGTCGTCCACAATATCCATATATTCCCCGTCCTCGTCGGTGCCGATGCGCATGAGGATCAGTTCGGCATCCTCTTCCAGGGACTCAGGGTCTTCCTGATAAGGTACCACCGCCATGTAGCGGGTCCCGTCGATCTCGGTCACGTCGATGACTTCAAAGGTGCACTCCTTGCCGTCCTCATCCTCCAGCGTCAGCAGGTCGGGGGAAGCCTCTTCCAGCATTTCGGGGTTCAGTTCGTCAGCCATAGTTCGTTTCTCCTAAAAACATCGGGCCGCAGGGCCCTGTTGGTTTCCTTGTACGCTTATAGTGTACTTGTTTTTTTGTTCCGCGTCAAGCTATGCTTTGCGAGGAAATTGTGGTATACTGAATTCATCATGCGCAAAGATCATTCCCACCAAGGAGGCTGCTTATGCCCACACGGAAAAAACTGCGCGCCGCGGCGTGTTTTGCGGCGCTGCTGGCCCTTTGCATGACGGCCTGCTCCCAGGAAGAGGGCGGCCGCAAACTGCCCGATCGTCCGGCGGTGGAAAGCGGTGAGCGCCAGTTCACCGCCCCGGCGGACGGGGACCTGATCGCCATTTTCGACACCAGCCTGGGGGAGGTGCGGGCGGTACTGTACCCCGACGTGGCCACCATGGCGGTGGAAAATTTTGTAGGGCTGGCCCGTACCGGCTACTATGACGGCACGGTGATCTGGCGCAGCGAATACGGCTTTGCGGTGCAGGGGGGCGACGCCACCGGCACCGGGACCGGCGGGTCCACCATCTGGAGCAACAACCCCTATCCCCTGGAAGCCAGCGCCGACCTGCGCCATTATACCGGCGCCTTGTGCGCAGCCTTTGCTTCCGGCGGAGACGCGGAAGGCGGCACCAGTCAATTTTATTTTGTAACCGCCCTGCCGGACAGCGTAGACAAATCCATGCAGGAGGAACTGGCCGCCAACGGCTACACCGAAAGCCAGATCGCCGCCTATGCGGACGGCGGCGGCCTGCCCTATCTGGACAACACCGACACGGTGTTCGGCCAGGTATATCTGGGCATGGAGGTGGTGGACGCCATGGCCTGTGCCCCCACTACCCTGAATGAGGACGGCAGCGATACCTTCCACCCGGAGGAGACCATCACCATCAACAAGGTGACCATCACCACCTATCCCGGGCCGGAACCTGCCACCGGCGAATCCGCCGAATAACCCATACTATGCGCCAGCGCCCCGCGGCATCACCGCGGGGCGCTGGCTTTCTCTTTCTTCTCAGGTCTGCTTTTCGGGAACGGCGCACAGAACGCCGCGGACCTTACTGTTTTTGGGTGCGGCGACGCCAGGCACGCAGGGCGCGCACTGCCTTTTCCCGGGTTACGCCGGGTTGAGGGACCGGCTTGTCCGGGGCCGCCTCCGGATTTGCATCCTCCAAACCGCCATCGTCGTCCATTGTGTCGGTGAGGCCTTCCTCTGTGTCGGTGAGGCCCTCCTCTGTGTCGGTGAGGCCCTCCAAACCATCCACCCCAACGTCGAGGCCTTCTTCGCCGTCCGACATGGCGGTGAGACCTTCCGGATGATCTTGATCGTCGGTTGCCGGCTCATCCGAATCGTCGTAGTCCTCCTCATCCAACAGGCTGGGCATGACCGGCATCTGGGGCCCGGCAGCGGGCGGGTCTTCATCGGGCACGGCGGGGGTCTCCTGCCGCACAATGGGGGAGGAGAAGATGGCGCCGGGCACTTCGGTCAGGGCAGGGCCGGTCTGACGGGCGGGTTCGGGGCCGTCGGCGGACGGCGCGGCGGCATCCTCCTCCGGCTCCGTCTTTGGTTCAGACGGCGCCTTTGCCCGGACCGGTTCCGGGACCACCGGCAGCACCGGTTCTTCTTCCGCCTCGTCCTCCGCTACCAGCTGGAAGCTGCGGGCCGCACGGGCGGCCACACTGTTGTCGTCCGGCGCAGGGGCCACGGGTTCGTCGTCCTCTTCCCCGGCAGCGGCCTGGGCGCGCAGTTCATCCACCGCACGGGCAATGGCCTCCGGCCCCAGATCCAGCTCCACCGGCGGCGTGGGCACTTCATGCAGGTCGGGCAGTTCTCCTGCGGCGGGCGCGGGTTCCGCCTCCACGGCGGCGCCCTCGCTCTTGGCGGTGCCTTCCACCTGCATCAGCTCCCGGGCCATCCGGTTCAGGAACTCAATGAGCTTGTCCCGCCGCTGTTCCAGTTCCCGCACTTCCTCCCGCAGGCTGTTCAGCCGCAGCTGGTGGGCGTTCTGGACTTCATTGGCTTCGGCCGCGGCGGCGTCCACCAGCTTGCGGGCCTGGGCCTGGGCCTGTTCCCGGGCCGCCCGGGCAGTGGCCTGGGCCTCCAGGTTGGCCTGGTCGGTGATCTTTTCCGCCCGTTTGCGGGCTTCTTCCACCAGCTTGTCCGCCTCGTCCTCCGCCTTTTCCAGCATCTGGCGCCGGGCGGCGGCCTGGGCGGCCTTTTCGTCATCCAGTTCCCGGCCTTTGATGCGCAGTTCCGCCCGGGCCTGGGCGGCCGCTTCCTTCAGCTCCTCGTTTTCTTTCACCAGATCGGTGTTTTTCAGCTGCAGCACGGCACACTTGTCGCTGAGGGAATGGTACTTTTCCTTCAGGCTGGCCAGACGGTTGTCCAGCTCGGTGCGCTGGCGGGAATAGGTCTGGGTATTGCCGGCCAGGGCCGCGCTCTGTTCCGCCAGACGGCGGTTCTGGGCGGTCAGGTTCTGGCAGTGCTGCTCCAGGGCGGTGTTCTGCTGGGCCAGAGCCTTGGCATGGCTTTCGGCCCGGTTCAGCCGCTGTTCGTATTCGGTGCACAGGGCCTGCATGGCCTGGCGCACATCCACCGTTTCATATCCGCCGAAGCGGGCCTTGCGGATGCCGCTTTGTTCAATGAATTTGCTGACGTCGATCTTTGGCACGGTAACGCACCCCGTTCCTTCCTCATGTACTTCCCGCCGGGGGCGCCCCCCAGCGCGGGCCCGGCGATTTTTTCCGTTTACATATGGTATTATTATAACAAGGCCCATGCCCGAACGCAACAAAAAACTTCCCCGCCCTGCCGGGCGCCCGGCATGGGTGGGGAAGGACTGATGGGTTGATTCGGTGTGGTGGAGCTGGATGTCAGGAGCGCGCTTTTTCCGCTGCAGCGCCGGTCTGCAGAATCAGACGCCGGGCGCTGCCCTGCGGCGGGGGATCTCCCGCCGGGTCCTGTACCGCACACAGGGTCACGGTGACGGTGTACCGGCCGGGAGCATGGTAAGAATTGGATGGCCAGAGAGTCCAGCAGCCGCCGGACATGGCCGCGGCAGCGGGCACGGTGTACTCGGCCACCGGGCCCGTCTTGTCCGATACGGTGTAACGCACGGTGCACCATGCGTTGTTTTTACCGTCCGGAATGTTGCCCGCGTTGCCGCCGGGCGGGTTGATCATGTAACCAAAGTTCACCTCCTGTTGTTCCGTCAGGGTCTGGTCGGCAGGGGCGTAGGTACAGCGCAGGGGAATGTCGGCCGCAGCGGCGGGGAATCCGGCCAGGCACACCGGCTGTGTGCCGCCTTTTTCCGCCGTGTACAGGCCGCCCTCCCCCGCTGTCACCCCACATCCGCCGAAGGTAGCGGCGTAGTCCGGCTGCAGCCCGGATACCCGCACCACCAGTTTTCGGCCGAAGGTGGTATGCCCCTGGCTGTCCAGACGGGGCTTTTCGCTTACGGCGTTGGTTGTATAGTCAAAACCGGTCACGGTCAGGGTGCCGGTCTGTGCATCGGCGGTCAGCTGCAGGCCGGGCAGGTCCCGTTTTACTTGCCCCCATCCGCTGTGGGTCTTGTCCACGGCATAGGCCTGGACATCGGTCTCTTCGGTTGCGGTGTATTCGGGCGCCAGAGTATGGCGCAGTTGGGATTCGGGGCCGGGGGCTGCCTTCGCGCCTGCCTCGGCCCATGCCTGCAAAGTCAGCGTATAGGTGCCGTTCTCCTCGCAGGTGATCTGCTGGGTCAGGCACAGTTGAGGTTCGGTCTGGGTAGCGGCGTCCCCGGCCGCCTGTGCGGGCAGCGCCGCCCCCATCAGCAGCAGCGCACACAGCGCCGCGGTATACAGGAATACTTTCATGGTCCTTCCTTTCCCGCGGTGCCGCCCGGCGCTGCCGGGGTTCAGGGCACGGCGGTCATGTTCCGGTTCCGGTCATAGGCACGGGCACAGGCCCGGCCCGGGCGGTGCCCGGTGGCCCAGGGTTCCAGGCTGCGGCATCAAAGGCCGGTACAGGGTCAGGTTCCCGGCCGGCCGGGGTCCGGTCCACCCCCACCGTGGGGCCAAACCAGTACCCGGTGCCGGGCAGGGCGGATTCGGAGGTCAGGCTGGTGGCCATGGTCAGGGATTCTGTGGGTGGCTGTGCCGGTTCCGATGCAGTACACAGCAACGCGGTGCGTGCCACCGCACCCACGGCGGCCCGCAGCCAGTCCAGCCCGGCGCCCGCCAGACAGCAGGCAGCCAGCAGTACGGAGCTCAGTCCTATGGCCAGATGCAAATGTCGTTTCATCTTGTACACCCCTCCCGTTTTGTGCAGCCGCATCCTCCGGTGAGAATGCGGCGGATCTTGTTTCGGGCGGGCCTGTCCCGGTCTCATGACGGCGGAAGGGCGCGGTGCGCCGGGTCCGGGGCTTTCCCCGGCCGTTCTGGAAACAGGTTGCTCCTGTTCGTCAGGCTCCGTCCCCGGTCGGAATGGCTCGGGGTTTGTGCGCTGTTTCCGGGCGGCCGTGTGCCCCGCGGACCTATGTAACCGTCTGTTCCGGGCCGACGCCCCGGCGTTTACCGCCTTTGGCGCCCCCAGGCTCCGGGCCGCTCTTCATGGATGCGACCCTGCGGGTTTCGCCCCGCATGATGAGTATAGCCGCCCGGAGCTGCAAAAGTTGCAAAAGTGTGTCGGGGCGCAAAAAACTTTTTGCACTTTTGGAAATGGTCCCCGCTCCCAAAAAAGTTTGAATTTTTTTCAAAAAGATGCTTGACAAATTTCACTTTCCGCAGTATACTTATCAACGCTGATTCAAATATTGCCCCTTAGCTCAGTCGGTTAGTGCCACTGATGCGAGGTTAATGTTCGAGATCAGTTCCTTAACATCGTTGGCTATATGCTGTTTTTGGCATA
>CALWNO010000054.1 GCA_944382785.1 uncultured Gemmiger sp. | reverse complement strand
GTTTCTGGCTCTTTTGGCGGAGTAAGAGGGATTTGAACCCTCGCGGCCCGTTAAGACCCTACGCCCTTAGCAGGGGCGCCTCTTCGACCTCTTGAGTATTACTCCAAGTCAAAGTGATCAAACTATTCACTTTTTTCAAAAAATGGCGGAGAGGATGGGATTCGAACCCATGGTCCGCTCACGCGAATCGCTGGTTTTCAAGACCAGTTCCATAAACCACTCGGACACCTCTCCATAGTGGCTCCACCACAATGCGAGATATATTCTATCACAGGGTTTGGCCTATGTCAAGGGGTATTTTGTTTTTATTTTTATAATCCTGAAAATGTCTGCCCTTTTCCCTCTTGCAATGCAGCGGTACAGCCTATATACTAAAGAACAGGAAACAAAAGGAGGACGCTCTATGCGTTTGTTTGATGTTCTGGGACCGGTGATGACCGGTCCTTCCAGCAGCCACACCGCCGGTGCGGTGCGCATCGGCCTGACGGCCCGCAAACTGCTGGGGGAACAACCCGCTCAGGCCGAGATCCTTCTGCACGGCAGTTTTGCTGCCACCGGCCGCGGCCACGGTACGGACAAAGCCCTGGTCGCCGGACTGTTGGGAATGCAGCCGGACGATGAAAACATTCCGAACAGTTTTTCTCTGGCCCGGCAGGCCGGGATGCTGTTTACCGTTGGTACCATCAATCTGCGCGGCGCCCACCCCAACACCGCTCTGCTGCGGCTGCGCGGCAAAGATGGCCACAAGCTGGAGGTGATGGGCTCTTCCATCGGCGGCGGACGGATCAACATTTGTCAGATCGACGGCATCACCACCAACTTTGGGGCGGATCACGATACCCTCATTGTGCACAACCTGGACACCCCGGGACACGTTTCCGCCGTGACCACCTGTCTGAGCCGGCACAACATCAACATCGCCACCATGCAGCTGTACCGGTCCTCTGCCGGCGGCTATGCCGTGATGGTGCTGGAATGCGATCAGCCCATCCCCGCCGACATTGTGGAAGAACTGCGCCGCATGCCGGGGATTGTAAAAGTGACAAGTCTCAATCTGTAAAGGAGAACAAAATGGCATATACATCGGTGCGGGATCTGCTGAACGCCTGCAAAACCGAAAACGCTTCCCTGGACCAGGTGATTCTACGCAGTGACCTGGGGGAAAGCGGCCTGACGGAGGAGGAATCCCGGGCGCAGATGCGGCATCTTTGGCAGGTCATGACCGAGACCAGCCGGAACTACCGGGCCGAGGACCGCTCGGCCAGCGGTTTCGCAGGCGGTGATGCCGCCAAGGTGGAAAAGGCTTCTGCCGCAGGGCTCTTGTACAGCGGCGGCTATTATGCCGAGGTGATTGCCGAGGCGCTGAAAACCGCCGAATGCAACGCCTGCATGAAGCGGATCGTGGCCGCCCCCACGGCGGGAAGCTGCGGTGTACTGCCTGCGGTTCTGCTGCCGCTGTGGCGCGCCGGTGTGTATGATGAGGACGCTGTTTGCCGGGCGCTGTATGTAGCGGCCGGCTTCGGGCAGGTTGTGGCCGCCAGGGCCACCCTGGCCGGCGCCGAGGGCGGCTGCCAGGCCGAAGTGGGTGCCGCCTCCGCCATGGCCGCGGCAGCTCTGGTCCACCTGAAAGGCGGCACCGCCGAGGCATGTGCCGAAGCCTTTGCCATGGCTCTGACCAACCTGGAAGGGCTGGTCTGCGACCCGGTGGCCGGGCTGGTGGAGCTGCCCTGTATCAAGCGCAACGTTATCGGCGCAGTGAATGCCGTTTCCGCCGCCGACATGGCTCTGGCCGGGGTGGTGGGACACATTCCCGCCGACGAGGTCATCGACGCCATGTCCGAAGTGGGCGCCGCCATGAGCCGCGACCTTCGGGAAACCGGCATTGGCGGGCTGGCCGGAACCCCCACCGGGCAGGCCATCCGGGATATTGTGACCATGGCCGGGGAGAAGCAATAAATCCCCTGTGCCTTTGTATCAGAAAGGAAGTTCTGTACCATGGAGAACCAAACCGCCGCATCCGCCCGCGGTCGCCGCGGTCTGCAGCGCATCATTGCCGTTGTGGTCGTGCTGGCTTGTCTGGCCGGTGTTCGCCTGCTTCTGGGGACCCGGCAGATGATGTATCTGGCCGCCCGGGATATCACCCGCATCGAAGTTACCATCACACCGCCGGGCACTACCCTGACCGCCACCGGGGACGATACCGCCGAGGCGGTGAAAGTGCTGAACAAGACTGTGTGCTACACGCCGCAGAAGGATGAGGTGGCCGGGCAGACTGTAGCCCTGACCATCTACAAGCATGATGGTACCACCATGGCCGTGACCTCCTGCGGCGATTTTCTCACCATTGACGGAAAAGGGTACCGTGCCCGGCTTTCCGACGGCGAGAAGCTCAGCGACTGGGCCCAGGCACTGGCGGAAAAACAGAACATTCAGTCGTAATCGTATTCCGGACTTTCGGCAGCCCGGTTATCCAGATACCGGGCCAGCCGTTCCATATCGGTAAAGCTGACCCGGCCAGTGTCGGCCAGCGCTCCCAACATAGCCCGCAGGTCCCCCCCATACAATCGCTGCAGATGCGCTGCACTGGCTGCTCCACAGTAGGTGACCCTGCGCACCAGCGGTGTATAGATATTCTTGTTGCCCTGCTTGTCCGGGCGGACAAAGTGTTTTTTCTCCAGCCGGAGAAGGAAATTGAGCACAGTAGAGTCCGCCCAGGTGCAGCCGGACGGCAGACGGGCCGCAATTTCCCGCCGGGTGGCGGGTTTGCCGCAATCCCACAAGGCAGTCATAACCTGTTCTTCGCTGTGAGAGAGTGTTTCCATACCAGAGCGCTCCTTTTACATTTGTGGCAAATATTCTGTACTTTATTTTACATTTGTGGAAGATATTTTGACAAGACGAAAATGTGCACAAAGATGGTGCGCCATTTTCGTCTATTTTTTTGTCTATTCTTTCACAAATGTAAAAGATACTGTTTTTCACTCGCAGACATTTGTCGGCATTGTTCTTCTGAACCGGGTGCAAGGGATGTGTTTTCGGTATTTTGCCGGCGTGTTTTTTCTTGCAGGCCGGATTTTGGGCGGCGTATAATACGGATATCGGGCCGCCAAAGCCCGCAAGCGAGTGAAAGAAATCAGAGGAGGGTTTTCCCAATGGCGAGAGTGTATAATTTCAGTGCCGGGCCTTCGATGCTGCCCGAAAGCGTCCTGCGCAAAGCGCAGGCGGAACTGCTGGATTATCACGGGTCCGGGCAGAGCGTGATGGAGATGAGCCACCGCAGCAAGTGGTTTGACGACATTATCCAAAACACCGAGGCCGCCATGCGCCGGGTTCTCAACGTCCCCGACAATTATAAAATCGGCTTTTTCCAGGGCGGCGCCACCCAGCAGTTTGCCATGGTGCCCCTGAACTTTATGACCACCGGCACCGCCGATTATCTGGTCACCGGCAACTTCAGCAAGAAGGCCGCCCAGGAAGCTGACAAGTTCGGCACCGCCCGCATTGCCGCTTCCAGCAAGGACAGAAACTTCACCTATATTCCCGACGTGAAGGCCATCGACTATGACCCCAATGCCAGCTACATCCACATCTGCCAGAACAACACCATCTTCGGCACCACCTTTGTGGATGTTCCCCAGGTGGAAGGCATTCCCCTGGTGGCAGACATGAGCTCGATGATCTTCTCCGAGCCCACCGATGTGACCAAGTACGGCTGCATTTATTTTGGTGTACAGAAGAACGTAGCCCCCGCCGGTATGGCCGTGGCCATTATCCGGGAGGACCTGCTGGGACACAGTGCCAAGGGCATTGCCCCGGAGAACATTCCCACCATGATGAACTACACCACCCTGCTGGGTGCGGACAGCATGTACAACACCCCGCCCTGCTGGTGCATCTACATGACCGGGTTGGTCATGGACTATCTGGAGCACGAGGTGGGCGGCCTGGAAGAAATGAAGAAGATCAACGAGGCCAAAGCCAAGGTACTGTATGACTATCTGGACAGCCAGGACTTCTTCCACAACCCGGTGGAAAAGCCCTACCGCAGCCGGATGAACGTGACCTTCACCTCCCCCACGCCGGAACTGGACAAGAAATTCTGCGCCGAGGCCGCCGAGGCCGGGCTGCTGAACCTGAAGGGTCACCGCCTGGTGGGCGGTATGCGGGCTTCCATCTACAACGCCATGCCGCCCCAGGGCGTGCAGAAGCTGGTGGAATTCATGGAGAAGTTCCGTCAGGAAAACGCCTGACCTTCCAATGTAACTTCACAGGAGGACTGAACGCCGATGTATACCATTAAAACCATGAACGCCATCTCCCCCGTGGGCCTGGCCAAACTGCCCGCCGGGATGTTTGAGATTGACAATGACGCCGCCGCACCCCAGGGGATTCTGGTGCGCAGCGCCGATATGCACGAAGCACCCCTGCCGGAAAGCCTTCTGGCCATCGCCCGGGCCGGTGCCGGCACCAACAACATTCCCATCGACCGCTGCACCGAGGCAGGCATCGTGGTATTCAACACCCCGGGGGCCAACGCCAACGCGGTGGCTGAGCTGGTCATCGGTGCCCTGGTAGCCGGCAGCCGCAACATGCCGGATGCCATCCAGTGGGCCAAAGGGCTGAAAGGCAGTCCCACCCTGGCCAAGGATGTGGAAAAGGGCAAAAAGCAGTTTGTGGGGCCCGAACTGCGGGGCAAGGTCCTGGGCGTCATCGGCCTGGGTGCCATCGGTTCCCGGGTGGCCAATGCCGCCGTGGCCCTGGGCATGGAAGTGCTGGGCTATGACCCTTACATCAGCATTGACGCCGCCTGGAGCCTGTCCCGCAGCGTACAGCACTGCGTGGCGCTGAGCGACATGCTGCCCCGGTGCGATTATCTTACCGTGCATGTTCCCTACATGCCCTCCACCAAACACACCGTCAACGCCCAGACGTTGGCCATGTGCAAGGACGGGGTACGGGTGCTGAACTTTGCCCGGGGCGAGCTGGTGGACACAGCGGCCATTCTGGATGGGCTGGGCACCGGCAAGGTGACCTCCTACTTCTGCGATTTCCCGGCGGAGGAACTGTTGGGTGTGCACGGGGTATATTGCACCCCGCATCTGGGCGCTTCCACCCCGGAAAGTGAAACCAACTGTGCCGTGATGGCCGCCAACGAACTGAGCGACTATCTGCGCAACGGCAATATCACCCACAGCGTCAACCTGCCCGACGTGCAGCAGCCTCGCCTGGGCGGACGCCGGATCTGCATGATCCACAAAAATGCACCTGGCGTGATTTCGGCCATCACCGGCGTGCTCACCGCGGCCAACCTGAACATCGAAAACATGGTGAACAAGAGCAAGAAGGACGTTGCCTACACCATGCTGGATGTGACCGGCAACCTGGGCGACACCCTGGCCAAACAACTGTCCGCCATCCCGGACGCCATCCGGGTGCGCATCCTGTAACCGTTTCCTTCCTCCCTTGAACATAGAAAAAGCAGGCACCTCCGGCTTGTTGGTCGGAGGTGCCTGTCTTTTGGCTGATTGGCGGGTCGGTTTCAGCGGGTGTACTGGGAAATCATGTGATCCAGTTCTTTCAGCGCCTTTTCGGCTCCGCGGGTCATCTTGTTCATGGTCTTGCGCATCTGGCGGCGGTCCTGGGTGGCCACATACACAGCGGCAGCTCCCATGGCGGCTCCCATGGCAGCGGTGGCCATGCTGGTCATGGTGGTACTTTTCATGGAAAATACATCTCCTTTCGGTGTGAATCTTCCCGGTTTTGCGGGATCAGTGATAGTTTTCCAAACAGATTCGCCATTATGCGTCTTTTTTTCTCCCGGACCTTATGGTAAAATCATCTCAACCGCCCGAAATGGGCCAAATTACCACGAAAAGAGCGTGCGTTCCATGTCAGTTGCCCCCAAAACCGTCCTGTGTATCCACGATCTGCCCGGATTCGGGCGGGCCGGGCTGTCGGTCATCGTGCCCATCCTGTCGGCCATCGGCGTACAGGCTGTGGCTGTGCCCACCGCCGTATTGTCCACCCACACCGGCGGCCTGGGGGCTCCGGCCCGGCTTTCCAGCCCGGGATACGGTCCCGCTGCCCTGGCCCATTACCGGCGGCTGGGCATCAAGTTCGACTGCATCTACTCCGGATATCTGAGCGAGCCGGAGCAGGCTTTGCTGGTGGAGCAGGCCATGGAATACTGGCCCGACGCCCTGGCCGTGGTGGATCCGGTGATGGGCGACAACGGCCGGATGTACAGCGGCCTTGCCCAGGAGATGATCTCCGCCCTGTATACCCTGTGCAGCAAGGCGGACCTGATCCTGCCCAACGCCACCGAAACCGCACTGCTTTTGGGAGAGGCACTGCCCGCTCCCGGCACCGTGACGCCGGAAGCCGCCGCAGCCGCCGCGGCACGCCTGACCCGGGTGTGCCCCCAGGTACTGCTGACCGGCGTCACCGCCGGGCACAGCATCCTTTGTGCCGGAGCAGACCGCAGCGGGGCCGCCTACACCGTGCGTACCCCTTTGATTCCCCGGCTGTTCCACGGCACGGGGGATATCTTCGGTTCGGTGCTGGTGGGACGCCTCCTGCAGGGCAATGTCCCCGAAGCCGCCGCCCAGGCCGCAGCCGTCTTTGTAGGCGACTGCCTGCGCGCCACCCCCGACAGCGCCGACGAACGGCTGGGCGTCTGGCTGGAATCGGTACTGGGACGCCTGGTGCCTCAGGCCTGAGCCTTTCCATGATCTTACAGTAAGGAAGTTAAATTGCATGTCTGTTTTGAATATTGTACTGGTTGAGCCCCAGATTCCCCAGAACACCGGCAATGTGGCCCGCACCTGCGCCGTCACCGGCGCCCGGCTGCACCTGGTGGGGCCCATGGGATTCCGGATTGACGACAAGAAATTAAAGAGAGCCGGTCTTGACTATTGGGGGCAGCTTGATATAACATACTATCAGAGCCTTTCGGAATTTATGGAGGCAAACTCCGGTCCGTTTTTCTATTTTTCCTCCAAGGGGACCCACCGGCACACGGATCTGGTATATCCGGATGGTGCCTACCTTGTTTTTGGACGGGAGGACGCCGGCCTGCCCGAAGAGCTGCTGGCCGCCACCCCCGATTCCTGCGTGCGCATCCCCATGCGCCGGGGGGAACGCTGCCTGAACCTGTCCAACTCTGTGGCAATTGGGGTATACGAAGCTCTGCGCCAGTGGAACTTTGCGGATCTGGAAACACAGGGGCAACTGACCAAATTCAAATGGAAGTGAGAGAAGTGAGTACACCGATGGAACGTAAGCTTGCGATCATGACCGATTCCAGCTGCGACATCCCGAAGGATATGGCCGAGAAGTACGGCATCGACGTCTATGACTTCCCGATCAATCTTGACGGGAAGGAGTATTTTGAGCGCCGGGACCTGACCTGCGACCAGTTCTATGAACTGATGCGCAACGCCCAGGGCGTGCCCACCACGGCCGCCATCACGGCCATGCAGTGGCTGGATATCTACACCCGCTACGCGGACGAAGGCTATACCGACGTGCTGCATGTCAGCATCAACAGCGGCGGTTCCGCCACCTACAGCTATGCCCAGCAGGCCATCCAGCAGCTGGCAGAAGAACGCCCCGACTGCACCATGAAAATCCATCTGGTGGACAGCCATACATATTCCATGGTGTTCGGCTATTTCCTGTGCGAGTGTGCCCGCAAGCTGCGCAACGGCGGTGAACTGTACGGCTGCATCGCCGAGCTGGAGCACAAGCTGGCCTGTGTGGAAGTTTGCCTGGCGGCGTACAGCCTGAAGCAGATGAAAAAGTCCGGCCGTATTTCGGCAGCCGCCGCCTTTGCCGGTGAACTGCTGGGGCTGCGCCCCATCATCAGCCTGAACGACGGCATCAGCCATGTGGAGGCCAAGGTCCGAGGTGACGCCGCCGTGCCGGTGGCCATGCTCAAGTGGGTCAAGACCCGGGTGGACGATATGAAGAAGACACCTTATCTCGTCGCCTACACCTCCAGCACCGCCAAGCGGGATGAACTGCTCAAGCTGTGCAAGAAGGAGTTCGGCCACGCGCCGGTGGGCGTGTTCCAGCTGGGCGGCGTTGTCAGCGCCAACACTGGGCCCGATGCTATTGCTGTGGTATTTGAGGGCAAGCCCCGCCGTCTGGCGGACTACAAGCCCTCCCTGCCCTGACCCTATGATCTTGCGGGCCGTCACCCCCTGTGGGGCGGCGGCCCTTTTTTCTGCTTTTTTCCCTTGCGGCATCTGATTTTTCCAAAGAAAAGGACGTGAATCCCATGCAGACGCGCAACACCCTGACCCTGCGGGAGTGTGTGCTGGGCGACCGCCCCTTCTACCGCCATGTGGCGGTGGTGGTCATGCCCATTATTGTGCAGAACACCCTGTCCAATGTGGTCAGCCTGCTGGACAATGTAATGGTAGGTCAGGTGGGCACCCTGCCCATGAGCGCCGTGGCTATCATCAACCAGCTGCTTTTTGTGTATAATCTGGTCATCTGGGGCAGCCTGGCCGGAGCAGGCATTTTTGGTGCCCAGTTCTTCGGCCAGGGCAACATGGAGGGCGTGCAGCAGACCTTCCGTATCAAGCTGGTCACGGCCGCCATCCTCACCGCCGGGGCCCTGGTCCTGTTTGTGGCGGCGGGCACCCCGCTCATTACTTTGTATCTGAAGGGAGACACCTCCCCCGCCGACGCAGTTGCCACCCTGGGATACGCCCGAGAGTATCTGTGGGTGATGCTGATCGGACTGGTCCCCTTTGCCGTGACCCAGACCTATGCCGGCACATTGCGGGAATCCGGCCAGACCACCCTGCCCATGCAGGCCAGCATGACCGCCATGGTGGTCAACTTCATCTTCAACTGTCTGCTCATCTTCGGCCTGTTCGGGTTCCCGGCCCTGGGCGTGGTGGGCGCCGGCATCGCCACCTCCATTTCCCGCTTTGTGGAATGCGCCATCGTGGTCTCCGGTTCCCACCGCAGCGTGGAGCGGTATCCCTTCTTTGCGGGGGTGTACGCCTCCTTCCGGATTCCGGGCGCCCTGGTGCGGCAGGTGGCCGTGAAAGGCGCCCCCCTGCTGCTCAATGAATTTCTGTGGAGCGTGAGCCAGGCGGCTCTGCTGCAGTGCTATTCGGTGCGGGGCATCCAGGTAGTGGCCGCCCTGAACATCTGCAACACCATCACCGTCATCTTCAATGAGGTGTTCCTATCCCTGGGCAACGCCACCGCCATTCTGGTGGGGCAGGAACTGGGTGCCGCCCGCAAGGACGGCGCCCGTCGCACCGCCTGGCGGATGATCGTGCTCAGCGCTTCCAGCTGTCTGGTCATGGGCAGTCTGCTGGCATTGTTCAGTCCTCTGATTCCCCATGTGTACAACACTGAAATGTCCATCCGTCTGCTGGCCTCCAGCCTGATCCGAGTGGCGGCGCTGTGCATGCCCCTGTTTGCCCTTTCCAATGCCATGTATTTCACCCTGCGCTCCGGCGGCAAAACCTTTATCACCTTCTTGTTCGACAGCTGCTTCACCTGGGCCGCCAACGTGCCCATAGCCTTTGTGCTGACCCGATACACCGGGCTGGACATTGTGCTGGTCTACTTTCTGGTGAATGTACTGGACCTGATCAAATGTATTCTGGGCTTTGTGCTGGTCAAGCGCGGGTCCTGGGTGCGAACCATTGTGGAATAACCGGATTTTTCCGGCAACAATCCCGCCCCGGCATCTTGCAAGGTGCCGGGGTTTTTGTTATAATAACCATTTGTTGAGCAACTTAGGATTTTAGGCTCCGCCGCCCGGTTTTGCACCGTGCGGCGACAAACCGGCCGGGGCTGGCGGTCCCGCGTCTGGTCAAAATCTATCCGCCGGAGTATTGTAGTATGATGAAATGGATGATCGTATTCGTGGCCGCCGTGCTGGCGGTCTTTCTGGGTGTTCGTCTGGCCATGCGCCATGACGATTCCGTACAGGGCAGCGCCCTGCGCACCAACCGGATGGTTCGCTGCGCCATGATCGCCGCCGTGTATGTGGTGCTGTGCCTGGCGCTGCAGCCTTTCAGCTATGGCGCCGTACAGGTTCGCCTGGCCGAGGCTCTGTGCCTGCTGCCGGTGTTTGGCCCGGAATACATTGTGGGCGTGACCCTGGGCTGCCTGCTGGCCAATGCCCTGGGCTCCACCGTCATTGACGTGGTGTTCGGCACCCTGGCCACCCTGCTGGCCTGCCTGGTCACCTACGCCCTGCGCAGTCTGCGGGTGAAGGGCCTGGCCCTGCCCGCTTCCCTGCCCCCGGTGCTCTTCAACGCCGTGATCGTGGGCTGGGAGATCAGCGTTTTCTTCTCCGACACCCCCGCCACCCTGCCCGTCACCCTGTTCAACATGCTGACGGTGGGCATTGGCGAAGTGATCAGCTGCTGCATCCTGGGTGTGCTGCTGGTCCGCCTGATTGAAACCAACCGCCAGCTGAAAAAGCTCTTTGTGGAACCCGTGAAGCATCCCGCGGTCTGAGACCGCGCCGAAAGGAGGACGCCATGCGCCCCGAACTGATTTTGTGGGACTGGAACGGCACTTTGCTGGATGATGTCGAACTCGGCCTGAATGCGCTCAACCGTCTTTTGGCCCGCTTTGGCTACCCCCAGCGGTACGACATGGCGTCTTACCGGAAGATCTTCGGATTCCCTGTGCAAGACTATTACCTGCGTGCCGGGATGGACTTTTCCCGGCACCCTTTTGCTGTTCTGGCCGAAAGTTTTATGGCCGATTATATCCCCCACGCCGCCGCCTGCACCCTGGCACCGGATGCCCGGCAGGTACTGCAGTCCTTTGCCGACGCCGGGCCGCGGCAGGTGATTTTATCCGCTTCCCCGGTGGATGTGCTGGAAAGTCAGGTCCGGGAGCGGGGGATCCGTTCTTATTTTGACCGCTTGCTGGGCCTGGGCGACATCTACGCCAAAAGCAAGGTGGACCTGGGCCTTGCCTATCTGCACGAAAGCGGCCTGGACCCCGCCCGCGCGGTGATGATCGGGGACACGGTCCACGATTTTGAGGTAGCCCGGGCCATGGGCGTACGCTGCGTGCTGCAATGCGGCGGGCACCAGAACGCCGAGACCCTGGCCGCCACCGGTGCACCGGTCTGTGAAACCCTGGGCGACGCAGCCGCCCTGATTCTGGAGGGATGTTGAAATGCAGTCCAAAAGCAGCAACGTCAAAGGAGCGTTTCTGACCATGTTCGGAGCCGCCTGCTGGGGGATTTCCGGCTGTACCGGGCAATATCTGTTTACCCGGCAGGGCATGGATGCCTTCTGGCTGGCGCCCATCCGTCTGTTTCTGGCCGGGGTTCTGCTGTGCGGGTACTTCCTGATCCGCAATCCCAAGCTGCTGGTGGCACCCTGGCACGGGCGGCGCAACATCATCGATCTGCTGATCTACGGCATTGCCGGGGTCAGCGGTTGCCAGATGCTCTACTTCACCACCATCCAGCTGGCCGGAGCCGGAATGGCCACCATCCTGCAGAACATTTCCCCGGTATTCATTCTGATGGTGGTATGCTGGCAGGCCAGACGGATGCCCCGGGGCTTTGAGGTGGGGTCCATCCTGCTGGCCCTGGTGGGGCTTTTCTTCCTGACCACCCACGGCAGTCTGGACGGGCTGGCCGTCAGCCCCGAGGCTCTCATCACCGGCCTGTGTTGCGCCCTGTGCGTGGTGGTCTATACCGTATGGCCCCGGAACCTGCAGCGGCAGTTCCCCACCCCGGTTTTGCAGGGCTGGGCCTTCCTGGTGGGCGGTATCCTGTTCTGCCTGATCTGCCGCCCCTGGGAAACCGGCTACGTCCCCACTGCCATGGGCTGGCTGGGTATTGCGGTGGTGGTGATCATCGGCAATGTAGTGGCCTTTTGCTGCTTCATGCAGGGGGTGAAGATGGTAGGTGCCCAGAAAGCCAGCCTGTACAGTTTTGCGGAGCCGGTGACGGCTGCCGTCATCAGCACCCTGGTGCTGGGGTCCTCCTTCACCTTCTGGGATGCCTTGGGCTTCGGGTGCATCTTCCTGATGCTGGTGCTGCTGGCCAAGCCGGAACGCCATCCTGCCCCCACCCCCCAACCGGCCAAAGCCCACACCTGAACACTGCCGCGACAAAAGAATATCCGGAATTACACCCGCGCAAGGTTTGACACAGACCCTTGCGCGGGTGTATTATATTGGAGTGTATCAACTCGCATACGACTAAATCGACCGCCCCGCCGGGCGGCAGAAATGATAGGGGTTCACATATGTCTTTTATGGAGAAACTGTTCGGAACTTTTTCCGACAAGGAACTCAAGCGAATCAAACCGATTGCTGATAAGGTACTGGCTCTGGAACCGGAGATGCAGAAACTGACCGATGCCGAGCTGCAGGCCAAGACCCCCGCCCTGAAAGAAAAGCTGAAAAACGGCGCCACTCTGGATGAGATCCTGCCCGAGGCTTTCGCCGTCTGCCGGGAAGCCGACTGGCGTGTGCTGGGCCTGAAGCCCTACCCGGTGCAGGTCATCGGCGGCATTGTGCTTCACCGCGCCTGCATCGCCGAGATGCAGACCGGTGAAGGCAAGACCCTGGTGGCCACCATGCCCGTCTACCTCAACGCCCTGACCGGCGAGGGTGTGCACGTGGTCACCGTCAACGATTACCTGGCCAAGCGCGACAGCGAATGGATGGGCAAGGTCTATCGTTTCCTGGGCCTGAGCGTGGGACTGGTGATCCATTCGGTCACCCCCGCCGAGCGCAAGAAAGCCTATGAGGCCGATGTGACCTACGGCACCAACAACGAATTCGGCTTTGACTACCTGCGGGACAACATGGTGGTCTACAAGGCCAACATGGTCCAGCGCGGCCATGCCTACGCCATCGTGGACGAGGTGGACTCCATCCTCATCGACGAGGCCCGTACCCCGCTGATCATCTCCGGCA
>CALWNO010000053.1 GCA_944382785.1 uncultured Gemmiger sp. | reverse complement strand
ATTGAGTTCACCCCCGTGGAGCTGGACTACGACCTGCTGAAGGAGATCAGCGCCGCCCATCTGGACGAGTTCAAGGCCGCCATGGACACCGACGACAAGAACGTCCGTGACGCCGCTCTGCTGCCCATCATGGACAAGATCGCCGAGGAGCATCCCGACCTGGACGCCTCCACCCTGGACCTCATCAGCTACAAGATGCAGAAGTTCGTTGTCCGCCGCTGGCTGCTGGATGAAGGCAAGCGCGTGGATGGCCGTGGCATTAACGAGATCCGTCCCCTTGCTGCCGAAGTGGGCATTCTGCCCCGTGTGCATGGCTCCGGCCTGTTCACCCGCGGCCAGACCCAGAGCCTGACCATCTGCACCCTGGGTTCCACCCGGGATGCCCAGACCATGGACGACCTGGGCGACACCCCCACCAAGCGTTACATCCACCATTACAACATGCCTCCCTACTCCACCGGTGAGGCCCGCGCCCCCCGCAGCCCCGGCCGCCGCGAGATCGGCCACGGTGCTCTGGCGGAACGTGCCCTGATTCCGGTCCTGCCCTCCATGGAGGAGTTCCCCTACACCATCCGCTGCGTGTCTGAGATCATGTCCTCCAACGGTTCCACCTCCCAGGCTTCCATCTGCGGTTCCACCCTGGCCCTGATGGACGCCGGTGTGCCCATCAAGGCTCCCGTAGCCGGTATCTCCTGCGGCCTGATCACCGAGGGTGACCGCTGGATGACCATGCTGGACATCCAGGGCGTGGAAGACTTCCACGGCGATATGGACTTCAAGGTGGGCGGCACCCGCCGCGGTATCACCGCCATCCAGATGGACATCAAGATCGACGGTCTGACCTACGAGATCGTGGAGGAAGCTCTGGAGAAGTGCCGCAAGGGCCGCCTGTACATTCTGGACGAGATCATCAAGCCCTGCATTGCCGAGCCCCGCAAGGAACTGTCCAAGTACGCTCCCAAGATGTTCAGCATGCAGATCCCTGTGGACAAGATCAAGGACGTCATCGGCAAGGGTGGCAAGGTCATTCAGGAAATGTGCGCCAACTTCAACTGCAAGATCGACATTGAGGAGGACGGCCACGTCTTCATCTCTGCAGTGGACCAGGATGATGCCAAGCGCGCCATTGCCACCATCAAGACCATTGTGGAAGATCCCGAAGTGGGCGCCATCTACAAAGGCCGCGTGACCCGCCTGATGAACTTCGGTGCTTTCGTGGAGATTGCCCCGGGCAAGGAAGGCCTGGTCCACATCTCCAAGCTGGACGACCACCGCGTGGAACACGTGGAGGACGTTGTGGCTGTGGGTGATCCCATCTATGTCATGGTCACCGACATCGACCAGCAGGGCCGCATCAACCTGTCCCGCAAGGACGCTGTGGCCGCCATCGCCAAGAAGCGCGCCGAGCAGCAGAAGCAGCAGCACTGAGCGACCTGTTTCTGAAAGCTGAATAAAGCATAAAAACCCGCCCCCATGGCAGCTGTACCGCTGCCGTGGGGGCGGGTTTTCTTTCTATTTGTTTAGCGTGTAAAGCAAGCGCTCAGAAATAGCTGCCCACCGCGGTGATCTGGCCCGGCAGATCCGCCCGATAATCAAACGCTTCCGGGTACAGGCTGTTGATGGTCACGCCGTTGTCCCCTGCCCGGCCGGTAGAGTGGATGTACTCCCCATTGCCCAGGTACATGGCCACATGGCCCGGGAAGTAGAGCAGATCCCCGGCGCGGATCTCCGAAAGAGGGATCTCGTGGATGGGATAGCCCTCCTTGATCTGGGCGTCCCTCCAGATGACGATGCCGCACAAAAGATACGCCATGCTGCACAGGCCCGAGCAGTCAATACCCATGGGGCTCTTGCCGCCCCAGCGGTACTGGGTGCCGGCATACAGGCGGGCGGCGTCGGTCAGGGCTTTGCGCAACGCCCGGTGGGTATCAGCGCAAGGCGTCTGCCACAGAGTATCCAGCGCGCTGGCACACACATACCCCTGTCGGCCATCGGGCAGCTGGACCTTCTGCCAGCCATCTTCCGGCTCCCCGCACAGAGCCAGGCGACCGCCCCGGGGAATGCCGGTCATCACATACGCCCCCTGGACCTTGGGCTGGGAGAGCACATCCACGAAGTTCTTGTGAAGCACGATCTTCTGGGGCAGAGTCAGAAAAGCCTCGGCTGCCTCCCCCTGGGTCAGGGCGTCCGCATCCACCCGTCCAGTATAGCCGTAAAAGGTCTTGATGGGCAGACGGCCCAAGGCGTCTGCCTCCCCGGTGATCTCCACCGGCATACCCAGCAGGGCTTCGTCGGTGACACAGGCTTCCTGTGGGGTGGCGGCACAGGTGTCCGCCTCCTCATACAGCGGGCAGAGGGCACGGTTGATGATGGCTTGCATAACACACTCCTTATCCTGAGAAGGTCAGTCGGCTTTGGCCAGGGATTCCCGGTAGCCGTCCAGTTCCTTCTGGTTGCCCAGCACAAAGTGGCCGGGTTCGATCTCACACCAGACCGGCTTGTCCTGGGTGTAGTCATGACAGGCCGGGTCATATACCAGCAATTTCTTGCTGCGTTCCGCAATGGGGTCCGGCTGAGGAATGGCCGACAGCAGGGCCCGGGTATAGGGGTGAAGCGGGTGGGCAAAGAGCTGTTCGCTCTCGGCCAGTTCCACAATGTCCCCCTTATGGATGACGGCAATGCGGTCACAGATGAACCGCACCACCGAAAGGTCATGGGCGATGAACAGGTAGGTCAGGCCACGCTCCTTCTGCAAGGCAGAAAGCAGGTTGAGAACCTGGGCCCGGATGGACACGTCCAAGGCAGAGATGGGCTCATCGGCCACGATGAACCGGGGCTCCATGATCAGCGCCCGGGCAATGCCGATGCGCTGGCGCTGGCCGCCGGAGAATTCGTGGGGAAATCGGGAGGCAAACTCCGGCAGCAGTCCCACATCTGAGAGGGCCTTGGCCACCTTTTCCCGGCGCTGCTCCTCGGTGAGGTGATGGCCAGGGGCATACAGACCTTCGGCCACGATGTAGCCCACCTTGGCACGTTCATTCAGCGAGCTCATGGGGTCCTGGAAGATCATCTGGATATCCCGGGTGACCTGGCGGTCCTCCTGGGGCGTCAGTTTGCCGGAAATGCGGTGTCCATCAAAGCGGATTTCCCCGGCTGCCACCGGGTTGGCCCGGATGATGGCCCGGCCGATGGTGGTCTTACCGGAACCGGACTCCCCCACCAGGCCGAAGGTTTCGCCCTGGTAGATGTCAAAGGAAACATCCTTCACCGCCACAAAGGGACGGCGCTTTTTGCCGAACTGGACCCGTACATGGTCCAGTTCCAGCAGTTTCTTGCGTGTATCAGCCATTGACGGTGCCCTCCCCGGTGAGTTTCAGTGCGCGGCCCTTTTCCCGCAGGACCCGGATATGTTCCGGCGGCTCCACCTTGGGAGCCCGGGGGTCCAGCAGCCAGGTGCGGGCCGAATGGGTGGGGCTGACCGCAAACATGGGCGGACGCTTGACGAAGTCGATCTTAAGGGCCTGGGGGTTGCGGGGGGCAAAGGCGTCGCCGTGGACCTCGTGGAAGAGGTTGGGCGGGGTGCCCTCGATGGAGTAGAGGGGCTCCCCTTTCACCCCCAGCTGGGGCAGGCTGGACAGCAAGGCCCAGGTGTAAGGATGGCGGGGATCGTAAAAGACTTCAGCACAACTTCCCACTTCCACAATGTCACCGGCATACATAACGGCGATGCGGTCGGCCACGTTGGCCACCACCCCCAGGTCGTGGGTGATGTAGATGGTGGTCAGGTCGTACTTCTTCTGCATCTGTTTGATCAGTCCCAGGATCTGGGCCTGGATGGTCACATCCAGGGCGGTGGTGGGCTCGTCGCAGATGAGAATCTTGGGACGGCAGGCCATGGCGATGGCAATCACCACCCGCTGACGCATACCGCCGGAGAATTCATGGGGATACTGCTTGGCCCGGCGCTGAGGGTCGGGGATGCCCACCTCGGCCAGCAGTTCGCACACAGCCGCGTCGGCTGCGGCGCCGTGGAGATTCTGGTGCAGTTCCAGGGCCTCCTTGATCTGCCAGCCGATGGTCTTCAGCGGGTTCAGACTGGTCATGGGGTCCTGCAGGACCATGGCGATTTCCCGGCCGCGGATGGACTGCCACTGTTTGTCGGTGGTGAAGGTGGCCAGGTCCTGGCCGTTATACAGGATCTTGCCGCTCTCAATATAGCCGTTTTGGTCGTTCAGGCCCATGAGGGTCTTGACCAGCACACTCTTGCCGGAGCCGGACTCTCCCACGATGGCCAGACTTTCGCCCTTGTACACATCCAGAGAGATGCCCCGGATGGCATGGAGCACCTGCCCGCGCAGGGTAAATTTGAAGTTGAGGTCCTGGATGGAGAGGAGGACCGAATCGTTCTTTTCCATCTTCGTGTCCTCCTTATACATGATTCTTGGGGTCGGCGGCGTCGGCAAAGGCGTTGCCCACCACATACAGGCTGATGGTGATGAGGGCCAGCACCGCCGTGGGGAAGAGCAGCTGATACCGCAGGCTGGGCTGGCTCATGAGCAGGCGGCCTGCCTGGACCAAGTTGCCCAGGGAAGGGATATCGGTGGGCAGGCCGATGCCGATGTAGGTGACAAAGACCTCGTTGCCGATAGCCGAAGGGATGGCCAGGGACATGCGCAGGGCAATGACCGACACCAGATACGGCAGCAGGTTCTTCGTGACGATGCGGCCGGTGGTGGTGCCCAGGCAACGGGAAGCCAAGTTGTAGTCCCGGTCACGGATGATGACGATCTGGTTGCGGATGAACCGGGCCATATCCAGCCAGCCGGTCAGGCACAAAGCAAAGATGATGGTGCCCACACCGGGATTCATGATGTAGGAGACCAGAATCAGCACCAGAGTCTGGGGGATGTTATCGAAGATGTTGTAAAGTTCGGTAAAGAAGGTATCCAGTTTGCGCACATAGCCCCACAGAACGCCGATGAAGGTGCCGAAGAGGGCTTCAAAGCAGGCAACGGCAAGGCCGATGCCCAGAGAGGTACGGGTGCCGGCCCAGGTGCGGGCCCACAGGTCCTGCCCGATGGAGTTGGTACCGAACCAGAATTCCGAATCCGGAGCGCGGTTGATGATCTGCACACCGGTCAAAGGGTCATTGTTGATGGTTTTGGGGTCGTGCTGGTTGGGCAGCAAAGGCTGGATGAAGGTGAACAGCAGCACCACTGCGATGACACAGAGGAAGAACACCGCCACCTTGTTTTTGAAGAAGGCGCGCAGGGTCGCCCCCCAGTAGGAGTAGTTGGAGTAGCCGCCCCGCTCGGCACGGGAATGATCGAAATCGGCGAGGGTGAAGAGTTCCTCCTCCGGCAGGTCCGCGTAAGCGGCGGTGGGGTCGGTCTGCTTCTGCAGGTCCTTGTTCAGCGCTGTTTCCAGCTGCTCGGCTTTCATTCTGCGGAATGTCATCAGCGTGCCCCCTCCTTTCCGGTGAAACTGATCCGCGGGTCAACCAGGGCCATGAGGATATCGCCGAAGAGCAGGCCCAGCACCGACACAGCGGCATAAATCAGCACCAGCGCCTGCACCATGGTATTGTCCTGCAGCTTGATGACCTGCACCAGCAGGCCGCCCATGCCCGGGATGGAGTACAGGCTTTCCACATACAAAGATCCCATCAGGGTGAACAGGATGGAGTTGGGGATGTACTGTACCAGCGGCACCACCGCATTGCGGAAAACGTGGTTGCGGCTGATGCGGGCCGCCGGCACGCCCTTGGCCCGGGCCAGGCGGATGTAGTCCTTGTTGGCTTCATCCACCATATACCGGCGCAGCCACATGGCATAATAAGCGATATTGCCGATGGAAAGGGAGAAGATGGGCAGAATCCAGGTTTCCGGACTGCGGGTGTTGAACAGCATGGATACGCCCAGCAGCTCACTGCCGTACAGCTGGATAAGAAGATGGTACACCGCCGAAGGCACAGCCTGCACAATGACGATGAGCACGGTGCCCAGCTTGTCCCACACCTTGAGGCGGGTGCGGGTGGACCGCGCCATGAGGATGCCCAGGGGCATGCCCACTACCAGAGAAACCACAAAGCTGATCAGGCCGATCTCAATGGAGATGGGGGCTTTCTGGGCAATGATCTTGGCGATGGAATAGCCTTCCCGGTATTTGTTGGAGATGCCCAGGTTCCCCTGCAGAATCTGCAGGAAGTAATTCAGCACCTGCTTGGGCAGCGGCTGGGTCAATCCCAGCTGCTGCAGACCAGCTTTGATCTGTGCATCGCTGAGTTTGTCAAAGTTGTTGAAGTAGCCCTCAATCGGCATCTGGCGCAGCAGCACAAAGACGATGACAATGACAATACACATGGTCACCAGCGCGTGCAGCACACGCTTGAGCATGTACTTGGCCAATGGGTCCTTCCCCTTTCCCTTGTAAATTCTTCTTAACATCGGCTTTTTACGGCCTTGCGGCGGGGTCCGTGCCTGCACACGGGCCCCGCCGCAAAACCGCACACGCCGCGCCGGCACAAACAGCACCGGCGCGGCGGATATGGCGGTTTTGAAAGCTAGATTTTGCTATTCCTGTTTACTGTTCCGGGGTGGCAATGGCCGCGGTACGGGCCTCTTCCCATTCCTTGTACGCAGTCTGGAACTCTTCCATGCTCATGGAAGTATCGTACAGGTGCTGGTACTTGTAGCGCTGCAGGGCCACGCCGTAAGGAGCGTACTCCCCTTCCATGGGGTTCAGGTCGCTGATGGCATATCCGTCACCAGCGGAAACACTGAAGGGGATGGCGATGGCATGGTCGATGAGCATGGCTTCGGCTTCCGCAAAAGCGGTATAGCGGGCGGCGGCGTCATCATAGATGGCTTCCGCCTCTTCCACCTTGGCGCTGTACTCGGCAAACAGGGCCTGGGTCTCGGGGTCTTCGCTCAGATCCCAGAAACCATAGCTGTTGTCGGCCACAAAGGGCTCGGTCCAGGTCTGGGGATCGGCATAGTCGGCACCCCAGTTGCACTTCATCAGAGCGTAGTCACCGCCACGGCGCACCGCGGACAGGAACCCGGTTTCGGGACCGGCCTGCACAATGATGTCGATGAAGTCACTGCCCAGCAGGCCTTCCAGCTGCTGTTCCACAACCTGGCATTCCTTATCCCAGTTGGTGGTGCTGGGGTTGTAGGGCATGAGAACCTTGATGGGGAAGGTGGCGCCTTCGGCGGTCAGCTCCGCCTTGGCGGCATCACGGTATTCGATGGCCTTGGTTTCGTCAAAGCTGTCGCCCTGGGTGTAGGCCAGCAGAGCGTCGTACTGAGTGAAGTCCTTGCCGCCGCCCACTGCAAAATTGGCGGGGGTGATGGTGTTGTTCAGCAGGTCGGAGGGGTTGTAGGGCTCACTGACGGTCAGCGCTTTGATCCGGTCCAGACCGGCCATGATGGCCTTACGGAAGTTTTCGTTGTTGACGGCCAGCTTCCAGTTTTCCGGCTCGTACTGTTCATCAAACTGCGGGTCGAAGTTGAAGCTGTAGAAGTAGCTGAAGGAAACGTCCGGACGGGAGCCGTGGACCAGGTTGGCGGTGCTCTCATCGGCCAGCATAGCGTCCAGCAGGTCGGAAGGAACGGCGGCGTAGTCGGCCTCGTCGTTCTGATACATGGACACGCTGACGTTGATGGCCTCGGCGTTGTAGGTCTGGCGGATCTCATCAATAAAGACGTTGTCCTTGTCCCAGTAAGACTGGTTCTTGGTCAGAACACGCTCCTGCTGCGGCAGGTAGCTGGACAGGATATAGGCACCGTTGTACAGCAGGTTTTCATTGTCCAGACCGAACTGGTCCCCGCACTCTTCCAGGAAGGGGCCGTACACCGGCATATAGGAGGTGTAGGACAAAACGCTGAGGAAGAAGGGGCAGGGCTGATCCAGGGTGTAAACCAGGGTGTAGTCATCCACAGCCTTGACGCCGATGCTGTCGGCGTCCACCGGGTCAACCACTTCGATGGGATCACCCGCATCGTCCACGGCATTTTCGCCGGTGGCCAGGCCCAGGGTTTCCAGGGTCAGCAGGTAGGCGGTGTAATCATAGTAAGCCTGGGCGTTGTGCACCACCGCACCGGTGGAGTACATGTACTGGTTGTCCGCAGCGTTGCGGGCATCGTTGACGTACTTGGCGGTGGAGACCCAGTCGTTGGCGGTCACATCGGCCACCTCGTTGCCGTCCTTATCCACCCACTTGACACCCTGCCGGATGTGGAAGGTCCATTCGGTCATATCGTCGTTGCTCTCCCAGCTTTCGGCCAGGGAGGGAATGATGTTGCCGTAGGAGTCATACTCCACCAGGCAGTCCACCACGTTGGCGCCGATGGCATATTCATTGGTCAGGCTGGTGGTCAGGTAATTCAGGGTGGTCACTTCGCTGGAGTACAGCTCCCGGTAAACGGCCGCCCCCTCGGCGGTGGTGCTGCTGCCGTTGCCGCCGCAGGCTGCCAGCGACACACACATGACACCGGACAGCGCCAGGCTGATCAGCTTCTTGGTCGTGTTCATAGGGCTCACTCACTTTCCTTCTCTCGGTCCTTGCGGGCCGTAATAGCGGGCGGTTTCGGGTATTCCGCCCGATTTTCCCCAAAAAAGACAAAAAGCAAACAAGCCCACACCAATGTGGACACTGTTTGCCCTTGAAAAACGCCTCGGGCCCGTCGACCCTCGGCGCGTCTTTGCGGAAAATTGATTGGTCCTAGTATAACAAAGTGGTAGACGAATGTCAAGATTTTGCGTCCTGCCGTCAGGGCATTTTGCATAAAAATACAGGCACCAGCCTCTGTTTTGCGAGCCTTTCCTATGGTAAGTGATAAGCGGCGTATTTTTTGCCCCATATGCAAAACCCCCGGAAACAGACGGGAATCTTCCGCCGTTTCCGGGGGGATACCGGCACGCCTTATTCGGCAGGCTGGGCCGGGTGAATCATATCGATACCGGTCTGCAGGGTCTCCCGGTCAATGGCCCCCACCGCCCGTGCCACGGCGCCGCCCTCGGCGTCGATGAAGTAGGTAGAGGGCAGCGAGTAGACCGAATAGGTCAGCGCAGCATTCTGTTCGGTATCAAAATAGACCGGGAAGGTATAGCCTTTTTCCGCCACAAAGCTTTGGGCCGAGTCCAGGGTCTCCCGGGAGCCGTCGGTCATGTTGACCATGAGGAACTGCACATCCTCCCCCAACTCCTCATAGGCCTGCTGGAAGTCGTCCATCTCACTCTGGCAGGGGCCGCACCAGCTGGCCCAGAAGTTGACCACCACCGGTTTGCCTGTAAAGTCAGATAACTTCACAGCATTGCCATCGGCATCATAGACGGTGAAATCCGGGGCCGCCTGAACGGCGGTCTCTTCCCCACTGTCGGCCGTCGCTTCCTCCGAGGTAGCCTCCTGGTTCTCCTCCGGGGCCGGGGTGGCCTGGCTGACCAGAAGATCATCCGGGGTACGGCCGTCGCTCAGGTCCTTATACAACAGGGAGGCGCCTGTAATCAGCAGGGCGAAGGCAGCCACTCCCACCAGCAGTACGATCTTTTTGTTCATGATCTGTCCCCTTTCAGCTCAGAAGCGTCAGCATACGGCCCAGCAGTCCGGTGGCCATGAGCAGGCCCACCAGCACCAGGAACCCGCCGCTGATGCGGTTGATGACGGTATAGTGACGCTTGATCCAGTCAAAGGCGGATTTGAGTTCGTCAATGAGCAGGGCACTGGCCACAAAAGGCACACCCAGCCCCAGGGAGTAGGTCAGCAGCAGCAAAACGCCGGTCCAGACGCTTCCCTGCTGGGAAGCCAGCAACAGGGCCGAGCCCAGAAAAGCCCCCACACAGGGCGTCCAGCCCAGAGAGAAGATCAGTCCGAAGAGCACCGAGGAGAAAAAGCCCGGTGTGCGCACGGCGGTGCCGCCGACCATACCGCCCCGGAACAGCTGCACCCGCAGCACACCCAGAAAGTTCAGGCCGAAGAGGATGACCACCACGCCGGAGACCAGGTTGACGATGGTCTGGTGAGACTTGAGAAAACCGCCCACCGTACCGGCCAGAGCCCCCATAGTCACAAAGACCAGGGTGAAGCCCAACACAAACCCAAGGGCTCCGGTAAGGGTCTTGCGCATGCTGCGCTCTCCCCCGGCGAAGTAGGACACATAGATGGGAAGCATGGGCAGAAGGCAGGGAGAAACAAAGGTGATGATACCTTCCAGGAAAGAGATGAGATATTGCATCGGAAAGGTTCCTTTCTGTGCGGGAATGGGATTTGACGGGGATGTGGTTTTTGGCTATACTGACAGATAGAAAAAGGAGGTGACGGCCTTGCCGTTTGAAACCTTGTTCCCGGTTTGGGACCAGCTGACCCCCGCCCAGCAGCAGACCCTGCGCGGGGCTGCCGTACTGCGCAAAGCCCCCCAGGGCACCATCGTGCACGACGGTGCGGCAGACTGCCTGGGTTATCTGGTGGTGCGCAGCGGCCAGCTGCGGGCATATTACCTTTCGGAAGAAGGACGGGAGATCACCCTATACCGCCTGTTTGAGCGGGACGCTTGTCTGCTGGCGGCTTCCTGCATGATGCCCAGCATCCAGTTCGATGTGACCATCGAGGCGGAGAAGGACAGTGAAATGTACATCATCCCCCCTGATGTCTATAAATCGGTGATGAAGGAATCCGCCGCCGTGGCCAACTACACCAACGAGATCATGAGCACCCGGCTTTCGGATGTGATGTGGCTGATGGAGCAGGTGATGTTCCGCAGTTTCGACCGGCGTTTGGCCGGGTTCCTGCTGGAGGAAAGCACTCTGAACGGCACCACCGCCCTGAAAATCACCCACGAGAAGATCGCCAACCACCTGGGCACGGCCCGGGAAGTGGTGACCCGGATGCTGCGGTATTTCCAGAGTGAGGGAATGGTGAAGCTGTCCCGGGGAACGGTGGAACTGACCGATCCGGACAGGCTGCGCACCCTGCGGGGGGACTGAAAACGCGCAAAGCACGCCCCGCCGAAGCGGAACGTGCTTTGCGGGTGTTTGTTACAGCAGGGCCAGGATGCGGGCCTTGGGCATGGCACCCACGGACCGGTTGACTTCCTGGCCGTTCTTGACGACCACCAGGGTGGGAATGCTCATAACGCCGAACTGCGCGGCCAGAGCCGGCTGTTCGTCCACGTTGATCTTGCAGACCTTGATGTCGCTGCGCTCAGCGGCGATCTCGTCCAGGATGGGGCCTACCATGCGGCAGGGGCCACACCAGCTGGCCCAGAAATCCAGCAGGACAGGCTTGTCGCTGTGCAGGACTTCGTTTTCAAAAGTAGCGGTCGTGATATGAAGAACAGACATGGTCAAAACCTCCGTTTTTATATGATGTTTGGTGTTCTGTTTGGGTTTCCCCTTTCAGTATGGTACTATCATACCCCGCTTTTTGCAATTTTTCCGTAACTATGTCACCAAAGGAAAAAGTCATACCTTGATGCCGGCATCCCCGGCATATTTCACAACTTTTTATTCCAAGTATTCAAAAACATTTTTGCCGTAAAATTTTGTATTTTATCCACAGATGTGGTACAATCGAGGATAAGCATAAACCCGCCCGTCGCTGCGCTTTCGGGCACGACGGCGGGGCCGAAAGTATATTGGTTTTGTGAACTGTAAGGAGAGTGTTTATGGCGTACTATTTTTCTGAACCGTCCCGCACGTTTGGTGAATATCTGCTGGTGCCGGGGTATTCTTCTTCCGAATGTGTGCCCGACGCGGTGAGCCTGCGCACCCCGCTGGTCAAGTACCGCAAAGGCGAGGAAGAATGCCCGCTGGAAATGAACATCCCGATGGTATCTGCCATCATGCAGTCCGTTTCCGGTGAAAAGCTGGCCATCGCACTGGCCAAACAGGGCGGTGTTTCTTTCATTTACGGTTCTCAGACCATCAAGGAAGAGGCCGACATGGTGCGCCGGGTCAAGGCCTACAAAAAGGGCTTTGTGACCAGCGACTCCAACCTGCCGCCCGAAGCCACCCTGGCCGATGTGCTGGACCTGAAGGTCCGCACCGGACATTCCACTGTGGCCATCACCGCCGACGGTACCCCCCACGGCAAGCTGCTGGGCATCGTGGCATCCCGCGACTATCGCCTGTCCCGCATGTCCACCGACCTGAAGGTTACCGAGTTCATGACGCCGCTGGAAAAGCTGGTCACCGCACCGGCCACCACCAGCCTGCATGACTGCAACGACATCATCTGGGACAACAAGATCAACTCTCTGCCTCTGGTGGATGAAGAAGGCCATCTGCAGTATATGGTCTTCCGCAAGGACTACGACAGCCACAAGGAGAATGTCAACGAGCTGCTGGACCAGAACAAGAGCTATGTGGTGGGTGCCGGTATCAATACCCGCGACTACGCCGAGCGCGTTCCGGCCCTGATCGAGGCCGGCGTGGATGTGCTGTGCATCGATTCCTCCGAGGGGTACAGCGAATGGCAGGCCCGCACCCTTTCCTGGATCCGGGAAAATTACGGCGACAAGGTCAAGGTTGGCGCCGGCAATGTGGTGGACCGGGACGGCTTCCTCTTCCTGGCCAAGGCGGGTGCCGACTTTGTGAAGATCGGCATCGGCGGCGGTTCTATCTGCATCACCCGCGAGACCAAGGGCATCGGCCGCGGCCAGGCTACCGCTGTCATCGAAGTGGCCAAAGCCCGGGATGAATACTACGAACAGACCGGCATCTATGTGCCCATCTGCTCCGACGGCGGTATCGTTCATGACTACCACATCACCCTGGCCCTGGCCATGGGCGCCGACTTTGTCATGCTGGGCCGCTACTTTGCCCGCTTTGACGAAAGCCCGACGAACCGCCTGCGCATCAACGGCAACTATGTCAAGGAATACTGGGGCGAAGGTTCCAACCGCGCCCGCAACTGGCAGCGCTACGATCTGGGCGGCGCCCAGAAGCTGAGCTTTGA
>CALWNO010000052.1 GCA_944382785.1 uncultured Gemmiger sp. | reverse complement strand
AGGAAGGTGACGAACTCTTTGTCGTGGATGTCGAGCGAAAGGCCGTTCAGGACCTTTTCCCCATCAAAGTCAACAACAATGTTCTTGAGCGATACGATCAGCGAATCATTCATTTTTTTACTGCATCCCCCTTTGCGGAATCTGTGCCGGCGGCCCCGGCTCCATGCGGGTACCTGACGGTCAGCGCCCATGATGCCACCCCGCAAAAGGTTTGTTACACCGTCGGTTCGGTTGGGTCGGACCGCGGCTACAGTGGCACATACAACGCTTGTTTTGTGTTCAATAGATGCAAAACACAAGTTTCATTATACCGTGTTCCCGGGGGCTGTCAATCAATTTTTCTATAAATATGAGGAAAAAACTTGCAAAATGACAGATTTTGTCGAAAGGTTCCCTGCTGTATCGCAGAAAAGCAGCCTGCACCGGCGCTCCGGCACAGGCTGCAGGTCATCCCTTCTGATTGACAGGCGGCAGGCACAGGCGAATGTACAGGGTCTCCCCTTTCAGTTCTGCCGTCACCTGCCCGCCCATGGCCTCGGTGAGCTGACGCACGATGGAAAGACCCAACCCCGCTCCACCGTGACCGCTGCGCCGGGCGGCATCCGCCCGCCAGAACCGGTCAAACAGATGGTCCGGTGCAAGAGCAGCGGAATCCGCCACCGGGTTGGAAAAGACCAGGCCTTCCGGCGTCTGGATGATGGAAAAACCGCCGGCGGCGTGGTGGATACAATTGGCCACCAGATTGCGCAGCACCCGCCCCAGAGCCTCCGGGTCCGCCAGAACAGCGGCGGTTTTATCGGGAAAGTCCAGTTTGGGTTCCAGACCGGCCGCCTCCAGCTGAGGGACCAACGCGGCCAGAGTTTCGCACAATGCCGGCCACTGCGGCACCGGGCGAAGGTCCATGGGCATAGTTTCCCCCGCCTGCAACCGGGTATACAGAAACATCTCGTCCAGCAGGGTTTCCAGGTCCTGCAGGCGGTGTGTCACCGTATCCAGCCGCCGGGTGCGGGCAGTCGGGTCACTCTCGGTGCGCAGCAGTTCCAGATGTCCGCAGGCGGCCGCCAGGGGCGTGCGGATGTCATGGCTCAGGGCCGCCATGGTGTTCTGCAGCTCTTTACCGGCCTTTTTGGCCTCCAGGGCCTGCTGCCGGGCACTGTCCAGCCGTCCGTTGACGGCCCGGGCGGCCCGTACCACCGGCCCCAGCCGTACCGAAACCGGCAGGCTGGTGTTGGAATCCGGCGGGGTCGTTTCCAGCCAGGAAGCCCAGACGGCGAACTGGTGCAAAAGCCGCAACACCAGCACCGCCAGCAGCACAACCGCACAGCTGAGCATGAGCACGGCAAGGAGCATAACAGGAACACCTCTTCCCTATCAGAAGTCTTTGTCAGGCCTGGTCTCTTCTTTTCAGGGACAGATTGGTGAGGAGGCCATATACCACCACCCAAGCCAGGCATACCACCGCGATATGCAGGTACTGCACAGGCCGGAAGTCCGGGGTAATCATCTGACTGCATCCAAAGATGGTGAATCGACTCAGGTCCGGCAGGTGCAGCAGGCCGCAGACCGCCCCCAGGGACACCGCAGGCAGCCCCATCCCCACAAGCAAAGCGACCGGGACCATCCAGCCTTCCCGGCGGACCAGCGTGGACAGGAAAAAGCCACACATAGAAATGGCCCAGCCCACCAGGCAGGCCGCCAGATACATCTGCAGCCAGTCCAGCCAGCTGCCGCCCACAGCAGAGAAAACCAATACCGGACTCAGCGCCAACGGCACCAGCAGATAGGCTGCCATGAGCACCCCGTTATAGAGCAGCAGGCACAGGGACCGCCCAACCACGTAGGGCCAGCGACATCCCAGCACGGGAAAAATATTTTTGACGGCACCGCCCGCATAGTCTTCCGCGCAGTAAACACCCGTGAATACGGCCATCAGGGAGATCCAGAATCCGCCTGCAAACAGCATCTGGTGCATGTACTTCTGCAGTGTATATCCGGCCAGCGCCGCACCATCGGCTATATCCTCGGCCGTGATATCCGCTCCCTGGGCCTGCATGGCATTGACGGTTTCCGGGTCTGAAAGCAGGGTGGCAAACGCATAAGCCAAAGCGATCATTCCCAGCCCCAAAAGCAGCCCGGTCAACAGATAGCTCTGCCGCCGCAGTCGGTACCAATCCATCCGAAGCACTTCAAACATGATCCTCTGCCCCCATCCTCTGCAAAAAATAATCTTCCAGTTCCTGGCGGTGGATGCCGATGGACTGCACCGCCACCCCGCCTTCCAGTAAGGCAGCGTTCACGCGGGCCGGATCGGCAGCGTCATACAGGCGCAGTTCCCCTTCGGGGTAGACGGTATATTCATGCAGATGCAGCCGCTCTTCCAGAAGGGCTGCCGCACGGTGGGGGTCGGAGGTCTTGATTGCTATATAGTCCCGGCACCGGGCGGCCAGATCCGCCGCGGTGATCTGCTCGACCATGCGGCCTTCCCGAATAATGCCGTAACAGGTGGCCAACTTTTCCAGTTCTCCCAGAATGTGGCTGCTGACCAGGATAGTCACACCCCGTTCAGATTGCAGCTGCTGCAAAAGCAGTCGCACGTCCCGGATACCCTCCGGGTCCAGGCCGTTGGTGGGTTCATCCAGAAGCAGCAGGTCCGGGCTGCCCACCAGTGCCAGGGCCAGACCCAAGCGGCGGCGCTGGCCCATGGAGAAATGCTTGGCCTTCTTTTTGCCCATCTTGTCCAGTCCCACCTGGGCCAATACCCGGTCTACGGCCCTGGTTTCCTCGTCCAGGCCCAGGAGCCTGGCTTTCAGAAGGCAGTTATCCCTGGCCGACATGGACCCGTACAAGCCCGCATCTTCAATGAGAATGCCCACCCGACGCGCAGCTGTTCCTGTTTCCATAGGGCGGCCGAAAAGTTCGATCTGTCCGGCAGTTGGCCGGGCCAGTCCTGCCAGCAGTTTGAAGGTGGTGGATTTTCCGGCGCCGTTGGCACCGATGAAGCCATAGATCTCTCCCTGGGAGACCTGCATATCCAGATGGTCCACGGCAGCTTTGCCGCGGTACTGTTTGCACAGGCCCAGGGTTCGGACGGCGGTTTGCATGTGATCCTCTCCTTTGTTTGGTATGGCTTTATTCTACCGGGCAAAGGACAAACAATCGCAAAGAAAGTATAAAGAAAGAATAAAGATTTTCCTTACCCCAGCCGGAAGCCGATGCCCCAGACGGTTTTTATATAAGTATCGGTACCGGTAGGGCGCAGCTTGGCCCGAATGTTGGAGATGTGCACGTTGATGGTTTTGTCCTCCACAAAAGCCTGCTCCTGCCAGACGGCCTCATAGATCTCCTGCCGGGTAAAGACCTTTTGGGGACGGGAGGCCAGCAGAGCTACAATTTCATACTCGTGCAAGGTCAGGGGCACCGAGTTCCCCTGTACCGTCAGGGTGCGGGATTCGGGGTCGATTTTCCATTCCTTATAGTGCAAAGCAGGGGTCTTGGCGGCTGCCGCCCCGGCATGGCGCAGCTGTACCCCTACCCGCAGCCACAATTCCTGCAGGGAGAAAGGCTTTGTCAGGTAATCGTCGGCTCCCAGTTCCAGCAGCTCCACCTTATCCTGCAAGGCTGTACGGGCGGACAGCACGATCACCGGCACGTTGCTGTGAGCGCGGATCTCGGCCAGCAGCTGCTGGCCGGTCAGCCTCGGCAGCATCAGGTCGGCAAGGATCAGGTCCACCCCGCCCTGCTGCCAGTACAGCCGCCCCTCGGTGCCGGAAAAAGCCTGGGTACAGCGGCAGCCCCGGGCGGTGAGATACTCCGCCACGGCATTGTTGATATCGGTGTCGTCCTCAATGATCAGGATGTACGGCATGACAGTCTCCCCTCATATACGGTCAATCTGTTGCTATCATACCGCAAAAAAATCTTTCTGCAAAGGGGTTGACAATTCCTGCCATTCATGTATTATTGTATTAGATGGTTAATACAATAATACAAAGGAGGTATCGCCATGGAGTGGAACATCGAAGCCGGAAGGCCGGTGTATCTGCAACTGGTGGAACAGCTGGAACTGGCCATTGTGACTGGTGCCCTGCCCGCCGGGTCCCGGGTACCGCCGGTGCGGGAACTGGCGGCCCAGGCCGGCGTCAATCCCAACACCATGCAGCGGGCGCTGCAGGAGTTGGAAAGCCGCGGGCTGATGCAGAGCCATCGCACCGCCGGGCGCACCGTATCGGCCGGACCCGAACAGCTGGACGGACTGCGCCGACAACGGGCCCGGGCTCTGGCCGATTCATTCTGGAAACAGATGCAGGCGCTGGGTGTCAGTGCCGAGGAAACCGCCGCACTGCTGCGTGCGGCCGCCGAAAAGGAGAATGTATGATGCAAGCGATCTATCAGGCCAAAGGGCTGAGCAAGCAATACGGCCATAAAACAGCCCTGGACAATGTCAGTTTTGAGATTTTTCCGGGGCGTCTGGTGGGGCTGCTGGGCCCCAACGGCAGCGGCAAGACCACCCTGCTGAAGCTTTCTGCCGGTCTGCTGCGTCCTTCCGCCGGGCATGTATTCATCGGTGGACAGGAGCCGGGGGTGGCCACCAAAACCATCACCTCCTACCTGCCCGACCGCATGGCCCTGCCCGTGGAAATGCGGGTAGATGATGTGGTCAATCTTTTTGCGGATTTTTATAAAGATTTCGACATGGTCAAAGCTTCTCACATGCTGGCAGACCTGAAACTGGACCCGCGGCAGCGCATCGGCACCATGAGCAAGGGCACCCAGGAAAAGATGGAGCTGTGCCTGACCATGAGCCGGGCAGCCAGGCTTTATCTGCTGGATGAACCCTTGGGCGGTGTGGACCCGGCAGCCCGGGAGTACATCCTGAATACCATCCTGCGCAATTACAGCGAAGAGGCTGCCGTGGTCATTTCCACCCATCTGGTGGAGGACGTGGAGCGGATGCTGGATGAAACCCTGATCCTGAAAGAGGGGCAGGTGCTGGCTCACCGTGCCGTGGATGAACTGCGGGAGGAAAGCGGCATGAGCCTGGATGAATACTTCCGCCATGTTTTCCGTGTCTGACCCCTGAAACGAAAGAGGTGTATCTGCTATGATGAACAAACTTTTGAAATATGAATGTATAGCCGTGGGTCGGATTCTGGTGCCCATCTGGGTGGGCACGGCGGTGCTTTCCCTGCTGGTGGCTGTGACAGAGCGGATGAACCAGAGCTTTGACAGTCTGGTGGGCACTCCGGTCATTGCCATGGTCGCCTCCTTTTTGCAGGTTCTGACCGCCCTTTTTGTGGCGGCCAGCCTGGTTGTGGCTTTTGTGGTGAACATCCAGCGGTTCTACAAGCTGCTGGGCGAGCAGGGATACCTGATGTTCAGCCTGCCCGCCGCTCCCTGGCAGCACATGGCCGCCAAACTGCTGTGCGCCTGCGGCTCCACCGTAGCTTCCTTCCTGGTCATCATGGGCTGCATGGGGTTGTACATTACCGACACGGATTCCATGGTCCGGGAGCCCGTCAAGATTCAGCTTGCTTTGGAAAATCTGGGCATCACTGTATTTCTGGTACTGATACTGGTCCTGCTGATGGTGGGAATGTACCTGTATCTGTATCTTTGCATCGCCATCGGGTCACGCTGGCCCCAGCAGCGGTTATTGGCCAGCATCGTCACCTATTTCGTGCTGGGCTTTGCGGCGCAGATGGTGTTTATTGTCCTGATGGTGGTTGGCGGGATCATTATCGGCAACCTGCCCCAGGGGGCCCTGGATTCTATCAACCAGTTTCTGCTCCAGCTGAGCTTCACCACGCCAGGAAGCCTCTGGCCTGTGGGCGGCGCCGTTGTTCTCTTGCTTTTTGTGCTGGCAGATGGTATTCTGTGGGCAGTGACACAGTATCTGATCAGCAAAAAGCTCAATCTTCCCTGACAACCAAGGAGGTATACATGGAAAAGCGTCAATACATTTGCCCCAAATGCGGCTGCCAGCAGTATGAGGCGGACCGCCTGCAGGCCACCGGCGGCAATTTTGCCAAGCTGTTTGACATCCAGAACAAAAAGTTTACCACCATCAGCTGCTCCAACTGCGGCTACACCGAGCTGTACCGGGAAGTGGGCGGCGACGGCTGGGATGTGCTGGATTTCTTTATGGGCGGCTGATCCCCAGACCGGAATCCGAGCATGACAAAAGGGACGAACCCCCGCGGGGGTTCGTCCCTTTTTGCTGCGTGGCCCGGTACCGGGCAACACGATGTTTTGTTATGAATCAGTCGCGGTGGCGGCCCAGGATGCGCAGCACATACAGGAAGATATTGATATAATCCAGGTACAGGCTGAGCGCACCGATGATGGAGGACTTGTGCAGCATGGCTGCATCGCCGCCGAAGTAGGAGTAGTAGTACTTGAGCTTCTGCACATCGTAGGCGGTGAAGGCCATAAAGACCACCAGGCTGACGGCGCACAGGATCAGGTCAAAGGTGGTGAACAGGCCAGGCAGGAAGAGCATGGCCAGGCCGCCCAGCAGCCCCACCACGATCAACGTAATCAGCGCACCGGAGAGCATGGGCCCCCAGGAGCTCAGGTCACGCTGGGTGCGGGAGCCGTACAGGGCCATGATGCCGAAGTACAGAGCGCCCACCAGGAAGGCCAGCACCAGGGTGCTGAACGCATAGACCGCAAAGATCACACTGAGGTTCAGACCGTTGAGCACCGCATACCCGAAAAACAGGCTGGTGGCCGTGGAGGGGCGCAGCTTGTCGATGCGGGCGGAGAGCACCACCACCATGACCAGCTCCGCAATGCAGAGCAGCAGATACAGGCCACTGTTAGCCAGAATATAGACCAGCGGGCTGTACAGGGTGCCGATGCCCACCGCAAAGGTGACGAGCAAACCGGCGAACATCCAGACAAAGGTGCGGGTCATATATTGGTTGAGGGTACCGAAGGGACTCTCGGCATACGAAATGGTATAATATTTTTCGTCCATAGTTCACTAGGACCCCTTTCTTTTTACGTACCACTATTATATACTCTATTTGTCGGAAAATGTGTAAACGATATATGAATCATTGGCTATTTTTTTGTTACGAGGTGAAAAATTTGCCCCAGAACCGCTTTGGAATCTATCTGCACATTCCCTTTTGCCGGGCCAAATGCCGGTATTGTGACTTCTACTCCGCCCCCGGCAGCCGGGAGGTGCCCCAGCCGTTTGTGGACGCCTTGCTGCGGGAACTGCGCAAAAACCATCGCCGCCCGGACACCGTCTATTTCGGCGGCGGCACCCCGGCGCTGCTCTCCCCCATCCAGGTGCGCAGTCTGATTCAGGCGGCCGCTCCCCTGCCCGGGGCGGAGATTACCCTGGAAGCCAATCCGGACGTGGTTACCCCGGAGTCGTTGGCCGGGTTCCGGGAGGCCGGGGTAAACCGGCTGAGTTTCGGGGTGCAGAGTGCCTCAGACGCCCAGCTACGTACCCTGGGCCGCACCCACACCGCTGCCGGCGCCGCCCAGGCCCTTGCCTGGGCCCGGCAGGCCGGCTTTGACGACCTGTGCGGAGACATCATGCTGGCCCTGCCCAACTACACCCGCGGGGAATTTGACGCCACTCTGGACCTGCTGCAGTCCGGTGGGTGCACCCACATTTCGGCCTATCTGCTCAAGATCGAGCCGGGTACCGCCTTTGCCAGGTACCGTCCCGCCCATCTGCCCGATCCGGATGCGGCAGCAGATTTTTACCTGTATGCGGTGCGGCAGCTGGAGGCCGCCGGATACCGGCAATATGAGATCAGCAATTTTGCCCGCCCCGGGCATGAGGGACGGCACAATCTTTTGTACTGGAACTGTCGGGATTACTGGGGTGTGGGGCCTGCCGCCCACAGCTGCCTGAACAATGTGCGCCGGTTCTGGCCGGAAGATACCCGCGCCTTCGTGGACGGGACCCTGACCGAGCAGGAAGAGGGGGTCTGTGATGCCGAGGACTTCCTGCTGATGCAGCTGCGGCTGACTGCCGGGCTGGACTGGGAGGAATATGTGCGCCGGGGCGGTACACCACTGGATGCCCGGCGCGAAGCCTTTATCCGCCAATGTGTGGGCCACGGATACGCGGCATTTGATGGCCGCGTACTTCGGTTGACCCCTGCCGGGATGGTGGTACAGAACGCCATTCTGGAAGAACTCATGTGACAATAAATATCCCCCGGCAAAGCCGGGGGTTTTTCATAGACGGGTAAAACCCTGGAATACTAGCGCACGCGTCACGTCGCGTTGGTACGGTCTGACAGTCGCGAAAGTGGGGATGCGCTTTATTTTAGGATCTGCTTTTTTACTCCCCCATTAAACTTCTCTTACTTTTACGTTTTTATTTTGTTCTTACTTTAGGAGTCAACTTTTAGCATCATCGACAAAAGTCTTTTCTTGAACCACTCGCCTAGCGAGTGGTTTTCGTTATACAAAAAGACCCGCCCCGGGAAATAAACCGGGACGGGTCTTTTGTTATAGCATAGGAGGTCGAATCAGCGGCGCCAGGCGCGCACAGTCCGCCACAGCAGCCAGCCGGACAGCCAGATTCCACTGCGGACAAAGGCGCCCACCCACAGCGGCAGAAGTACCAGGATGCTGCCGCTCATCTGCCACACAGAGCAAAGGAACCAGGCAAGCTGGACCAGGAGGGATATTCCGCCCAGAACCAGCGGCACCAGCAGCCGCGTACGGGGACCGCGTCGGGCCGGTCCCAACAGGAAATAGCCGCCCACCAGCGTCACAGGCCAGGATACCGTGTACAGAAGATCCAGCGCCGTATATTGGACACTGACAAAAATGGCGGTGGGACCGTCCGCTCCCCCAATGATGCCAATGCTGGCGGCGTTGGTTTGGGCCGTCATCCCGTTGACCGCAAGAACCAGCATAAGAAAGATGGCCAGCGCCAGAAACGCCCAGCGCCAGGGGCTGGCCTTATCACGGTGATCGGCAAATTCCCGGTTCAGGGTATCGGCCAGGGTGCGGGCATCCCCCAGATCAGCCTGGATGTCTGCCAGGGTCTCCCCTGCATCCAGGCGGCTCTGCAGGTCGCTGGCCAGGTCGTTCATCACCCGCAGCCGGATGGTACGGTCCAGGTGCAGATACCGTTCCACCGTGTTCACATATCGCTTGACCTCATTCATGGGGTTTCCTCCTTGCAGAATTCTTCCACACAGGTCGCAAAGGCGCGCCAGGTTTCCATTTGCCGGATCAGCATCTGCTGCCCTTGCGGGGTGACGGTGTACACTTTGCGGGGGGTCGGGCGCTGCTTGCCCGGCTCGGTGTTTTTCCAGGCAGAGGTGATGCAGCCGTCATCCTCCAACCGGTACAAAATGGGATACAGGGTTCCTTCCTTCAGATCCAGCAGGCCGCCACTTTGCTTGCGCAGCCGCTGAATCAGTTCATACCCGTGGGAAGGGTGTTCCGACAGCAGACGCAGCACCAGCATTTCCAGCACCCCCTTTTTCAGCTGCTGGGCAAAGCGGGCGGTATCCGGGACAGTTTGATCGGACATAGTGACCTCCTTCCGCCTGTATATATTTAGTTTTGCTAAGTATATGTTATCACAGAGTATATACAGTGTCAATCCGATGGGGAACAATTTGCGACAAAGAAAAAAGGCAGGACTCCCTAAAAGGAGTCTTGCCTTGTCTGTTTGATCATGCCTGATAAGGATGCAGCTGCACCACTGGCCACCCCAGCAACTGGGCGGCAGAAGCATCGTGGGTGACCAGAATGCTGTCCCGCCCGGCAGTCAGGCGGCAGATCACCCCGGCGGCCTGGGCCACCAGTTCGGCATCCATGCCGGTGAAGGGTTCATCCAGCAGGAGCGTCCGGGCCTGGGGACACAGCAGAGCCCGCAGCAGGGCTGCCCGTCGCTTTTGTCCGCCGGACAGCCTGGCGCTGGGCAGTGCCAGATCCTTGTCTCCAAACCCCAGTGCCCGCAACTCCCTTTCGGCGGCATCGGGTGCGCCGCCGGTAAGGACGATATTGCCCACGGCAGTGAGCTGGGGGCAAAGGCGATTTTCCTGAAAGACCGCGCCGATATTCCCCACGCCGGTGACGTTTCCCCCATCAGCGGTTTCCAGCCCCATAAGAATGCGCAGCAAGGTGGTTTTTCCACAACCGGAGGGTCCCATGAGAACCAGCGGGCCATCCACCTGCAGGTTCACGTCGTGCAGCACTGTGCGGGTGCCGAAGCATTTTTCCAGATGCTCTATCCGGATGCTCATACCGCCTTCACCTCCCCGCAAAGCCGTGCTTTCAACCAGCGCAGGACGCGGGCGGCCGCCGCCGAAAGAAGAGCAGACAGCAGCACGATCACCAGGGTCCAGGCAAAGACATCCGGGGTGGAGAGGGTGATCTTGGCACGGTAGAGCGCATCCCCCACGCTGTGGTCGGGCAGTCCGATGACCTCGGCGGAGACCCCGCTCTTCCAGCACATGCCCATGGCTGCGATGCAGCTTTCACACAGGGAAGGAAAGACGCCCGGCAACCAGATGTACCGCAGCCGCTTGATGAGCGGCAACCGGTAGACCCGGGCCATCTCCAGCAGCTGGGGATCGGTGTCAGCGATACCGCCCATGACGCCCGCATAGATCACCGGCAGCACATGGGTGAAGCTGACCACCACCGATAAGTTGGAACTGCTGACCCACAAGAGAGCCAGAATCACAAAGCTGGCCACCGGCATGGCGCGGATGAGCTGCATGGGCGGTCCCAGCAGCACCCGCACCGTATGCCAGCGAGCCCCCGCCGCTCCCAGCACCAGCCCGACCACAAGCGCCAGTACAAAACCGGTGAGGATACGCAGAGCACTGAAGGCGATGCGGTGCCAGAAGGAGGCGGTGGGCAGCTGAACAGCCAGCGCCTGCAGGGTTTGCAGCGGGGTGGAAAGGAACAGTCCCCCATGGCCCAGAGCCATGGCCCCCAGCTGCCACACCACGACCCAGAACACCACCGCGGCAGCGGTGTGCCAACGAGGCTGCCGGGCCGCGTGCGTGGAATCAGACGCCATAGTAGAAGGCATCATCCGGCAGCTGGCCGCCCACGCTGGTGGGATCGGCATCATACAGGACCTGGAAATAGGTTTCCAGGGCAGTACGCATCTCATCGCCGGTGATGAACACAATGTTGCATTCGGGCAGGGCCTTCTGGGCCAGGGCAGCCTTGGCCACAATGCCGTAGCTCTCGCACAGGGCAGCGGTGCCTTCCAGGTCGGAGTTTGCCGCCTCGGTGCTGGCCTGGTAGGCGCTCAGGAACGCATCAAAGGCTTCCGGATCAGCATCCACAGCATCTTTGCGGGCCACCAGAACGCCGGTGACCAGCTGGGAACCGGCTACCTTCTCCCACTCTTCGCTCATATCAAACTTGACGCTCAGGCCCTCCACCTGGGACAGGGCACTGGTGACAAAGGGCTGGGGCAGCATGGCAATGGTACCTTCGCCCCGGGCGGTCATCTGGGCCACAACCTCGGTGGATTCGCTGAAGTACTCAATGGTCACATCCTTGTCAGGGTCCACACCGTTCTGGCTGAGCACATAACGCAGAACGTACTCGGGCGTGGTGCCCTTACCGGTGGTCAGGATGGTCTTGCCCTTCAGGTCGGCAATGCTGGTATACTGAGCATCGGAGTTTTCCACGATGTACAGAACGCCCAAGGTGTTGATGGCAGCCACTTCCACGGCGCCGTTGGTCTTCTGGTACAGGGTCGCCGCCAGGTTGGCCGGAATGGCCGCGGCATCCAGGTCACCCTTGACCAGCAGCGGCACGATCTCATCGGCAGCACCATACATGGTAAAGTTCAGATCCAGGTCGCTTTCGCCCTTATTCACCTCATCCACCAGGTTGACAAGGCCCATGGTGGTGGGCCCCTTCAGGCCGGCCACACGGAAGCCGGTGGCTTCGGCGGTCTCCGGAGAAGCCGTAGCCGGAGCAGTTTCCTCGGTGGCAGCGGGGGCCGGAGTAGCCTCGGTGGTGGGCTGAGACGCCGCGCCGCAGGCTGCCAGGGACACAGCCAGCGCCAGCGCCGTAACGGCAGACAGAATACGTTTCAATTTCACAGTAAACTCCTCCCAATGCCGCAAATGCGGTTTCATTTCCATTTGCTTTTGCCGCATTACTATACTATAATAAAGCAGGAATGTCGATTGCCGGTGCAACAATTTTGCCATGGCAACATTTCTCGGCAATCCAGGGAAGCCCCGGTATCCCGACACTCTTGGCACGAAAGGACCTTTTGCGATGAATCTGCGGCCATATTATCCTATTTTGCGCGGCACTTCCCTGCTGCGCGGTATGCGCGATGATGAGCTGGACAAAATGCTGGACTGCTTTGCCCCGCGGGTGCGTCGGTATCAAAAAGGGGAATTTCTGATGCTGGCCGGGTACGAAACCCGGGAGGTGGGAATCCTGCTGGAAGGGTCCATCACCGCTCTGAAAAACACCCCGGACGGCAGCAGCGTGGCAATCACCGAGATGAGCACCGGCGGCCTGTTCGGGGATGTTTTGTCCGGGTCCAGCACCAAGAGTCCGGTGAGCGTTATGGCCCAGACCGACTGTCTGGCTGTGTATCTGCCCTACGACAAAATCATCCACCCCTGTGCCCATCTGCATGAAAGCCATCTGCAGCTGCTGCAGAACCTGGTGCTGACCATCTCCAACAAATACTTTGCCCTGGATCGTCGGGTGGAGCTGCTGATCTGCAAGAGTCTGCGGGTGCGCATCAGTCTGTGGCTGCTGGAGCAGGCGGACGAGGCAGGGCAGGACACCTTTGCGGTCCCCCTGACCCGGGCCGGCCTGGCCGAATACCTGAACTGCGACCGCAGCGCTTTAAGCCGGGAGCTGGGCCGGATGCAGCGGGAAGGACTGATCGAAACCTTCCGGGGAAGTTTCAAGATTCTGGACAAGGAACGCCTGCGCAGTCAGTGCCAGGAATGAGGTAACACCATGAGTCATCGCCAGACCCCTGTTTTGTATATTGTCATCCCCTGCTACAACGAGCAAGAGGTGCTGCCCATCACAGCGCCGTTGTTCTTGAAAAAGATCACAGACCTTTCCGCCGCCGGAAAAATCAGCCCGGACAGTCGGGTGCTGTTTGTCAACGATGGTTCCAGGGATAACACCTGGAACATCATCCGGGAGTTGGCTGCCCGGGACCCTCATTACCTGGGCATCTGCCAGAGCCGCAACCGGGGCCACCAGAACGCTGTGCTGGCCGGGTTGATGGAGGCCAAAGACCAGTGTGATATCACCATCTCCATCGACTGCGACGGCCAGGATGACATCAACGCCATGGACGCCATGGTGGACGCTTACCGGGACGGCTGCGAGGTGGTGTACGGGGTACGCTCCAAGCGGGACACCGACACCTTCTTCAAACGGTTCACCGCCGAAAGTTTCTATAAGCTGCTCAACGCCATGGGGGCGGAGGTGGTGTTCAACCACGCCGACTACCGCCTGATGAGCGCTCGGGTCCTGAAAGAATTTGCCAATTTCAAGGAAGTCAATCTGTTTTTGCGGGGCATGGTGCCCCTGGTGGGCTTCAAGAGCACAGCTGTGACCTATGAGCGCCACGAGC
>CALWNO010000051.1 GCA_944382785.1 uncultured Gemmiger sp. | reverse complement strand
GCTTAGAATTCGACCGCTTCAGGCTTCTGGGCGGTGTGGTTGTGTTCTGCGGTCTTGTAGCAGTGCAGGCGGGTCATGGCCTTGGCGCCCAGGGTGTTGGAAGGCACCATGCCCTTGACAGCGTAGGTCATGGCCTTGTCGCTGGCTTCGGCCATCAGGGTCTTGTACTGGGTCTCCTTCAGACCGCCGATCCAGCCGGAATGGGTGCGATGGAACTTCTTCTCCAGCTTCTTGCCGGTCAGGACAGCTTCGTCGCAGTTGATGATGATGACATGGTCACCGCAATCAACGTTGGGAGTGAAGGTGGGCTTGTTCTTGCCGCGCAGAATGACGGCAGCCTGGGCGGCGACGCGGCCCAGGGGCTTGCCGGCGGCATCGATCACATACCACTTGCGGTCAGCCATCTCAGCGGGCTTGGCGAGCGTAGTACTCATAATACTGAATCCTCCATACTGTATATTCACGCGCCCTCCGGCTTTTTGGGGGCCGCAGGGGGTATCGGGAACGTCCGTTGGGACGTTTTTTAGCGCAAGAGTGATTATATCAGACCCGGGAGGACAAGTCAACGGTTTTGGAGCCATTTTTTTATTTATTCCCGTATAGCTCTTGTTCTCTCTTGTTTTCTCCTGTTTTCTCACGTTTTCTTTGACGGTATTTTCAGATTGAATTCGGTGCGGTGGCGCACTTCTCAAACAGGCGGGCCTGTGGTATAATAGTATGGTATATGGCCAGAAACAGGCATCCCGAAGATACCGAGGTGGTTGGGTTTGAATACATCCCGTTTTGAAAAGCACTGCTGGGCCGAGATCGATCTCGATGCCCTGCGGCACAACTATGAGTATATCTGCCGCCGGGTGGGCGGACCGGTGTGCGCCGTGATCAAGGCGGACGCCTACGGCCACGGCGCTGTGGCGGTGGCCCGGGCCCTGGAACCCGCCGGGGTGGCGGGCTTTGCGGTAAGCTGTCTGGGCGAAGCCAAGCATCTGCGCCGCCACGGCATCACCCGTCCGGTGATGATTCTGGGGTACACCTCCCCGGCTTTTGCCGCCGACCTGGCAAAGGAGCAGATCACCCAGGCACTCTTTTCCACCGAATATGCCACCGCCCTTTCCGAAGCGGCGGAGGCCGCCGGGGTCACGGTAGACTGCCATCTGAAGGTGGACACCGGCATGGGACGCATCGGATTTGCGGTGCGGTCCGGCTTTGCCGAAGCCCTGAAAGAGATGGAACACTGCTACACCCTGCCCGGACTGCGCATCACCGGGGTGTTCCAGCACTTTGCGGTGGCGGACAGCACCGAGCCCGACGACGAGACCTACACCGACGAGCAGCACGCCCTGTTCGCCCGCACGGTGCAGGCCTTGCAGGAGGACGGCTTTGACACCGGTATTACCCACTGTGCCAACAGCGCCGCCCAGCTGCGTCACCCCGAATGGCGGGCCCGGATGACCCGGGCGGGGATCATCCTGTACGGGCTGAATCCCAGCCCCCAGGTACAGTTCGACGCCCTGCACCCGGTGATGACCCTGAAAACCGTCATCACTCAGATCAAGACCCTGCAGGGCGGGCAGTCGGTGTGCTACGGCCGCACATACACCGCCGAAACACCCCGCCGGGTGGCCACCGTCAGCGTGGGCTATGCCGACGGATATCCCCGCCTGTTGTCCGGCAGCGCCGGGGGCGGGGTGATGACGGTCCACGGCAAACCGGCCCCGGTACTGGGGCGGGTGTGCATGGACCAGACGGTCATCGACGTGACCGATATTCCCGAAGCCGCCATGGGAGATGAGGTCATTGTTTTTGGTCCCGGCGGCGCCGACACCGCCGATACCATTGCACAAAAGGTCGGCACCATCAATTATGAGGTGGTGTGCGGCATTTCCCGCCGGGTCCCCCGCCTGTACATGCAGAGCGGACAGCCGGTGAGCATCTGGAACAACTTGGAGGAAGGGTAAATGGCAGAGAATACCATTCGCAATTTCTGCATCATCGCACATATCGACCACGGCAAGAGCACCTTGTCCGACCGGATTCTGGAACTGACCGACAGCGTGGACAAACGCACCATGGAGGACCAGATCCTGGACGACATGGAGCTGGAGCGGGAACGGGGCATCACCATCAAGGCCCGGGCCGTGACCATGCACTACAAGGCCGATGACGGCAAGACCTATATGTTCAACCTCATCGACACCCCGGGCCACGTGGACTTTTCCTACGAAGTCAGCCGCAGCCTGGCTGCCTGCGAGGGCGCGGTGCTGGTGGTGGACGCCAGCCAGGGCGTGGAGGCCCAGACCCTGGCCAACTGCTATATGGCCATCGACCACAACCTGGAAGTGGTGCCCATCCTGAACAAGATCGACCTGCCCAGCGCCGACCCCGACACCGCCGCCAAGGAGGTGGAGGACATCATCGGCCTGCCCTGTGAGGATGCCCCCCGGGTGTCCGCCAAACTGGGCATCGGCATCAAGGACGTGCTGGAACGGGTGGTGCAGGACATTCCCGCCCCCCAGGGGGATGAGAACGCTCCCCTGAAAGCCCTGATCTTCGACAGCGTGTACGACAGCTACAAGGGCGTCATCGTCTATATCCGGGTGTTTGAGGGCACCGTGCGCCCCGGCGACACCATCAAGCTGATGCACACCGGCGCCCAGTTCCAGCTGGTGGAGGTGGGCCACATGGGCGCCACCGCCCTGGCCCCCTGCGACTGCCTGAAAGCCGGCGAGGTGGGTTACCTGACCGCCAGCATCAAGACGGTGCGGGACACCCGGGTGGGCGACACCGTCACCCTGGCCGACAATCCCACCGCCGAACCCATGCCCGGTTTCCGCAAGGTGACCCCCATGGTGTTCTGCGGCATCTACCCCGCCGACGGCGCCGACTACCCCGATCTGAAGGACGCCCTGGAAAAGCTGCAGCTCAACGACGCCAGCCTGAGCTTTGAGCCCGAGACCAGCGCGGCCCTGGGCTTCGGCTTCCGGTGCGGGTTCCTGGGGCTGCTGCACATGGAGATCATCACTGAGCGTCTGGAACGGGAGTTTGACCTGGACCTGATCACCACCACCCCCGGCGTTCAGTACCGGCTGACTTTGACCGACGGCACGGTGGAGATCATCGACAATCCTTCCGCCTATCCCGATCCCACCCGCATCGAAAAGGCGGAAGAGCCTTTTGTGAACGCCCACATCTACACCCCCAACGACTATGTGGGTCCGCTGATGGACCTGTGCCAGCAGAAGCGGGGTGTGCTGGTGGACATGAAATATATGGACGAGACCCGTGTGGACCTGCATTATCAGCTGCCGTTGGGGGAGATCGTCTACGACTTCTTTGACGCCATCAAGAGCCGCAGCCGGGGCTATGCCAGCTACGACTACGAGTGGGAGGACTGGCACCAGTCCAATCTGGTGAAGCTGGACTTCCTGCTCAACGGCGAGCCGGTGGACGCTTTGTCCATGATCGTCTTCAGCGACAACGCCTACGCCAAGGGCCGCCGCATCTGCGAAAAGCTGAAGGAGAACATCCCCCGCGCGCTGTTTGAAATTCCCATCCAGGCAGCGGTGGGCGGCAAGATCATCGCCCGGGAGACGGTCAAGGCCATGCGCAAGGACGTGCTGGCCAAGTGCTACGGCGGCGACATCACCCGTAAAAAGAAGCTGCTGGAAAAGCAGAAAGCCGGCAAGAAGAAGATGCGCCAGCTGGGCAGCGTGACCCTGCCCAGCGAGGCCTTCACCGCCGTGCTCAAGCTGGATTCCGATACCTGATCTTTCAACCACAACAAATATGCGCCGGGCGCCTCCCTGTTACGGAAAGCGCCCGGCGCTTTGTTTTATGGATTCTGTACCACCAGGCCAAGCCGCGGCCCCAGGCGGGAGAGCAGCTCGTTGGTGATGGTGCCGCAGGCGACCGCCACCTCCTCCGCCCGCAGGGTCCCGGAACCGTCGGTGCCGATGAGGGTGGCACACTCCCCCGCTTTGGGCGGGATGGGCAGGTCGGTGGCATCCACCAGCATCTGGTCCATGCACACCCGCCCCACCACCGGGCAGCGGGCACCGTGGAGCAGCACCACGCCTCCCTGGGCGCCGTAGTTCCGGGGCAGGCCGTCGGCGTACCCGATAGCCAGCACAGCCAGGCAGGTATCCCGCCGGGCGGTGAAGACCAGGCCGTAGCCCGCCCCCTCCCCTGCCGGAACACGATGCACCGCCGCCACCCGGGCCCGCAGGCTGAGCACCGGCCGCAGGGGCAGCGGATGATCCACCGGGGTTTTATCGCTGTACACCCCATACAGAACCAGTCCCGGCCGGGCCGCCCCGAAGGTATGGCCCGCGGTACATCCGAGGTTGAGGATGCCGTAGCTGGCCTGCAGATGGGTGAGTCCCGGGTCCAGCCCCATCCCCCGGAGCAGGGTCAGGGTGCGCACAAAGGTTTCGGTCTGCTTTTGGGCAAAGGCCCGGTCCGCTTCGGAGGCACCGTCGGAGGTGCACAGGTGGCTGTACACCCCCTCCACCCGCAGGTTGGGCAGGGTGAACAGCTCTGCCAGGGTGCTGATCTCCTCCGCCGGGATGCCCAGCCGGTGCATGCCGGTGTCCACCGCCAGATGCACCCGGACCGGTACGCCCCGGGCGGAGAGTGCCCGGCCATGGTCCGCGTCCGCCACCGTGGCGCACAGCCGCCAGCGGTGGATCAGCGGGGCCAGGGCAGGATCGGTCCAGCCCAGAATCAGAATACTGCCCCGGATGCCTGCCCTGCGCAGCTGAATGCCCTCCGCCAGGCAGGCCACCGCAAAGTGACAGATCCCCTCCCGCTGCAAAGTCCGGGCCACCGGCACTGCCCCGTGGCCGTAGGCGTCCGCCTTCACCACCGCCATAAGAGCGCAGGAGGCGGGCAGGGCGTCCCGCAGCAGGGCGGTGTTCCGGCGCAGGGCGGCCAGGTCGATCTCCCGCCAGGCCCGGGCGTCCGGCGGCAGGACGGCACGCCGACGCCGGGGCAAAGCCTGCACCAGATAGGCCAGGGCTACGCTGAGGGGCACCACCACCGCAAAGTGAACGGTGGAATTGTCCACCAGCAGCCACCGCAGCCCCAGGAACCGGGCCATCACCCGCACCGCCACGATGCACAAGGGATGGAGGATGTACACCAGGGTGGCCGTGCGGCGCACCGCCCTGTCCTGCCCGCCGTTGACCGCCAGCAACAGGCCGAAGAGCCCCCACATGGTCAGGGGCAGAAAGAGATACAGGCTGTCGTGCCGGGGGATGCCTGCCGCGTGCAAAGCAAGCCCCTCCGCCGTCATAGCACCCAGCCCCGCCAGGGTCAATCGGGCATTTTGGCGGACCTCCGGTGCCGGGCGGGCGGCAAACGCCGCCCCCAGCAGCAGAAAGAGAGGCAGGAAGAACAAGCCGTTGCGGGTATAGTTCCAAAAGGTGAACACCACCTCATACAGGGCACCCAATCCCGGCAGCTGTCCTGCCAGCCCGTAATAACTGTCCCCGCCCAGGCCGATGAAATACAGCAGCCCGGCCACAGCCCACCCGGTCCGGCCGGCTTTGGCCAGCAGGCGGGCGATGGGCAGGGCCAGCAGCAGGGCGGGCAGATACCACAGGTGGTAAAAGGTACCGTTGAACAGCAGGCCCCGCCAGGTAATGGGATTGCCCGCGTAGATGTTCAGGGGCAGATACAGCAGCACCGATGCGGCGTACAGGAGCAGCGTGTGCCGCCACAGCCGCCCGGTGCCTTGCCAGTGTCCCCGGGCCAGAAAGTATCCGCTGACCATGGCGAAGTAGGGCACCGCCACCCGGGCCAGAATCCGGGTGAGCCACAGGTCCGCCGCCGGGGAAAAGGAGCCCAGCGGTCCGGTGTGGATGGCCACCACCAGCACCGCCGCCAGCAGCCGGAACCAGTCCAGAGCGGGAAACGCACGCCGGGTCATGGCTGGACCTCCCACTCGGTCAGGATGAACCCGCCTTCATTGGTGCCGGACAGCTGCCAGCAGGGTCCCGGGGCGGGTCGGGTGGTATCGGTGCCGTTGAAGGGCAGGTAGCTGACCCGCACCCGGCGGCCGTTTTCCAGCCGGACCACCCGGGGCGCCTGGCGCAGGAAGGCCGGGTATTCCTCCAGGCAGATGCCTGCATCGGTGAGGATGCGGGCATGGGGCACCCCCACATACCGGAAATGCCAGGGCTCGGCGGCAATGCCGGTCATCTCCTGCTTGTCCGCGGTATAGCGCTCGATAAAACCGTACCGGGCGGCCACCCGGCGAAAATTCCCGCACACCCCGTCGTATGGGAATTCCGGGCGGATGAAGTCAATGGTGTCGGCACTGAGGGCCAGGTCCACGGCCAGGCCGGTCTGGTGCTCACTGCAGCCCGGGCGGGCCACATATTGGGCGGTAAAGTCCGTTCCTTGCCGCTGGAGGGTATCATCCCAGATGGCCTGCTGTTCCTCCTGGCTGCGCCAGCCGGACACCGGCAGGATCTGCCCTGCCCCCTGCACCGCCTGGCTGGCGGCGGCCAGCATCCGGGCGGCGGTGCGGTCCAGATGCTGGTCCGGCCAGCCGCCGGTGAGGGGCACCAGGTCGGGAATCAGTTCCCCCTGCAAAGGGTGTTCCCGATTGACCAGGATCAGGTTGCCCTTGCGGGACCCGGCGGCGGTGAGCGGCAATACGGCGGGGGTCATCCTTCCACCCCCAGTTCCACCATCCGGTCCAGCAGGGCCGGAAAGGAATACCCCGCCTGGCGCATCATAGCCGGGAACCGGCTGTGGGAGGTCAGCCCCGGGATGGTGTTCACCTCATTGAAGACGATGCGGCCATCGGGGGTAAGAAAGAGGTCCACCCGGGCAAATCCACGGCAGCCCAGGGCCCGGTATACCGCCTTTGCTGCGGCCTGGATGCGGGCAGCGGTGGATTCCGGGATGCGGGCCGGGCAGTGGATGGCCGAATGGCGCAGGGTATACTTCTCGGTATAATCAAAAAGGACATCGGCGGGGGCCAGTTCGATCTCGTCCACCGCCCCCACAGTGAGGGGTCCCCCGGGATTGCCCATGACCCCGCAGCCCACCTCAAAGCCGGGGATGGTCTGTTCCAGCAGGACCTCATCATCATGGCGGAAGGCCTCTTCCACCGCCGGGGCCAGGGCGTCGGGGCCCTCCACCCGGCTGATGCCGAAGGAGGAGCCCGCCCGCACCGGCTTGACGAACACCGGCCAGCCGATGGTTTGGGCAGCGGTCAGAATTTCCTGCGGGTCGGTTCCCCGGTAAAAGACGGCGCTTTGGGGCACCTCAACCCCGGCCAGGACCGCCAGCTTGTGGGCCCGGTCCTTGTCCATGCACAGGGCGCCCGCCAGGCAGCCGCAGCCCACCAGGGGCACCCCGGCCAGTTCCAGCAGCCCTTGCAGGGTGCCGTCCTCCCCGTTTTTGCCGTGCAGCACCGGGAAGGCCACCTCAAAGGAAACACGGCGGCCATCGGCCAGCCACAGTTCTTTTGCTCCCCGGGCGGCGTTCAGGGTACAGGGGACACAGTGTGCCTCATCTTTATGCCAGGTATCGGCGGGAATGGCCGGAATGGGACCGGTATAGTACAGCCACTCTCCTTGCCGGGTGATACCCACCGGCACCGGGGCCCAGCGGGCGGGGTCCAGATTTTCCAGCACGGCGGCCGCCGACTGCAAGGAAACGGCATACTCGGTGGAGCAGCCGCCGAAAAACACCAGAATTTTGCGTGCGTGCATACATTCCTCCCCGGCAGGGCGCGGAAATTTTGCCAACACAAAGCGCCCTGCCTTGCTCCTTTATGGTAGCAAAACAGGGCGCGGGTTGTTTGCAGGCCGCCTTGCGGGGTGTTTGTGATTTGTATGCGAAATTCTTACGATTTTCTTGCGATGGGCAGGGTGGCGGTGAAGGTGATGGTGTTGTCGGCGCTGTCCGCCCGGATGGTGCCGCCGTGGGCCTGCACGATCTGCCGGGCAATGGCCAGCCCCAGCCCCGCCCCGCCGGAGGAGGTGTCCCGGGAGGAATCCAGCCGGAAGAACTGCTCAAACAGCCGGTCCAGCTTTTCCGGCGGGATAGTGCGCCCGGCGTTGGTGAACCGCAGGATGATAGCGTCCTCTTCCTGCCGGGCCTGGATCTCTACGCAGGTATCGGGAAAGCTGTAATGCTCGGCATTGCGCAGAAGGTTATCGAACACCCGGGCCAGCTTGTCCGGGTCCCCTTCATACCTCAGCTCGGCGGGCAGGTCCAGGGTACAGCGCAGCCGTTTTTCCCGGAACACCGGTTCAAACTCGCTGACCACCTGTTCCAGCAGCCGTTTCAGGTCCACCGGCTGGGTGTCCAGCTCCAGATGGGAGAGGTTGAACCGGGTGATCTCAAAGAATTCGTTGATCAGGTCCTCCAGCCGCTGGGCCTTGTGCAGGGCAATGCCGGTGTACCGGGCCCGCAGCTCGGTGCTGATCTGGGGTTCGTCCTGCAGCAGGGTCAGGTAGCCGATGACGCTGGTCAGCGGGGTTTTCAGGTCATGGGCCAGATACATGATCAGGTCGTTTTTCCGCTGTTCCGCCTCCCGGGCGGCCGCGGCGTTGGTCAGGGCTTTCTGCCGGGCCAGGTTCAGCCGGGCTTCCGCCTCCGCCAGCGCCGGGGGCAGCTCGATCTCCCCCTTACCCGGGTCGGTCAGCCGGTCCGCCATGGCAATGACCCGGCTCAGGTCCCGCTGACCCCACCGCAGAAACAGGTAGGTGATGATCATCCAGCCCACCACAAACAACATCCAGACCAGGAACAGAGCGGTGTCCCGCACAAACTGGGCCACGTTGTAGATTCCCCACAGCAGCATCTGGAAAGGAAACATAGTGGCGGATACCAGGCTGGACCAGTACAGGTCCTGGATAGAACGATACAAGGCATATCCCACAAAAAAGAGCAGAACGATGCCCAGCACCAGCCCTACCATGGCCAGCAGATAAAGGGCCAGCATCCCCATGGGATTGCGGCCGTAGTAAGGGGACCGCTGCCGGCGGGCGGTGCGCCATTTCTGAAAAAACTTATTCAATGGTGTACCCCACCCCCCACACGGTCTTGATGAACTTGGGATGCCGCGGCGCTTCGCCCAGTTTTTCCCGCAGTCGGGCGATGTGGGACATCACGGTATTGTTGCTGTCCAGGTATTTTTCTCCCCAGACCGCCTCGAACAGTTCCTCGCTGGAGACCACCTTGCCCCGGTGGCTGCACAGATACCACAGAATGGAAAATTCCAGGGGCGTCAGGGCCACCTCGTTGCCGTACAGGGTGCATTTGTGGGAATTCTTGACGATGGTCAGCCCGTGGAGGTCATACTCCTCCGGGTCGGCGGGGGCCGCGGCTCCCGCAGGGTTATACCGGATGTACCGCCGCAGCTGCCCCTTGACCCGGGCCACCAGTTCCAGCGGGTTGAAAGGCTTGGTGATGTAATCGTCCGCCCCCAGGGTCAGGCCGGTGATCTTGTCCATGTCCTGCACCCGGGCGGTAAGCATGATGATGGGGAAAAGATATTCCCGCCGGATCTGCTGGCACAGGGCAAACCCATCCATGTCCGGCAGCATCACATCCAGCAAAGCCAGGTCGGGCGGGGCCTGTCGGATGGCCTCCAACGCTTCGGCCGCCGTGGCGGCGGTACGCACCGTGAATGCCTCGTTGCGCAGATACACCCCCACCAGGTCCGCGATCTCCCGTTCATCATCCACCACCAGAATATCCGGCATCCGGTCTTCTCCCCCTTTGTTTGTTCACGACTTGTTTTTCATTATACCACAGGACTTTTGCTCCCGCCAACAAACTCCCGCCAGTGTTTACAACCAAGAACCCCTTGCAAAAAACACAAAAACAGCCCCTGCCCGCAGGCAGGAGCCGTTTTGCATTTTAATAGAACCCGAAGCTGGGCAAAATTTCCAGGCACCGGGCCCAGAATTCCGGCACCGGCAGCCCGGACAAGGCCGGGTAGTAGAGAACGAACAGCACCAAAGATGCCGCCGTCAGCCCTGCGCCGATGCGCTTGGCCAGCTGCTGGTTGCGGGCCCCGCCCAGAACCAACACGATGGCCGCCAGACAGAACATGGAGCTGGGGAAATAGTGGTACAGGAAGGTGCACCGGGCCACCAGCATCCAGGGCACCAGCTGGGTGGCGTAGAGGATCAGCACACCCTTGCCGGTGCGGGTGCCCCGGCCGCTGATCTGCCGCCAGAGCAACAGCAGGATGGCCGCCAGCCCCGCCAGCCAGATGACCGGTCCGCCCAGGCCCGCAATACTGCCCTTAAGCCCGGCAGGCAGGTGGGTATTCTGGTAATACCACACCGGGCGCAGACCCAGCAGCCAGGTATACCAGCGGCTCTCAAAAGGATGGGTGGCCTTGAGGGTGGAGTGGTACCAGAACATATAAGTCTGGCAATCCCACCAGTCCCGGAACCCGAAGTTGGGGTCCCGCCACAGGTAGGGCAGGTAGGAGCCCAGGTAGATCACAAAGGGCAGCAGCACATAGAACAGCACCCCACCCACTGCAGCGGTGCGGAACTCCTGCCAGAAGCCGGGCTTGTGCTGCTTCCACCGGGCGTACAGCACCCCCAGGTATAGGATGGCCAGCCCCGCCCCAGCGTAAATGCCGGTCCACTTGGAAGCACACCCCAGCCCGAAGGCCAGCCCGCCCAGGGCCATGGGCCACAGGGATTTGAGGACCCCTTTTTCCAGCACGCTCTGGCAGTACCACAGCATGAAGTAGGCACCCAGCAGGATGAAGAAGGTGCCGTAGATATCGATGGTCGCAATGCGGCTCTGGACAAACCGCATGAAGTCCAAGGCCAGCAGGCACCCGGCCAGCGCCCCCGCCCAGACACGGCGGGTGAGGCGGCGGCCGAAGCACCAGGCCAGGGGCACCAGCAGCACCCCGAACAGGGTGCCGGAGAACCGCCACCCGAAGCCGGTCATGCCGAAGAGGGCAATGCCCAGCATGATGAAGTCCTTGCCCAGAGGCGGATGGGTGGTCTCGTACACCTTCAGGCCGTGGAGCAGTTCATACCCGGTGCGCCCGTGGTAGATCTCATCAAAATACATACTGTTCAGCTGGCTGATGGTGTCGGGTACAGCGGCCTGTTCGTCAAACAGGGCACCCCCGCCCTCCACCGGCACCAGGGAGCCGTCGGCGGCCCGCAAAGCCAGCTCGAAGATCTGGGCATTGTTCACCGTGATCTGCAAGGTGGTGCCCGCCGGGACCTGCATGGACACCGACTCCCAGCTGAAGACGGTGGAATAGCCCAGTTCCTGGGTATACAGGTTCATCCCGTCCAGGGTGACGGTGAGGCTGCCCCCGGTGCTGATGCCGGGATAGATCCACAGCTCAGCCGCGTCCCCCTGGAGGGTGACGGTCTGGGTCTCGGTCTTATCGGTGGCATCCAGGGGATTCTGGGGGGCGGTCAGGCTGCCCAGGTAGGTGAAGCTGAGCACCGCCGTGGCGGCGGTGAGGCCCAGCAGGGCCAGCGCCTCCCGCCGGGTCCAGCGGGGCTGGGTATCGGGCAGGGATATTTTCTGGGCTGCCCGGGAAAAGCGCAGGGACCGGTCTCCCACCCGGCCCATCCGGGGTCCCATAGGGGAGGTCAGGCCGTACCGGCACAGGGTCCAGGCGGTAAAGGCCAGCAGCACAAAGGCGGCGGTCTCGGCAAAGCTGACCAGCTGGGTGAACAGCCGGCTGGTGGCGGAGGTGAGCCATTCGTCCTCGGTGCCCACCTGGGTATAGACGGCGGCCAGGTTCAGGAAAGCGGTGAGAGACAGCCCGAAGGCCGCCCCGTACAGCCGCAGGTCATTCCAGCGGGCAGCGGCCAGCAGCACCAGCAGCACGCCGGGCAGCAGATACCGCTCGTGCATGCAGTGGCCGAAGGTGAACACCCCTGCCATATAGACCCCCGCCAGCAGCAGGGGGGAAAAACGGCGTTTTTCCCGGGGGGATTTGCGGTCAGTCATCCAGGCTGCCACCCCCAGGGCCAGCACGGCCACTGTGATGACCGCAATATTGAAAATGCCCAGCATCCCCCAGGTCACAGGCCCCACCACGGGATCTTCCAGAGGGGTCCAGTTGCCGCCCAGGGCGGCAAACCAGTTGAAGGCGTTGATGGTGGCGTATGGGTAGCCGGAGGCGGTGGAAAGATATTTTTCCACCAGGGCGGGAATCAGCCGGACCGGGCCGTAAAAGGGCAACCCGGCAGCCAGAGGCACCGCCAGGGCCAGGGCAGCCCCGCCGAAGAGGCGGCCCACCGCCCGGGCAAGGGCGTTCTTCCCCTGCCCGGCCGCGTCGGCCACCCCCAGCACAAAGCAAAGGGCCAGCACCGGCCCGGCCAGCAGGGCCTGGGGTTTGATGGCCAGGGCTATGCCGTACAGGAAGGCCGCAGGCAGATAGCGGCGGCGTTCCAGTAGCAAAAAGCAGCCCAGCAGCGGCAGAATGAAGGCGGCATCTACCTGCTTCCACACCCCGGTGGCAAAAAGCAGCGCCGGGCAGAAGGCGGTGAAGATGCCCATGAGCCGGGCCTGGGCTGTGTCTTTGACCCCGCGCAGGGCTTCGGCGTAGACCAGCGCCGCGATGGCACAGTCGCACAAGGAGGGCACTACCGCCAGCAGCACCCGGCCCAGGGCGGAATCCCCCGCTACCCCCAGCAGCTGCCGTATACCGGCCACCAGGGCCAGCACCGGCAGATACCCGGGGGGATAATCGGCAAAATAGTCCGCGCTGTAAAAGGCGGCAGGGCCCTGGGTGAGCAGCCGCTCCCCCCAGGAGATAAAGCAGGACATATCGTAGGTGTAGCCCTGGGTCATGGCAGCCAGCACCAGCCGCACCACAAAGGCAGCGGCCAGCACCGGCAGAAAGGCTTTCCACCCGGCAGTTCGTTTCAGGCGTTCTTGGTACATAGGTCTGGTCTTTCTGTACGGCGAAAAGCGCCGGATACAAAAATCAGGAATGAGCCGCGCCCTGCGGCGCACAATGTGCCCATTCCTGACGGTTAGTTGATTACAGCTTGCTGATCTGGGGCCCCTGGGCGGTGTCGGCTACGCTCCAGCCCATCTCGGTGAGCTGGGCGCGGATGGCGTCGGCCTTGGCCCAGTCCTTGGCCTTCTTGGCGGCGGCGCGCTCGGCCACCAGGTCGGTGACCTCCTGGGGGATGGCCGAGGTCTTGCGGTTGTACAAAAGGCCCAGCACCCCGGTCAGCTCGTCGAACATCCTGGCGGCGGCTTCCAGGCTGGCCTTGTCCGAAGCGTCGGACAGGGTGTTGATCTCCTTGACGAACTCAAAGATGGCAGCCAGGGCGTCGGGGGTGTTCAGGTCATCGTCCATGGCGGTGATGAACTTCTTCTTGGCTTCCTGGGCCTTCTCCGCCAGGGCGGTGTCGGTGCCGTGGGCATGCTCGATGGCAAAGTCCAGGTTGTCCCGGCAGGTGTACAGCCGCTCCAGCGAGCTCTTGCAGCTTTCGATGAGCTCCACCGTGTAGTTCAGGGGCATGCGGTAACCGGCGGTGAGCATGAAGTACCGGATGGGCTCATAGCCGTACTTGTCCGCAATTTCCCGCACGGTGAAGAAGTTGTTGGCGCTCTTGGACATCTTCTGGTTGTTGATGTTCAGGAAACCGTTGTGCATCCA
>CALWNO010000050.1 GCA_944382785.1 uncultured Gemmiger sp. | reverse complement strand
CTGTGAGGAGGGTGCTGTATGAAACTGTTTCCTGCCATTGATCTGCGGGGCGGCCAGGCCGTGCGGCTGTACCAGGGGGATTACGATCAGATGACCGTCTACAACCCCGATCCGGTCTCCCAGGCCAAAGCCTTTGCGAACGCCGGAGCCAAGTATCTGCATGTGGTGGACCTGGACGGCGCCAAGGACGGCCAGGCCGTGAACTTTGCCACCATCCAAAGCATCACCGCCGCCGGGGACCTCTTTGTGGAGGTGGGCGGAGGCATCCGGGACCAGCAGCGCATCGAGGACTATCTGGCCCTCGGGGTGGGCCGCTGCATCCTGGGCACCATCGCGGTGCGGGATTTCGACTTTACTACCCGCATGGCCCGCACCTACGGCGACAGGATAGCGGTGGGCGTGGACATGAAGAACGGCCAGGTGGCGGTGAGCGGCTGGAAGGAAGTCACCCCCGAGCCGGGGCTGGATTTCTGCCGCCGCTGCGCCGACGCCGGGGTCAAGGCCCTGATTGTCACCGATATCTCCCGGGACGGCACCATGCAGGGCACCAATATGCAGCTCTACCGGGATCTCTTGACCATTCCCGGGGTGGAGATCACCGCTTCCGGCGGCATTGCCCGCCTGGAGGAGCTGGCCGAGCTCCAGGCCATGGGCTGCCATGCGGCCATCCTGGGCAAATCCATCTACACCGGCGCCATCGACCTGGCCGAGGCCGTGCGCCGCTATGAAGGCTGAAAGGGGCGGAGTTCATGGTTACCAAACGCATTATCCCCTGCCTGGACGTGAAGAACGGCCGGGTGGTGAAAGGGGTCAACTTTGAAGGGCTGAAAGACATGGCCGACCCGGTGGAAATGGCCCGGTATTACAACACCGCCGGGGCGGATGAGCTGGTGTTCTACGACATCACCGCCAGCGTGGAGGGCCGCACCCTCTTTACCGACATTCTGCGCAAAGTGGCCTCGGAAATTTTCATTCCCCTGACGGTGGGCGGCGGCATCAGCACCCTGGAGGACTTTGACCGGGTGCTGAAATGCGGCGCCGACAAGGTCAGCGTCAACTCCGGCGCCATCAAGAATCCGGCCATCATCTCGGCGGCTGCCCAGCGCTACGGCAACCAGTGCGTGGTGCTTTCGGCGGACATCAAGCGGGTGGACGGACAGTTCCGCCTGTTTGCCAAGGGCGGCCGGGAAAACACCGGCATCGACGCCCTGGACTGGCTGGAACAGGGGGTGCGCAACGGCGCCGGGGAACTGGTGGTCAACTCCATTGACACCGACGGCGTCAAGAACGGCTTTGACCTGGAACTGCTGGACGCTGTGGCCCAGCGCTGCGCCGTGCCCATCATCGCTTCGGGCGGGGCGGGCTGCCAGGAGGATTTCCTGGAGCTGTTCCGCAACCATCCGGCGGTGGACGCCGGGCTGGCCGCCTCCATCTTCCACACCAAACAGGTGGACATCCGGGAGCTGAAGCAATATCTGCGCACAAACGGCATCGAGATGCGGCTTTGATTTCTCCCGGTCCCCTCTTGCAAAATGTTCGCCGCCGCTGTACACTATAAGTATCTCATATCTATAATGAGCAGGAGTTTTTTCTCATGGAATACACCGAAACTTCCCGTACCCTGAAATTTGACAAACACGGGCTGATCCCCGCCATCGTGCAGGATCATTATACCAAAGAAGTGCTGACCCTGGCCTACATGAACGCCGAGACCCTGGCTTTGACCATTGCGGAAGGCCGGACGGTATTCTGGTCCCGCAGCCGCCAGGAGATCTGGCGCAAGGGCGAAACCTCCGGCAACGTTCAGAAGGTGGTGTCCATCACCGCCGACTGTGACAAGGACGCCCTGGTGGTGGAGGTCGTGAAGAGTGGCCCGGCCTGCCATACCGGCGCCGAGAGCTGCTTCTTCAATCCGGTCTATGTTTCGGATGAGCTCAAACAGTTCACCTGGGAGGGGCTGTATCACCTGATCGAGGGCCGCAAGACCGACCCCAAGGAAGGCAGCTACACCAGCTATCTGTTTGACAAGGGCCTGGAAAAGATCCTGAAAAAGGTCGGCGAGGAAAGCACCGAAGTCATCATTGCGGGCTCTAAGCGCGACAAGGAAGAGACCATCTTTGAGATCAGCGACCTGGCCTACCATGTGCTGGTGCTGATGATCGAGCTGGGGATCTCGGTGGAAGACATCACCCGTGAGCTGGAAAAGCGCCACGTGGTCGATCATAAAGTAAAACAGGAGAGGATGCAGTGAGATGGCTGACGAGTACAAACTGAGTTCGGTACATGTCCATTCCAAACTGTGCGACGGCAAAAACACCCTGGATGAGCTGGCGGTCACCGCCTGGCACGCCGGGCTGAAGACCCTGGGTTTTTCCGGCCACAGCCACACCCCCTGTGATATCGAATACTGCATGACCCAGAGCCGCACCGCCCTGTACAAGGCGCAGGTGGCCAAACTCAAGGAACGGTATGCGGGCAAGCTCGATATCCTGTGCGGGCTGGAGTGGGACCTGTTCAGCGACGACGACCCCACCGCGTACGACTATTTCATCGGCAGCGCCCACTATGTGCAGGGCCCCAAGACCGGCCGCTATTACGAGATCGACTGGCGGGAGGCCGACCTGGCCGCCTGCATTCAGGACGATTTTGACGGTGACGGTCTAGCCGTTGTGGAAGCCTATTTTGACAACGTGCGCCAGGTGACCGAACACAAACCCACCATTCTGGGTCACTTTGACCTGATCAAGAAGATCAACAAGGGCAACAAATTCTTTGACGAGAACAGCCCCCGCTATGCGGCGGCGGCCCGCGCCGCCCTGGAAGCGGCGGCGGCCAACCATTGCGTCATGGAAGTGAACACCTCCTCGGTGTATCGCGGTTACCGGGACGATTTCTTCCCCGGGGAAGCGGTCCTGCGCGCCTGGAAGGAGCTGGGCGGGGAGGTCATCATCACCGCCGACGCCCATGAGGCCAAGGCCCTGACCTTCGGCTATGACGAGGCTGCGGCTCAGCTGAAAGCCCTTGGCTATGACCATGTGCAGGTGCTGGGCAAGGATGGCTTTGTCCCCTGCGCCCTGTAAATTTCCCATAAACAATAACGGCCCCGCCGCAAAGGGGATTTCCCTGCGGCGGGGCCGTTTTTTATTGATTGGAAAAAACAATCAGTCCAGCACGTCGAACTGGCAGGCGCCCATGGCTTTCAGGGCGGTTTCGTGGGCTTCCGGGCAGACACCGGCGCACAGACCGGCCAGAATCTCGATGGGCGTTTCGGGGAAGAAGGCCCGCAGCAGCATGGCGTTGGAGATAACGCAGATGTCGGTGCAGACGCCGTACACCCGGAACTTTTCCACGGTACCTTTGTTTTCGGTTAAAAACTTCTGCACCGCAGTGGGCAACTCACTGGCGCCGAAGGTGGGTTTTTCCACCAGCACCTTGGCCGGGCAGGCCGGGTCATCCTCCCGGAACACGGCTTCCACCTCCGGCACCAGGTTCCATCCTTCGGTGCCCCGCAGGCAGTGTTCCACCGGCAGCTTTTTGCCTTCCCGGGTGGAAAGGTAATCCGCCCCGTGGGTGTCCAGGGTGAAGAAGAGGGCATGGCCTGCCTGGGCTGCCCGCCGGGCCTCCGCCGCCAGCCGGCCGGACATAGCCCGGGCCTCGGCCGTGCCCAGGGCCCCGGTCACAAAGTCGTTCTGCATATCCACGATCACATCGATCACATAGCTTTTCATTGGGTTCCTCCTTCTCTGTTCTCTGCATCCCGATGCAGCTGTTTCCAAACATGGTACAGCACTTCCATCCGGGCGGCGTAAGCCTCGATCCCCGTTTTCTGCACACCGCCGAGAAATTCTTCCGAGTGCAAAATCCGTACCGGTGTCATATCCATGAGCATGTTCAGGCACCGTACACAGGCCACCCGCAGCCGGACCGGTTCGGGAATGCCCGGATATCCCTCCCGCAGTCTCCTGTACTCCGTCAGGATTCCCTGCAGGTCGATCAAGCGGGGCACCGAACGCAGATACCGCTGCCGGTATCGCTCCACAATCACCAGTTTGGTCCGGTAGAGCTCCACGTCAAAGGGCGTGTTGCGTATCTCCCACTCCCCTGTCAGCTCCTTCCGCAATCCCCGGAAACAGATCTCACAAAAGCAGCGTTTCCAGAAATCATTCCCGGTGTCCTGGTCCAGCAGCTCCCGGCAGGAACGGCGAAAATGATATTCCGACTGCATCCGGATTTCCACCAGATTTTTCTCCACACAGACGCCCCCTTTGGGCCCGGACCGGTCCTGCTTCTGGTTCCATTATACTCTCCCCCGGACCGGTTGGCAACGGACCGTGCGGATACAGCACAAAACCGGACCGGAACCCCTGAAGGTTCCGGCCCGGTCCGGGCAAAGGGTAATCTTATTCCAGGGCTTCCCGGAATACCTGGTAGTTGGTATCGTCATGGGGCGAGCAGTAGACCGCAAATTCCACCGTTTCAAAGGCCCGGGAGAAGGAATCCAGGCTGTGTTTATACGCCGAAGCCACCACCCGGGGCGAGTTGCAGAAGGCCCCGCAGCCGAAAGCCCCCAGAATCACCACATCCGCCCTGTGAACGGCCGCTGCTCCCAGGATCTGATGTGCCCGCTGCACATGCAGATCATACAGGACCGCCTCGTCCAGATCTCTTTGCCGCAGATTGGGCGCCGCGCAGGTCAGCACGTCCACCTTCTGCCACTCTTCCCGGGGAAGGCGCTCCGGGTTTGCCGTGTCCGTCTTGATGGAAAGTACATCCGGGGTATAGATGCAGGCATCCGTGTACAGATCGTCCATCCGGTTGCGGTGAAACAGATAGTAATTTTCCCACAGAGTGCCAGTGGTCAGGCAGGGATACAGGGTGCTGCAGCGGCACAGGCTTTCCTCCTGGGCGGAACTGCCCCAAAGAACACCGCCCCCCGGGTTGGTGGCGGAAGCAAAGTTCAGCACCAGAACCTTCCGGCCCCGGTACTTTCTGGCCGCCTGCAGGGTGCGGTCGGCAGAAACCAGAATCCTGGCTTCTGCCTCGTGACGGTACAGCGCTGCCTCCGGAATCCGGATGGCCTCCGCACTGTGCAGCACCGTCCCCTGCCGGGAATGCCGGATGGCACGGCCCAGCTCCTCGTCACTGGTGTACCACCGCATGGTGTCCGCAAAAACATCCACATTTTTCTGGCGTCGATCCTGATAGGGCATATGATATTCCTCCTTGTGTGCCGGTCCGGGACCGGCATTCTCCTTATATAAAAAAACGGAGACAGAACAACATTTTGTTTCTGTCTCCGCCTTCGGATACTATGCCAAGGTGGGAGAAAATTTTCTTACAGGTGCAGCACGCGGTCCTTGATTTCGGCGGTGCGGCCCTGGTTCCAGAACTGGGTACCGATGTAGCCGCAGGTACGGCGGGCCACATTCAGCTTGTTCTGGTCACGGTTGTGGCAATGGGGGCACTCCCACACCAGCTTGCCGTCGTCCTCCACGATCTTGATCTCGCCGTCGTAGCCGCAGACCTGGCAATAGTCGCTCTTGGTGTTCAGCTCGGCGTACATGATGTTCTCATAGATGAACTGCATGACCCGGATGACAGCGGCCAGGTTGTCCTGCATGTTGGGCACTTCCACATAGCTGATGGCGCCGCCCGGGCTGAGCTTCTGGAACTCGCTCTCGAACTTCAGCTTGGTGAAGGCGTCGATCTGCTCGGACACATGGACGTGGTAGGAGTTGGTAATATAGTTGCGGTCGGTAATGCCGGGAATGATGCCGAAGCGCTTCTGCAGGCACTTGGCGAACTTGTAGGTGGTGGATTCCAGCGGGGTGCCGTACAGGCTGAAGTCGATGTTGGAATCGGCCTTCCACTTGGCACAGGCATCGTTCATATGCTGCATGACCTGCAGAGCAAAAGGCTTGGCAGCCGGGTCGGTGTGGCTCTTGCCGGTCATATACTTGCAGCACTCATACAGGCCCGCGTAGCCCAAGCTGATGGTGGAGTAACCGCCGTACAGCAGCTTGTCGATGGGCTCGCCCTTCTTCAGGCGGGCCAGGGCGCCGTACTGCCACAGGATGGGGGCAGCGTCGGACAGAGTGCCCTTCAGGCGGTTGTGGCGGCACATAAGGGCCTTGTGGCAGAGCTCCAGGCGCTCATCAAAGATCTTCCAGAACTGGTCAAAGTCGCCGCCGGAGGACAGGGCCACATCCACCAGGTTGATGGTGACAACACCCTGGTTGAAACGGCCGTAATACTTGGGCTTGCCCGGCTCATAGTTCAGGGCATTGGCCACGTTGTCCCAGCCGTTGCCGGAGCGGTCCGGGGTCAGGAAGCTGCGGCAGCCCATACAGGTGTACACATCGCCGTGGCCCTCGGTCTCGCCCTTGGACAGCTTGTATTCCCGCATCTTCTTCTCGCTGATATAGTCGGGAACCATCCGTTTGGCGGTGCACTTGGCGGCCAGTTTGGTCAGGTAGAAGTAGGGGGTGCCTTCCCGGATGTTATCCTCTTCCAGCACGTAGATCAGCTTGGGGAAAGCGGGGGTGATCCAGACGCCCGCCTCATTCTTGACGCCCTGGTAGCGCTGGCGGAGCATCTCCTCAATGATAATGGCCAGGTCGGACTTCAGGCGCTGGTTGTCACCGGCCTCGTTCAGGTACATGAAAACGGTAATGAAGGGGGCCTGACCGTTGGTGGTCATCAGGGTGACCACCTGATACTGGATGGTCTGCACGCCGCGCTTGATCTCTTCCCGCAGGCGGGCTTCCACGATCTGGGAGAGCTTTTCTTCACCGGGGTTGATGCCCAGTTCCTTCATCTCCGCCTCGGTATCCCGGCGGATCTTTTTGCGGCTGATGTCCACGAAGGGAGCCAGATGGGTCAGGCTGATGCTCTGGCCGCCGTACTGGTTGGAGGCCACCTGGGCAATGATCTGGGTGGCAATGTTGCAGGCGGTGGAGAAGGAATGGGGCTTCTCAATGAGGGTACCGGAGATGACGGTGCCGTTCTGCAGCATATCGTCCAGATTGACCAGGTCGCAGTTGTGCATGTGCTGGGCGAAGTAGTCGGCGTCATGGAAGTGGATGATGCCATCCTCGTGGGCCTTGACCACATCGGCGGGCAGCAGCATACGCATGGTCAGGTCCTTGGAGACCTCGCCGGCCATATAGTCACGCTGCACCGAGTTGACGGTGGGGTTCTTGTTGGAGTTTTCCTGCTTGACTTCCTCGTTGTTGCACTCGATCAGGGACAGGATCCGGTCATCGGTGGTGTTGTGGGTGCGCTTGAGGCTCTGCACATACCGATAGGTGATGTACTTGCGGGCGACCTCATGGGCACCGGCTTCCATGATGGCATTTTCCACCAGGTCCTGAATTTCTTCCACGTTCATGGCATGGTTGCGGCCGGCGCAGACCTTCTGCACCTCGTCCGCAATGCCGATGATCTGTTCCTGGGTCAGACGCTGGTCAACCGGCACCACGTTATTTGCCTTGCTGACCGCCGCGATGATCTTGGAAATGTCGAAAACGACCTCGCTGCCGTTGCGCTTGATGATCTTCATGGTGATTCTCCCTCAATACTTCTATGGCAAACCCCTCTCGCCGGGGGGCGCAGTAAGTGATACAATGGGGAAATATTACAGTATGTATATTTCGCCTTTGGCGAGCAAGTTTATCTTACCCTATCCTACGGGCAAAGTCAAGGGAAAACACCACAAGATATTGTGTCCACTGCAACAGACATCCCCAAAATAAACAGCTTTTAACGTTCCCACGCCGAAAACCAAACCCCTGCAAAAACGCCGAATTTCTGCCCGGAATTTTGGCAAAAATGAGTGAGTTTTTCTTCTGGACGATATACCGTTGTTTTTCTTCCATGCAACAAATTGACCCTTGCGCTTTGGAAACGGTGCTGGTATACTGTATAAGCTGATTTTATCCAGATACAGGGTTGGTTATTCATTCCTTCTACAAGATATTGTATCACCATTTTCCTCCAAGAGAAAGAGGCCCATCCATGAATTACGCCAACATCAAATACTGCGACATCGCCAACGGCGAAGGGGTGCGGACCAGCCTGTTCGTGTCCGGCTGCCGCCGTCACTGCAAGGAGTGCTTCAACGCTGTGGCGTGGGATTTCTGCTACGGAAAGCCCTTTGACAAGGCAACGCGCAACGCCATTCTGGCCAGCCTGGCGCCGGAGTATATCGATGGTCTTTCCCTGCTGGGCGGCGAACCCTTTGAGCCGGAAAACCAGCGAGCTCTGGTCCCCTTCTTGCATGATGTGCGGGTGCTGTACCCCCACAAGACCATCTGGTGTTACACCGGCAACAGCTACGAAAAGGAGCTGCTGGCCCCCAGCGCCGCCCGGTGCGAGGTCACCGACGAGATGCTGAGCCTGATCGACGTGCTGGTGGACGGGGAATTTCTGATCGACGAGAAGGACATTTCCCTGCGGTTCCGGGGTTCCAAGAACCAGCGCATCATTGATATGAACCGCACCCGGGAAGCCGGGCATGTGGTGCTGTGGGAGGACGATCCCATCTTTGCGGACCACAAGATGTAAGGGTCCTGTTTTCCGCCTTTATGCCGCCGCCGTGGGCCTTTTTGCCCGGGCGGCGGCTTTTTTGTGCCCGGCAAGGCAAAAAATTCTTGCTTTTCCCGTCCCGGTATAGTATAATAATGTAGTCTTGCCGGTGTGTTGGAATTGGCAGACGAGACGGACTCAAAATCCGTTGGTAGCAATACCGTGTGGGTTCGACCCCCACCACCGGCACCACGCATGGTTATAAAAATGCTTCGTGCATCCATATTGATTGGTTTTTGCATCAAGCGGGCATAACCAAAAGAAGCCCCCCACTTTCTCAAGTGGAGGGCTTTTGTTATATCATTCCCGCTTCTGGCTCTGGGTGCCGAAGTAGAAAGCCACCACCATGGTGACGATGGTCATTACCGTATCAGGCTGCAGCTGTCCGGTCAGGGACATAACCGCAAACACCGCAATGACCACCAGAGTCACAATGGTCTTGACCTTGATGAGGGCCGCCAGGTTCTTCCAGAGTTCCTTCACCGGGTTGTTCTCGGTCTGAATGGCCTGGTTATTTTCTTCCTGCATGTTGAGGTCTCCTTTCACTCCCTGCCGGTACACACCGGCAGGCTTTCGCATTTCTTCATGATGTGGGTCACAGAGGGGTCTCCATCCCCCAGGGCCATGTAAGGATCATAGCAGCTGCGCAAGGTTTCAACGCCATAAGGCGGGACGGCTTTTTCCTGAATGTAGTGCAGCCCCAGGTCGATGACCTTAGCACGCAGCAAACCTTTGACGCCGTCCCGAAGGGCCTTTTCCTCCTTGCGGCTGCGGGTCAGTCTGGCAGCCGCCCAGCCGCAGAAGGCCGTGAGCAGTGGCAGGACGGCTGCCAGAATATCCGGGATGTCTTCCAGCATCAGGCAGCCTCCTCTTCTTCATCCGCCCAGACCGAGGTATACAGGCCCAGCTTGTCCAGCTGGCGGGCCTTGCACTCGGCCAGGATGGCGTCGGCATCTCCCTGGGTGACCGGACCGCTGGTGATGGTCTGCAAGGTGTGTTCATCGTTGCTCCACTTGGAGACATACAGCCCCAGGTCATCCAGTTCCCGGGCCTTGCACACGGCCAGAATGGCGTCGGCGTCGCCCTGAGTGACGGGACCGATGGTGATGGTCTGCAGGCGGGCCGGAGCATAGGCGGGCGCCTCAGGTTCCGCCGGGAGCACGGCCGCGTGCTCCCCGGGGCGGTAAGTATAGACGCTGCTGTTGGCGGTGGTGAAGTCGTTGTCCAGCCACACCAGTGGATTGCGGCGGCTGCCGGCCAGGATGACTTCAAAGTGCAGGTGGCCGCCTTTCACGTAGCCCGTCTGTCCGGTGTAGCCGATGAGCTGGCCTGCTTTGACCTTCTGGCCCTTGGTCACGCACAGGCGGGACAGGTGGGCGTAGCGGGTCTGCAAGGTCTGGCCGCAGTAGTCGGCGTGGCGGATACGGACCATGGTGCCGTAGCTCTGCATACCGGTCTTGGTATGGCCGTCCCAGGTCTGGGTCTGGTCCACGGTGCCGTCCTCCACCGCATACACCGGCTTGACGATACTGCCACCCTGGTTGGTGCGCAGGTCGATGGCCTCATGGCTGCTGCCGTCGCTGTAATAATACCCGGCCGTGAGCACATGCAGTGCCAGCGGCCAGAGGAGGATCACTTCTCCTGTTTTGGTTCTCATAGGTTCTCCTTTCAGATTTTGATGCCGTAGATTTTCATGGGAACGGAAGCCGTATTATCTTGTGATCCTGTATAACCGCTTTCGAAAGTCACACCCGTCATATCCACACTAAATTGTCTGTCCCACCCAGATGCGCCAGTGCTATGCCCCATGTACCCGGGGGTTCGATTCATATCCCCCACAGCGCACATAGCGACCCAGTGTGGCTGTTGGTTGTATCTTGCAGCAAAATCGACTGCGACATAGTCATATGGCGACAAGTCAAGCTCCACTTTCTGTGGTGCGAAAGTGGACAGACCTTCATTTTTCCACAGAAAGGTCATTCCACCCTTACCGTCGTCCTGCAAAGCCAGCCCCTTGCCCTTCAACTCGGCCAGAAACGCCTTTTTGGCCGACGCGCTGGAAAATTTCAGCCCGGCGGCTGCGTTCTCGGCGGCGTAGTCGGCCTTCAGGGCGCTGACCTGGGCGGCGGCTTTCTGCTCGGCGTCGGCGGCCTTCTGCTTCCAGTCGGGGTCGTAGCCCTCCAGCTTTTTGTTGGCGTCGGCCAGTTGGGTCCGGGCGGCGTCCCGCTCAGTGGTCAGGGTGGTGATGGTCTGCTTCTGGCGTTCCAGATCGGCGCCGTGCAGATCCATGATCTTCTGGACCTGCTCGTCGGTCAGGTTGAACTCCTTCAAGTCCTCGCGTTTCATGTCGGTCCTTTCTGTCCCTACGCTTTTGTACGGGGTCGCTCCCACGGGATGGCCTGTTTGTTACGCCTTGGCCGGGGCAAAATTTGCATAAAAAGTGCCCGCTCGCCCCTCATGCAGGGCAAACAGGCATGAAAAAACCACGGTGCAGTGCATCGTGGTTTGTGTTTAGATATCCAACTGTTCACATAGGCCATTCAAAGATTTTCCGTTGATAAAGGGAACGCTCATGGCTGCGTCTACAGACTGCACGTCTACCGCGTAGCCGTCATAGCACAAGCTGATATCGGTGCGGCTGATAGGGCAGATGGAACCGCTTTTCCCGTTGTACAAAAAATCAATGTCCTGTGTCAGACTGTCGATCCAGTTCCTTAAATCGGAAGCCTTCATAAGATATCTGCGTTCTCCTTTCTCTCCTCGTCGGTCAGTTCGCGCACAGGGCGCTCAATGATTACGCCATCTTCCCACAGGATATCGTGGGCGTGCTCTCCATGCTGGCCGAAGGAATGTTTTTGGGGATTGCCGTGGGGGCCGTTACTGACCTGACGGATCACCCGGCCTTCGGCATCATAAAAAGTGCGGTCGTGCTGTTTGCCTTGCTGGGACAATGTGTCCACGACGGCAAAAGGCTTGTAGGTTGCGTTTGTTTTGGGGTGCGCTTGCCCGGTGCGGTCATCGGTCACTGCAATCGTCCCGTTTTTATTATAGTGATAGGCACTGTACTTTTCAATCTCTTTCCTGGCAACCGCCGTCGCCTTGCTGGCCTGGCTGTGCCCGAACCCGGACACGCTGGTGCGGGCGCTGTCGTTGCGGCCGCCGGTGGCCTGCACAAAATCCTTCAGGTCCTTGCGGGCGGCTCGCAGTTTGACCGCAGCGGCGGTACTGTCCACCCCCGCAGCGTCCTCGGCCAGGTAGCGGCGCTTGAGGTTGCGCACCTGCCGTTCCAGGGCGCGCTGCATCTGGCTGATCTCGTACCGTGTGTACTGCTTGCCGCCGTAGGAGACTTCTTTGGCGCTGAACGTTTCCAGCTGCGCGCGGGAATAGTTGCGCACCGAGGCACCCGGAAAAAACGGGTAGAAATTGTGCCGGCAGTTCCACCCGCACAGCCCCGGGCCGGTGCCGTAACCGGTGGTGGTCTCGAAGTCCTCGTACCGCTCGCCCTGGTAGGTGACCGCGCCGCCCCGGTGGTAGATTTTTCCCTGCCAGACTGCGTGTTCCGGCCTAGCACCCGCGTGGGCGGTGACCTCGACAAACTCGCAGCCCATCTCATCGGCGCGGGCCAACTGCAGCCGGGCCGCAGTCTGGTTCACGCCGGTCAGTACCGCCCGGCGGGCGGCCACTTCCAGCGTGTCTTTGTGACCGCTGGGGTAGGTGACACCCGCCATGTGCGCGGCCAGGCCGTCCACGGCGCGCTTGATGGCCGTTTTGTAATCGAACGCCCCACTGGACACCTGCAGCCAGGCGCGGTCCAGCGCGCGCTCGAACTCGCCGGTCACGGTGTTCGCCGTGGTGGCGGTCAGGTTCTGCCAGGTGCCCAGCGTCTGGCGGTACCCGGCGTTCAGCAGGTTGTTCAGCGTCTCGTTGGTGTCGATGGCCGACGGCGCAAATCCCAGCGACTGATACAGTGCGTCGTCGCTGGCCAGCGTTTCCAGCCCAGCGTCCAGCAAGGCCTTTCGGATGGCGTCTTTGCTCTTGCCGCTGTACTTCGCCAGCAAGCTGACCACATCCTGGTGGCATGCCTGCATCTGTTCATACCGCCAGGCCTGCCAGGCGGCTGTCTTGGTCACACTGCCCACCTTGCCGATCCTCCGGGCGATGTCCCGCAGGATGTCATCTTCCACCTGCTGCCACAGCGTCACAACGGCGTCCGGCAGGGTGTCCAGATAGTCGGGGGTCAGCATCAGGCGTCACCGGCAGGCAGGCCGCCAAAAGTCAGCACATCGCCGGTGTCGGCGGGCATCATTTCGCGGGCCTTGTCCTCACTGACGCCAAAGTACCAGGCCAGCAGCAGCTCCGGCCGCAGGTAGTTTGCCTCGGCCATCTGCATCCGGCGGGCAAACTCGGTGCCGGTGTCCTCAAAGATGCTGTCGCCAAAGGTGACGGACGGCTCAAAGCTGCCAGACGGCGCCAGACCGTAAATGCTGGCATAGGCGTCAAACCAGTACAGCATGTCCAGCAGCCCGGTGGTCAGGCCACGGTCCTGGATGGCCTTGATGGTGTTGTAGGTGGTCTTGTCCTCGCTGATGACCTGGGTGGCGGTCACCCGGCCGGTCTTGGGGTCGATGGCAAAGGTGCCCTGGCTGAAGCCGGTCTGCAGCTCCAGCATGCGCAGCTGGGTCTCCATGGCCGTCTTGTAGGCGTCGAAGCGGAAGTCCGGGGTGTAGTCGTCCCAGGGCTTCGTTTCCGGCATGTCGATGGTCATGTAGTAGTCGCTGGCCAGTTCCTTGAAGTTGACAGCCGGTTTGCCGCTGACCGGGTCCAGCATGGCCACAGAGCGGTCCAGGATCATCCGCCGCTTACCGGTGCTGCGCTCCCAGAAGAAGTCGTAGTAGGTGGCATCCAGTTCCCGGATGCTGTCCAGCGCGTTGGCGTACAGGCTGACCGGGTAGGCGCTGCCGTCCACCGTGTTGACGCCCGGCATCCGCAGCAGGCCAAAGTGCGGCCGGTCCACCCCCTGCACCAGCAAATCAGGCTGCAGGCCGGCCCAGCGGGGCACGTCGGTCAACGGGATCTCGCTGCCCATAAACCCGGCCTCTTTCAGCCGGTAGGCCTTGTTGGTGATATGCAGGCCGCCGTCCTCCATGGCAAAATGTTCCACCCGCACCACGGCGGTGCCGTCGTCCAGCTTGTCAAAGTCGGTAAAATACCCGGCATCCAGGCGGCGGTTGGGGCCCCAGTGCTCCGGGAAGATGCGGCCGCGGGGGATGATCTCCACATAGATCCCGCTGCCCTCCACATACGGCTTGACGGCCGCCATGCCGCCCACCCCGGCCAGCTGCACGGCTTCGTGCAGGCTGGGCAGCAGATTGGCGTCCATCTGCCCCTGCAGCCAGTCCGCCCGTGTGCCTGCCCCGGCGGAAAACGTCAGCTCGCTGGTGGCAAGCGTGGCCATCAGGCTGGTCAGGGTGGCGGCCATCTTCAAGCTGTGCTGCGGCTGGTCGGTCAGGTAAAACAGCTCGTCCCACTGCCGTACAGCATCCGCCATGGCCGGCGTCATATCACAGCCCAGGGCGCGGGCGTCGCGCAGGTTCAGCAGTTTCATGATTGCCCCTCTCAATGTGTTCCAGATGTTCATCAGGCGCCTCTCCGCTTCCAGATCACTTCGGTGGCGTAG
>CALWNO010000049.1 GCA_944382785.1 uncultured Gemmiger sp. | reverse complement strand
AATTCCCGTACGGGTCACCGGGTTTCTGCCCTCCCAAGGGCTGCACATAAAGAAAAGCACCCGCTTCCTGAGAAGCAGGTGCCTTGGCCGCAGTTTTCAGGTTCTGCCCGCACGCGGAATCTCCCGCGCTCTAAAAACGTTCCGCAGGAACGTTTTTGTCCGCCGGAGCAAGCGGCGGACCCGAGCTTTTCGCTTCCCGTACGGGTCACCGGGTTTCTGCCCTCCCAAGGGCTGCACATAAAGAAAAGCACCCGCTTCCTGAGAAGCAAGTGCCTTGGTGACCCGTACGGGAATCGAACCCATGTTACAGCCGTGAAAGGGCCGTGTCTTAACCGCTTGACCAACGGGCCATAATACGCAGGATTTCGCTAAAACAGCAAGCAACTTACCGACCACTACTGCAGCCGGCCCCCAAGTATTTTAGCGAAAGCCTGCATTATGGTAGCGGTAACTGGATTTGAACCGGTGACACTTCGGGTATGAACCGAATGCTCTAGCCAACTGAGCTATACCGCCACATGGCGTAACCCCTGATGGGGCTACTTGTTTATTATACGGAAACAAGCTCTTTTTGTCAAGCCCTTTTTGAAATTTTTTCAGGCAATTTCTGGAAGTGAGAATGTTTCCTGATTCTGCACCCCAAAGGCTCTCCTGTGCAAGGGGAGGCATGGGGCTTTGTCGTAGCTAAACCAGCTACGCTTTCCCCTTTTATAACCAATCTACTGGCTACGCCATTCAAATCCATTCCTTGCTCACCGGCCCCAGCCGGTGAGTAGGCCGTCGTGAGGTGGCCGCATATCCGGGTCCAGGGCCGCAGCCCTGGTCGGCGTCCACCGCATCGAAACGGTGGGACTTTTCGCTTCCTTTTGGTCACAAAAGGAAGGACCCAACGGCAGACTGCCGCTACACCTGGCAGCAACGCGGCAAACCAACCCCTCCGCCGCTGCGCGGCACCTCCCCTTGCACAGGGGAGGCTCCGCCCATAAAGCAAAACCAAAAAAGGCAGCCCCGTCTCCGGGGCTGCCTCACGCCTTCGCCGCCGAATCTCAGCAGCAAAAGCCAAATCTTACTTCTTGTTGGTGGGCACCAGCAGGGCCTTGCCGCCCATGTAGGGGCGCAACACTTCGGGGATGGTCACGGTGCCGTCGGCCTGGTAGTGGTTTTCCAGGAAGGCGATGAGCATCCGCGGCGGGGCCACACAGGTATTGTTCAGGGTATGGGCCAGCTGGGTCTTGCCGTTCTCGTCCTTGTAGCGGATGCGCAGACGGCGGGCCTGGGCATCGCCCAGGTTGGAGCAGCTGCACACCTCGAAGAACTTCTGCTGACGGGGGCTCCAGGCCTCGATGTCGCAGCTCTTCACCTTCAGGTCGGCCAGGTCGCCGGTGCAGCAGTCCAGCTGACGGACGGGGATCTCCAGATTGCGGAACAGCTCCACCGAGTTATGCCACAGCTTGTCGTACCAGACCATACTGTCCTCGGGCTTGCAGACCACGATCATCTCCTGCTTTTCAAACTGATGGATGCGGTAGACGCCCCGCTCCTCGATGCCGTGGGCGCCCTTTTCCTTGCGGAAGCAGGGAGAGTAGCTGGTCAGGGTCAGGGGCAGCTTGCTGCCGTCGATGACCTGGTCGATGAACCGGCCGATCATGCTGTGCTCGCTGGTGCCGATGAGGTAGAGGTCCTCTCCCTCGATCTTGTACATCATGGCGTCCATCTCGGGGAAGGACATGACGCCCTGCACCACGTTGCCGTGGATCATGAAGGGCGGGATGACGTAGGTGAAGCCCTTGTTGATCATGAAGTCACGGGCGTAGGCCAGCACCGCCTCATGCAGGCGGGCGATGTCGCCCAGCAGGTAGTAGAAGCCGTTGCCGGAGACACGGCCGGCGGCGTCCAGGTCGATGCCGTCGAAGCTCTCCATGATATCCACATGGTACGGGATGGGATAGTCGGGCACGGTGCACTCGCCGAAGCGCTGCACTTCCACATTGCAGCTGTCGTCGGGGCCCACGGGCACGCTGGGGTCCACCATCTGGGGAATGGTGTACATGATGTCCCGGATCTTGACCTGCAGGTCGGCTTCCTTGGCTTCCAGTTCCTTCAGCCGGTCGGCCTGGGCGGTGACCTGGGCCTTCACGGCCTCAGCCTCGGCGGCCTTGGAGGGGTCCTTCTTGGCCTGGCCCATGAGCATGCCGATCTGCTTGGACAGCTTGTTGCGGTTGGCGCGCAGGCTGTCCGCCTCGCTGATGGCGGCGCGGTACTCGGCGTCCAGGGCGATGACCTCATCCACCAGGGGCAGCTTCTGGTCCTGGAACTTCTTCTTGATGTTTTCCTTGACTTCATCGGGGTGCTCGCGCACAAAACGAATGTCTAGCATGGTTCTTTTCTCTCCTCTATGTTTTTTGTTGCCTGAGACTTATGGCTGTTCGGGGTTGTAATGGCCCAGCAGGTCGGCATAGCGGCGCAGCTGTTCGTCGGAATAAAAGTCGATGCGCAGGCTGCCCTTGCCGTTCTTGTAGTCCACATGGACCTCGCTGCCGGTGACCTCCTTCAGGGCCGCTTCCACCTCGGTGGCCAGCACCGGCCGGATGAAGGCATCCACCGGCTTGGGCGCCTTGGGAGGCTTGGCCAGCTTGCGGCACAGCGCCTCGGTCTGGCGGACGTTGAGGTTCTTTTCCACCACCTGCTTGGCGGCGGCGGACATCATCTCGGCGGTGGGCAGGCCCAGCAGGGCCTTGGCGTGGCCGGTGCTCAGTTCGCCCAGGCGCACGGCCTGGCGCACATCGTCGGGCAGACCAAGCAGGCGCAGGGTGTTGGTGATGGCGCTGCGGCTCTTGCCCAGGCGCGCGGCGGCCTGTTCCTGGGTGAGGCCGTACTGGTCAATCAGACGGCGGCAGCCCTCGGCCACCTCGATGGGGTCCAGATCCTCCCGCTGGAGGTTTTCGATAAGGGCCAGGGCGGCGGCCTGTTCGTCGGTCACGTCCTTGACGATGACCGGCACCTCGTCCAGCCCTGCGATGCGGGCAGCCCGCCAGCGGCGCTCCCCGGCAATGATGATATACCCGGGCCCGGCCTTTTTGGGGCGCACGGCGATGGGCTGCAGCAGGCCGTTCTCGGTGATGGACTGGGCCAGGGCCGAGAGAGACTCGCCGTCAAAATTTTTGCGGGGCTGGTCGGGGTCGGGCTCGATCTCCCGCACCGGCAGGGTGGAGACGCCGCCGGAGGTGTCTTCTTCGGGCAGGTCGGCAAACAGGCTGTCCAGCCCGCGGCCCAGCCCGCCGATTTTCTTCTTGGCCAAGGTCATCCCCCTTATCGTTCGTTGTTCTGCAGAAATTCCCGGGCCATAGCCATGTAGGCCTCGCTGCCCTTGCCGTTGGGTTCATAGAAATTGATGGGCATGCCGAAGCTGGGGGCCTCGGACAGGCGGACGGTGCGGGGCACCACGGTCTTGTAGACCTTATCCCCGTAGTACTTCTTGACCTGGGCCACCACCTGCATGGTCAGGTTGAGCCGCCCGGCGTACATGGTGAAGAGCACGCCCTCGATGTCCAGGTACCGGTTGTACTTCTTGCGCACCGTTTTCAGGGTGTTCATCAGTTCGGACAGACCTTCCAGGGCGTAGTATTCGCACTGGATGGGGATGAGGACGGTGTCGCAGGCGCACAGGCCGTTGATGGTGAGCAGGTCCAGGGAGGGCGGGCAGTCGATGAAGATGTAATCATACACCGGCACCACCGGGGCCAGCACCGCCCGCAGCCGGTTTTCCCGGCGGGGCAGGTTGACCAGTTCCACCGCCGCCCCGGCCAGCTGGGTGTTGGAGGGGAGCAGGTCGGCGTTGTAGTTGGTCTTGACGATGGCCTGCCGCACGTCCTCGTCGTCGATGAGGCAGGTGTAGACGTTGGAGCTGAGCTCATGCTTGGCAATGCCGTAGCCGGAGCTGGTGTTGCCCTGGGGGTCCAGGTCCACCACCAGCACCCGCTTGCCCAGCGCCGCCACACAGGACGACAGGTTGACACAGGTCGTGGTTTTACCCACGCCGCCTTTCTGGTTTGCGATGGCAACCACCTTAGCCATTGGCAGATCCTCCTTGCAAAATCAAACTTGAACTGCCTGCCGGGGTGTGCCGGGGCGCGTTTTGAGGATATTATACCACAGGTGTGATCCAATAGAAAGACTTCGGCAGTATTTTTGGCATTTTGGGTGGTTTTAGACCTGTTTTGGGCCCCAAAATGTTCCACGGGGAACATTTTGCCCGGATTTTTTGATTTTTTTGCATTGGGGGTAAGATGGGATGTTCCACGGGGAACATTGGAATATCTGAAGTATAATTATTTGTTTGTCACTTTTGGCAGACAGGAGTCTGCCGGAGTGTTGTCGCTTTTTGCCGCCGTAAATTTAGGTAGCAACCTCTAGATTGCCGCTGAACGCGGCCGCCAATTTCGGAAACAACGCTGCGCGTTGCTTGCCCCTGCGGGGCAAACCGCCACCGTTTCGAGGCGGTGGACGCCGACCAGGGCTGCGGCCCTGGACCCGGGGAATGCGGCCACCTACCGACGGCCTACTCAGGCCCTGGGGGCCTGAGCAAGGAAAATGATTTGAAATGGCGTGGCCAAAAGGCAACTGGTAAAACAGAAGAGCGCAACTGGGCTGTGTGTAACCTTGTCGGGAACTTCCTGTTAGCAGCCGTTACCGGGAAATGGTATTAAATCCATTCCTTACTCACCGGTCCCCAGACCGGTGAGAAGGCCGTCGCAAGGTGGCCGCATCTCGGGGTCTGGGGCCGCAGCCCCAGCCGGCGGCCGCCGCCTCGGAACGGCGGGCCCTTTTCGTTTCCTTTTCGGGCACGAAAAGGAAAGACTTACCGGCAAGATGCCGTTTTCCCGGCAGACCGCCGCCTGCCAAAAAGAAAAAGGTCCCCTTTCCGGGGACCTGCCATCTTATCCTGTACACACCGCCGTTTCGGGGGCGGCCATCCCGTCTGCACCGGCAGCATCAGATTCCGGTTCGGGAGAAACCTCCTGCCCGGCATACGCAGCCGCTTCCGGGGCCGGGGCGCTTTCTGCCGAAGCACTCCCCTCCCCTGCCGGCCCGGCCGCCACGGGCACCGGACTTTCCGCCGCCTCCCCGACCGGAGATGCTGCTGCCGCCGTTCCGGCCTCTTCCCCGCCGGAAAGCCCCTCCACCGCCGCCAGGGCCAAGCCGTCGGCGGCAGGGTCGCCGGGGGTGATGGGGGCAGGCCGGCGCAGCGGGTTCATCCGGTGGGGGTTGCGGGTCACGGGGGCGGAGGCCCCGGCGCTCTGCATGGGCACCGGCACCACCGCAAAGCCCTCCCCTGCCCCGGCGTCTCCCTGCACCGGGATGCGCACGGTGTATTCCAGGCACCCGTCCTTCTGGCCGCAGGTGGTGGTGGCCGCAATGCCCTTGGCCGCCATCATATCCACCGCATGCTGCAACGTGTTCACAAACAGGCGCACGTCCCGCACCATGGGCACGGTGCGGCGCAAGGGGCTGGGCCCGGCCTTGGGGGCGGCCAGCATGGCGTCCACCAGCTTGTCGGCGTCCCGCACGCTCATGGATTCCCGGGCCATCTTTTCCAGGGCGGCGGTGCGGCGGCCTTCGGGCAGGCGGAGCACCGCCCGGGCGTGGCGCTCGGTGAGGTGGTTGGCCACACACAGCTGCTGCTGGGCGGTGGTCAGGCTGAGCAGCCGCAGCTTGTTGGCCAGGGCCGACTGGCTCAGCCCCAGACGCCGGGCAGCCTCTGCCTGGGTGCAGCCCCACAGCCGGATCACCTCCCGGATGCCCCGGGCGGCGTCGAAGGGGTCCAGCTGGGCCCGCTGCAGGTTTTCCAAAAGGCCCAGGGCGGCGCTCTCGCTGTCGTCGTAGTCGGCCAGGATGGCCGGGACCTTCTCCAGCTTGGCCAGACGGCAGGCCCGCAGCCGTCGCTCCCCCGCCACCAGCTGATACTTATGTACCCCCGCCCGCCGCACGCTCACCGGCTGCAGCAGCCCGTTCTGTAAAATGCTCACCGCCAGAGCGGCGATCTCGGTATCGTCAAAGGTGGTGCGCGCCTGATAGGGCGAGGCCTCGATCTGCTCCACCGGGATCAGGAGCACCTTGCCCGCCTTCTGCCGGTTCTTCTCTTTTGCTTTTGCCATGATGTCCCCTTTTCTGTATCGGACGGCCGAAAAAACGGCCCTGTGGATTCCTATGCTGATTCCAGCATACCACAGGGCCGCAGGGGCGTGCCAGCACAATCGTTCGCCGGCATTTTCGGTTTTTAGCGCTTTTACAGGGGTTTCTTCGCAATTTTTCCGCCGTTTCTGGGATAAACGGTCGGAGTCTGCGATATTTTTCTCACCAGCACCAGGTTGCGGGTGCTGCCGTCGGGCAGATGGAAGGCCCGGACCTCCTCCAGCTTGCCCCCCAGCTTGTGCAGAGCATTTTTGGCGGCGTCGGTCTCGGCGGCGGCGTCGGGGCCCTTCATGGCGATGAAGAGGCCCCCCACCTTTACAAGGGGCAGGCAGTATTCGCACAGCACCGGCAATGCCGCCACCGCCCGGGCGGTGGCCAGGTCAAAGGCTTCCCGCCAGCGCTTGCGGGCGGCTTCCTCCGCCCGCTCCTTGGCAAACTCCACATTGGTCAGCCCCAGTTCCCCGCAGACGGTGCGCAAAAACTCCACCCGCTTGCCGGTGGGCTCCATGAGGGTCAGTTCCAGCTCCGGCTTGTAGATCTTGGCCACAATGCCCGGGAACCCGGCACCGGTGCCCACGTCCACCATCTTCCCTGCCACCTCCGGCTGGGCGGCCAGCAGCAGGCTGTCCACAAAATGCCGGTCCTCGATGCCCTCGGGGGTGGTGATGGCGGTGAGGTTCACGTGCTTGTTGGTCTCCACCAGCAGCTCGGCGTACTTGTCCAGGGCGGTGAGCTGGTCGGGGGTGAGGGAAATGTTCCATGTGGAACATTTCTGAACCAGACGGGTCGTATCGATCATGGATGTTGCTCCTTTTCTTTCTGGAACCGCAGCACGGCCAGGCTCAGCTGGGCAAGGTCGCTGGGGCTGACGCCGGGAATGCGCCCGGCCTGGGCCAGGGTGCGGGGACGGATCTTGGTCAGCTTCTCCCGGCTTTCCAGGGTCATGGTGGGGATATCCTCATACACAAAGTCAGCGGGGATCAGCACCTGCTCGTGGCGCTGTACTTCCTTGATGGCCCGCTGCTCCCGGGCGATGTACCCGGCGTAGCGGATCTCGGTTTCCAGCCGCAGGGCCATGGCGGGGGTCACGTCCTCTCCCCAGCCGATGACCCTGGCAATGAGCTCATAGGTCACGGTGGGGCGGCGGAGCAGTTCCGCCGCAGTGCCTCCGGTCTCCCCCATCCGGCTCATGTCCACACCCGCTTCCTCAGCGGCCTTGCGCAGGTCGGCCAGATGCACGGAAGTGGTTTCCAGCCGGTGCATCTCCGCCTGCTTGATGGCCTGGTCCCGGGTGAACACCGCCCACCGGGCGTCGTCCACCAGCCCGTACTCCCGGCCGATGGGGGTCAGCCGCTCGTCGGCGTTGTCCTGGCGCAGGCTCAGCCGGTATTCGCTGCGGCTGGTCATCATCCGGTAAGGGTCCATGACCCCCTTGGTCACCAGGTCGTCCACCAGGGTGCCCAGGTAGGAGGTGTGCCGGGCCAGCACCAGCTGGGATTTGCCCAACGCGGCCCGGGCGGCGTTCAGCCCCGCCAGCAGGCCCTGGGCGGCGGCTTCCTCATAGCCGGAGGTGCCGTTGAACTGCCCGGCGCCGTACACCCCGGCCACCACCTTGCTTTCCAGGGTGGGATAGAGGGTGGTGGGGTCCACGCAGTCGTACTCGATGGCATAGGCCGGGCGCATGATCTCCAGATGTTCAAACCCCGAGATGGTGCGGTACATGGCATTCTGCACCACCTCGGGCAGGCTGGAGGACAGCCCCTGGAGGTACATCTCCTCGGTGTCCTCGCCGCAGGGCTCCACAAAGATGGGGTGGCGTTCCTTGTCCTTGAAGCGCACCACCTTATCCTCAATGGAGGGGCAGTACCGGGGCCCCACCCCCTGGATCATCCCGCCGTAGAGGGGCGAGCGGTGGAGGTTGTCCAGGATCACCTGGTGGGTGCGGGGATTGGTGTAGGTGATGTAGCAGTCCACCTTGTTGTGCATGGGGGTGCGGGTCATAAAGGAGAAGGGCTGCAAACTCTCGTCCGGGTCCCCGGGCTGGCGTTCCAGCTTGGAGAAGTCGATGCTCCGGCGGTGGACCCGGGCGGGGGTGCCGGTCTTGAACCGGCGCAGGGTGAAGCCGTTGTCCACCAGACACTGGGTCAGGGCGGTGGCGGCGTGCTGGCCGTCGGGGCCGCCGGCGTAGCTGGCCTCCCCCACAAAGATGCGCCCGCCCAGGGTGGTGCCGGTGGCGATGACCACCGCCTTGCACTCATAATAGCCTCCCAAGCTGGTGATGACGCCCTGCACCCGGCCCTTCTCGATATCCAGGGCCACCACCTCCCCCTGGTGAATGTCCAGGTTGGGGGTGAGTTCCAGAGCATGCTTCATCCACATGTGGTAGCGTTTGCGGTCGGTCTGCACCCGCAGGCTGTGCACCGCGGGGCCCTTGCCCCGGTTCAGCATCCGGCTCTGCAGAAAGGTGGCGTCCGCCGCCACCCCCATAAGCCCGCCCAGGGCGTCGATCTCCCGCACCAGGTGGCCCTTGGCGGTGCCGCCGATGGAGGGGTTGCAGGGCATGTTGCCGATAAAATCCAGCGTCAGGGTAAAGACGGCGGTTTTGGCGCCCAGCACCGCCGCTGCGTGGGCGGCCTCAATGCCGGCATGCCCCGCGCCGATGACGATCACATCATACTTTCCCAGTGTATCCATAGTCTGTTATTGGTTTCCTTTCAGCCTTCTTCGGGCAGGATGCCGTCGGTTTTCACCAGATACCGGTGGTAGTCGTCGGGGTCTACCAGCACCGGGATCTTGGGACGGTCCCGTAAAAACGGTTCAGGGTCGAACCAGAAATTTTTGCTCTCGAACAGATATACCTTGCCGTCGGCGGGGTTCACCGCCTGGCACTGGATGATCAGGGGATACCGGCCGTTCACCTGCACCGAGGTATTGAACTGCACGGCCACGAAATCCGCATAGATGGTGGAGCCGTTTTCCTGCAGCCAGGCGTCGTCCTGTTTTTCGTGGGCGTCCCGGCGCAGAAAGCCGATGCCCAGCAGCAGGAAGGGCAGCCCGAACAGGGTGAAAAACAGCAGCAGCGGCACCCGCAGCAGCAGGGCGGTGAGTAGCCCCACCACCACAAACACAACACCCACGGCGGTAAAGATGCCGCCGATCATCAGATTGATCCGTTTCATCACACCACTCCCCTTTTATTTGCCCACACAGAAGGTGGAAAACACTTCATCGATGGTGGCTTCGGTGGCATCCTCGCCGGTAAGTTCCGCCAGAGCGGCCAGGGCGTCGGCCATGCAGACCCCGGCGGCGTCGGGACCCAGGCCCTCCTCCTTCTGGCTGCGGATGGCCTGGGCCAGGGCGTCCCGGGCAGCGGTGGCGGCGTGGAGCTGCCGGGCGGAGCACAAAGCCGCGGCCCCGGTGTCCACCTGGCCGGTACCCAGCAGATCCGCCACCGCCTTGCTCAGGCTTGGCAGGCTGGCCGGGTCCTTGGCGCTCAGGGGCAGCACCTGTTTGAAGTAAGGGGCCAGGGTCTCTTCCATGGTGCGCAGGCGGGCGTCGTCCGCCACCAGGTCCTGCTTGTTCAGGATGGCAATGGCCGGGCGGCCCTGGCACTTTTCGGCCACCGACAGGTCGTCGGGGCCCAGGCCCGCGTCGGAGTCAAAGACAGCCAGCACCAGACCGGCCTCGTCCAATTTTTTCCAGCTGCGGCGGATGCCCTCGGCCTCGATGGCGTCCCCCTTCTCCCCCACGTCCCGCACACCGGCGGTGTCAAAGAGGTTGAGACGGATGTCCCCCAGCATGACGGCCTGCTCCACCACGTCCCGGGTGGTGCCCGCCACCGGGGTGACGATGGCGCGCTCGAACCCGGCCAGCAGGTTCAGCAGGGTGCTCTTGCCCACGTTGGGCCGTCCGCAGAGCACGCAGTCCACCCCGTGGCGCAGGATGGCCCCGGCGCCATAGCCGCTGATCAGCTTGTCCAGCTCTCCCTTGGCTTCCTCCAGGGTCATGGTCAGTTCCTCGGGCAGCAGCTCGGGTACGTCCTCCTCCGGGTAGTCCACCCAGGCGCTGAGATGGGCATACAGGGATTGCAGGGTGGCCTGGATGCCGGCGATCTTCTTGGCCAGGGCCCCGTCCAGGGCGGCGCTGGCCAGGGCGGCCCCCTGCCGTCCTCCGGCGGAGATGATCTCCATGACCGCCTCGGCCTGGGTCAGGCTGATCCGCCCGTTGATGAGAGCGCGGCGGGTGAACTCGCCGGGCCCGGCCGGCACGGCCCCGGCCAGATAGAGGGCTTCCAGCAGACTGTCCGCCATGACGGTGCCGCCATGCACCGAAAGCTCGATGACGTCCTCCCCGGTATAGCTGTGGGGCCCCCGGTAGAACAGGGCCACCGTCTCGTCCATGGTCCGGCCCCGCAGCACAAAGTGGCCGAACAGGGCGGTGTAGCCCCTGGCCTCGGTGACTTTTTTATTCTGATGGATGGGCACAAAGACCTTGTCCACAATGGCGTAGGCGTCCGGGCCGCTCACCCGGATCACCGCGATGCCGCCCTCCCCGGGCGGGGTGCTCAGGGCGCAGACGGTGGTTGACAGCTGCATACAATCCTTCCCCCTTTTTGGTTAATGGTATCACAAAAACGCCGCCGCGGCAATGGCGGGGGTAAGGGGCGGTTTTGTTTTCCACAAACAGGTGGGTGTTTTGTGGAAAGATGGTATCTTACAGGCAAGCGGCTGCCTGCCGGAGATTCCTTTCCTTTTCGTGCTTGCCTTTGGGTTGCGGTTTTCTTGGCAGGCGGCTGCTTGCCGGAGTGTTGTCGCTTTTTGGCGGTGTAAATTTAGGTAGCAACCTCTAGATTGCCGCTGAACGCGGCCGCCAATTTCGGAAACAACGCTGCGCGTTGCTTGCCCCTGCGGGGCAAACCGCCACCGTTTCGAGGCGGTGGACGCCGACCAGGGCTGCGGCCCTGGACCCGGGGAGTGCGGCCACCTGACGACGGCCTACTCAGGCCCTGGGGGGCCTGAGCAAGGAAAATGATTTGAAATGGCGTAGCCGGAAGGCTATTGGTAATACGGGAGAATGCAACCGGGCAGGGTACGACCTTTTCGGTGGCTTCCCGTTAGCAGCCGCTGTTGGGCAATGGTATTAAATCCATTCCTTGCTCACCGGTCCCCAGACCGGTGAGAAGGCCGTCGTAAGGTGGCCACATCTTGGGGTCTGGGGCCGCAGCCCCAGCCGGCGGCCGCCGCATCGGAACGGCGGGCCCTTTTCGTTTCCTTTTCGGGCACGAAAAGGAAAGACTCAACGGCTAGCAGCCGTTACCAAAAGAAGCCGCCAACATTCCACACGAACCCCAAAAATTGTGGAAAACTTTCCGGGTTGCCACTCTCCCCTCCCCCGCCTCTACTCCAAAAGAAGCACAAAACAAACACCCCCATACCGTTTCCGGTACAGGGGTGGTGATTCAGCTCTTACAGCTCGATCTTGCCGAACATCTCAAAATCATCGCTGTCATCAATGCGGGTGCTGCGGGCCGGGGCCTGGGGCTTGGCTTCCGGGTCACGGGGAGCCGAAGCAAACTCACGGCCGGGAACACTGGAATTCCGGGGACCCTTGCCGTATCCGCGGCCGCCTTCCCGGCGGGGTCCGCGTCCGCCACGGTTGCCGCCCCGGCCGTCACGGCGGGGACCGCGGCCGCGGCGGTCGTCACGGCGGGGACCATGGCTGCGGCGGCCGATGCTCTCCCGGTCGGGCAGGTTGCTGGCGTCGGGGTCGGTGGAGTAGATGACCACACGGCGGTCCTTGCCTTCGCCCTTGCTCTCGCTGCGCACACCCTCGATGCCGGCAATGGCGGTGTGGATGATGTGGCGCTCGTAGGGGTTCATGGGCTCCATCTCGTAGCAGCAGCCGGTGCGCTGCACCCGCTCGGCAATGCGGCGGGCCAGGGCGTTCAGGTCGTCCTCCCGCTTGCCGCGGTAGCCGCTCACGTCAATGCCCAACTTGATGTAGGGGCCGTCCATCCGGTTGATGACCAGGCTGGCCAGGTAGGACAGGCTCTCCATGGTCTCGCCCCGGCGGCCGATGAGCACGCCCATGTGCTCGCCGTCCACCTTCAGGATGGTGGCTTCGCCCTGTTTCACTGCCCGGAAGGTGAAGTCCTTGGCGCCCAGCAGGTTGAAGATGGGGGTCAGGTAATCCACAGCGGCCTGCAGCTGGGGGTCAGCGGCGATGTCCAGGGGCACTTCGCCGCTGCCGGCTTCGGCCGGCGCCGCTTCCTCGGCGGCCGGGGCCTCTGCGGCAGCTTCTTCCACCGGGGCGGCGGGGGTCTCTTCCGCCGGTTCCGCCTTGGGGGCTTCGGCCACCGGGGCCGCCTTGGGGGCCTCGGCTTCCGGCTCTTCCACCGTCACACGGACCTTGGCCGGAATGCTCTTGAACAGCTTGCGGGTGGGGAACTCCAGCACCTCATAGCTCACGCCCAGGTCGTCACGGTCCACGCCCAGCTCGCGGCAGGCGGCTTCCACCGCCTCTTCCACGGTCTTGGCGGTCATTTCGATTTCGCGCATGTTGACTTCCTCCTATCTCTGCCCTTTATAAAAGGGCTTGGTGTTCACCTTTGCCGCTCACTTCTTGCGGCGGCCCTTTTTGCCCTCGATCTCCATCTCCAGGCGTTCGGCCTCGGTCAGGGGGGTGGTGCGCTCCCCGGCGTACTTGGCTGCGTCCACTTCCCGGGCGCGGGCCAGACGGATCTTGTCCAGCTCCTTCTGGGTGACGCTCTTTTCCACCTGCTGGCCCTTCTCTTCCACCACCACGGTGCGGGTGGCTTTCTTGGCGGCCTTCTTGGCGGCCAGCTCGGCCTCATACTGGGCCTTGAACTTTTCGGGGCTGTAGATCTTGTAGGTCAGGAAGCTCTGGCCGATCTGGCAGATGTTGGATGCGGTGTAGTACAGGCAGAAGCCCACGGGAGCGGTGAAGCAGAACCACACGAACATCAGGTTCATGGCCAGCATCATAAACTTCATGCTGCCCTGCATCTGGCTGTCCATGCCGGAGAGTTTCTGGGTGATGAAGTAGGAGATGAACATGGTCACGGCAGCCAGAACGGGGAAGATGGCCAGCGGGGTGATGGCAAAGCCGGCGGCACCGGTCATCTGGAAGCCCAGGAAGCTGGTGTTGAAGTTCTGGATGGCGGAATACTGATCGGCGCTCAGGGCGCTGCAGGCGGCACCGGCCTGGATCTGGGAGATCAGGGTGCTCTGCATCAGGGTGACGTTGTTGGTGGCAATGCCCAGTTCCTGGCAGGCGGCGGTGATGACGTCGGCGGGGATGCCCAGGATGTAGCGCACGGGGCGGTACACCACCTCGATAACGCCGAACAGGACCAGCAGGTTCAGGATCATGGGCAGACAGCCGGACATGGGGTTGTAGCCATATTCCTGCTGGAGCTTCATGAGCTCTTCGTTCTGTTTTTCCTGGTTGTTTTTGTATTTCTGCTGGATCTCGGTGATCATGGGCTGAAATACAGCCATCTTGGCGGTGGATTTCTGCTGTTTGATGGCCAGGGGCAGCAGCAGAATGCGGACAAGCACGGTGAATACGATCATCGTGACGGCGTAGTTGGGGATCAGCTGATAGACAAGAGCCATCACCGGTCCCAGGATAAATGCGAGAAAACCCATAGTCGTTCCATTCCGCCCCGTCCGCGCCCAGGACATAGTATTTTATATGCGAAGGTCTTTGCCGCGCGGGACAAAGACATAAGGAGACAATGGTTTGATTTTTCCACAATTTTTGCGGGAAGTGTGGAAAGGTAAGGCAGCCTTTTTTGTTTTTGGGTTGCCGGGCAAGCAGCTGCTTGCGGGAGTGTCCTTCCTTTTTGTCACCAAAAAGGAAGCGAAAAAGTGCCACCGTTTCGAGGCGGTGGACGCCGACCAGGGCTGCGGCCCTGGACCCGGGGAATGCGGCCACCTTACGACGGCCTACTCAGGCCTTGGGGGGCCTGAGCAAGGAAAATGATTTGAAATGGCGTGGCCGAAAGGTCACTGGCAAAACGGAAGAGCGCGGTTGGTTCAGCTACGACCCTGCCCCATGCCTCCCCTGTGTAAGGGGAGGTGCCGCGCAGCGGCGAAGGGGTTGGTTTATAACGACGTTCCCGGGCAATGGTATTAAATCCATTCCTTGCTCACCGGTCCCCAGACCGGTGAGAAGGCCGTCGTCAGGTGGCCGCATCTCGGGGTCTGGGGCCGCAGCCCCAGCCGGCGGCCGCCGCATCGGAACGGCGGGCCCTTTTCGTTTCCTTTTCGGGCACGAAAAGGAAAAACTCAACGGCTAGCACCCGTCACACCCGGCAGCGGAGCAGTCCCCAAAAACAAAAAAGGGACTACCAGGGGAATATCACCCCCGGGTCAGCTTCCGTTCCTCACTGACCCACCGTCCTTTGGGCGGCACCGGGTCAAACCCGAACTTACCCAAAGGATTGCAGCGCAAGATCCGCCACACCGCCAGCAGAAGACCCTTGACAGGCCCGTGTACCTGCAATGCCTGCACCGCATACTCGCTGCAGGTGGGCACAAACCGGCAATGGTGTCCCAGGTGAGGGCTGATGTGCTTCTGGTAGCCCCGGATCAGGGCAACCATCCCGCGGACGATCATTTTCCTGCTCCCTTTTCCGGAAGGTCGGGTGCCGCCTTGGCAGGTTCCTTCTTTGCCTGCGGCACAGGCGCCTTGTCCGGCAGCCCGGCCTTCTGTAAAAGACGGCTGAAGGTCCGGCTCACCTGGGTACTTTTCAGGTAAGGCGTCCGGGCGCGGGCTACCAGAATTATATCATATCCGCCGACATTTTGCGAGAGGTGCTCCTGCAGGGCGGCGCGCATCACACGGCGGGCACGGTTGCGCTGCACGGCGCCGCCCACCTTTTTGGTGGCGGTCAGACCGATGCGGGTTTTGCCCAGGCGGTTCTTGGCCACATACAGCACCATATGGGGGTGCACGTAGCTTTTGCCCCGGCTGTAGATGCGGGTAAAGTCCCGGTTTTTGTTCAGAACGCGGTATTTCATCCTTTTGGGCCTCTTTCGGTGGCGGTTGTTTAGCAAAAAAGGCCA
>CALWNO010000048.1 GCA_944382785.1 uncultured Gemmiger sp. | reverse complement strand
CAGCCGTCCTTCAGCTGGGCTTCGGTCCAGAAGCTCTCGCAGGGCTTGCAGTACATGCCCTTGTAGGTGCTCTTGTAAATATCGCCCTTGTCATGCAGGGCGGTAAAAATCTTCTGCACGCTCTTGACGTGGTAGTCGTCAGTGGTGCGGATGAACCGGTCATAGCTGACATCCATGGTCTTCCACAGATCCTTGACGGTGGCCACGATCTCGTCCACATATTCCTTGGGAGTCACGCCCTTGGCGGCGGCCTTGTCCTGAATCTTCTGGCCGTGTTCGTCGGTGCCGGTCAGGAACATCACATCATAGCCCTTGGCACGCTTGTAGCGGGCCAGAGCGTCACAGGCCACGGTGGTGTAGCTGTGGCCGATGTGCAGCTTGTCGCTGGGGTAGTAGATGGGGGTAGTGATGTAAAATTTCTTGTTTTCCATGGGAAACAACATCCCTTTCCTTCAAAATATATCGATATGCCGTCTTTGCTTGCGTATGTGTTGCGACCGGGCGGTCACATTCGGAACCCGGGTTGGCGGCATCTTGGACTGGTTTTCATGGCTGGCCTCCCGTCTCGTCAAAGCCGATGGGCTGCACGCCGCAGGCCAGCAGGGCGTGGCGGCAGAGTACCTCGGTGCTGTCGATGAAGAAGGCGCCCAGGCCCTCATCCCGCTTGACCAGGCTCAGCTCGGTGCAGCCCAGCACGGCGCGGTCGCACCCCTGGGCTTTCAGGTCCTCCACGGCGGCATTGAACACAGCCATGTCTGCCCGGCGGCCTTTTTTGATCTGGTCGTAGATCACCGACATCACCCCGGCCTGGTGGTCAGGGGAGGGCACAGCCCAGGGCAGGCCCGCCTGCTGGCACATGATCTGGTAGGTTTCAGCCTGCAGGGTGCCGTCGGTGGCCAGGATGCCCAGCTTCTTGCAGCCGCCCGCCTTGGCTTCGGCCACAGTCAGCCGGGGCATGTTCAGCACCGGCACCGGCAGAGCGGCGGCCAGACGGTCGTAAAAGTAATGAGCCGTGTTGCAGGGGATGGCCAGCACAGTGGCACCGTAGGCCACCAGGCTTTCCCCGTCCTGCTCCATGACGGTGAAAGGGTCGTCCTTGCTTTTGCCCAGGATGAAGGCGGTGCGGTCCGGGGTGGAAGCTCGGGAGGACAGCACCAGGTCGATGTGATCCTGGTCCCGCACGGCGGGGGTGTGGTCGATGAGCATCTGGTACAGATAGCAGCTGGCCGCAGGGCCCAGCCCGCCCAGAATGCCCAGCACCGGACGTTTCGGTTTGTTTTGTTCCATACACACCCCTCCCATTTTAAGCAGTACATTTCTATTATATCGCCCGGCGCATCATTATGCAACCATGCCGCACAAAAAGAACCCTGCCGGGTGAGCCAAAAGAGCGGTTCATTGGTGGAAACGGAAAAGCGGGAGTGGCTCTGTCAGAGCGAACCTCCCATGGAAAGGGGAACGCCGTACAAACAAAAAAGCCCCGGCGCACCAGTGTGTCGGTGCGCCGGGGCGGTGCTACTTGATTGGAGTCATAGCCTCATACCCTATATTCGTTGTATGCGGATCATGATTTCCAGAACTTGTGGTTAGAATCCGCTCCGTTGCGAAGGTGGTTTCAGTGATCCGATCGATCGGATTTTTCAGGGTCTGCCATTGGATCTTGGGATTTGCGCTTAAAAGAGGTTGGAGTGTTATCCCGGGATCTGCGTAAGCAGTGTCATCAGATTTGCCTTCCGTATTACAGGTTGGCCGGCCATTCAAGTTTGTTTCGGTTTCCATCTGTCGATATTATGTCAGGTGCCTCATTACGGGGAACCATTCACAACATCCTTATGGGTTACGATCCAATTTTGTCTGGTTTGATTTGCTGCGGTCTGTACGCAAAACCTTTTGCGTGGGATTCCTTTTCAAAGCGTTTGGTTGCCTAAGAACGGTCTGAACAGATTTTGCTGATCACTGAGATTGCGGGTAAGGGTTTACTGCCAGAGGATGCATCCCTCTTTATCAGTTGTACATTGGCGTGATCTCCCGATTTGGTTAGATGAACGAAGATCGAATTTCAGAAGGTTGAATCTTTCGACCCGAACCTTTTCAATCTTTTGAAATCTGATAACTTTGTGCCGATTATTTTGTTTTCCTTTATTCTGAACTTGCTCTCTTTAGTGCTTCTCTCTCCTGTTGGAAAGATTTTTTCGGAAAGACTTGTCAGATTTTTTTGCTTACATGGTACCTTCAGGCTTACGGGCCTTCCGATTTACTATGCTTGCTTTGCTGTGCAACCGGTTTTTCCTTGCGGAATCCTTTTTGCTTTTATCCGGAAACATCGGCTTCGAGGTCAGTCTTTACGTTCCTTTCATCTAATCTATCTGAACGCTTGGGGTCCTTACTTTGACGGGCCCTGGGACTGCTGATCTCTATTATACGAACCGATCATCGGTGATTGAACTTCTTTTACAGGTAATGACCTGCGGCTGTCAATGTGGTTCGTTTTTCTTCAGCAGGCCCAGGCCCGCCGGTGATGAATGGGATCTTTGAAGTTTGCCATCGGGCTGAGCCTCCTTTCCTACGAATCCTGCCGGCCTAGCCTTTGCACGTCTTTCAAGTTCTCCGATGGCCTTCCGGTTTCCTCTTTACGGAGTCCCTACAGTGTTCTCTTTGAAGTAAATTTCCAGTTTATCGAAACCTTTTGGTTCCGAACCAGGAAACTTTCCTTTGGAGAAATCTTCTGTAAGCTGTCGAAAGAGTGTATCCGTGCCTTTTTCGGTTCCTTTTGAAAGTGGCTGTCTTGGAACTTTCTGTGGTTCCTTATCTCCGGCTGTTTTCTTTCTGTGACTATACTATAGCACAGGGGTCCCCTTTCGTCCATTCGCAGAAGCGCCAAAGCTAAAATGGAATATTTGTTCATGTTATGGATGGAAATTGCATTGACATATGTGGTATAATAAATGTGTTCGGTGTACGCAAAAACGGGATGCAACCTTCCCAAGGAGGGTTGCATCCCGTTTTCTGTTTCAAAAAAATGCAGAAAAAACCGCGCAATTCCGTGCAAAACCCCACATCAGCAGAGCGGCAACGTACCCTGCGGCCAGAACCTGCCACAGGCGGCCCGGGCGGGATTCCACCCACCAGAACCGCCACAGAATCGCCGCCAGCAGGGGGGAAGAGGCCAAAAGAAAGGGATTGGCCTCCCAGGCGCCCTGCCAGTCGCCTTTCAGCAGGCACAGCAGCAGGGTGGTGATACCGCAGCCGGGACATTGCAGGCCGGTCACAAAACGGAAGGGGCAGGGCAGACCGCCGAAGCGGGCAGCCAGCGCTGCGTACACCGCCCCGGCCCCCAGCACCAGACCCAGGGTGCGCAGCTTGCGGCGCTTAGCCGGCGTAACGGTTGGCAGCATCCTGGAACAGAGCCATGTTGACAATCTGGAAGCCGAACAGAGCGATGATCAGGTTGAGGATGCCGCTGTCCGCCGTACCGTTGAGGTAGGCGGTCTTGCGGCCCATCACATAGGCCCAGTACAGTCCGTAGATGCCGCAGGTGATCACGCTCAGCAGAAGTACCACCACGCCGCTGGGGGCGGCATGATCGCCGGTCAGTTCGTTGATCTCGTCGGTGAGCACCACCATCCAGTAGAGGGCGTAGATGCCGCAGGTGATGATGCTGAGGATAATAGCCAGAGCAATGCTGCGGGGCGGGCGGCGGTAGCCGGTCTGATACAGGGGCTCCCGGTAGGAGCTCTGTTCGTAGCGGGGCTCCTCATACCGGGCTTGCCGGGAACTGCGTCCTGCGTCCTCCTGAAAAGATCTTTCGTTGTTCGGATTTTCTGCGGTGCCAGAAGTTGCAGCTTCCGGCAGGGGATTGCCGCATTTGGGGCAGAAGCGGTCATTGTCAGCACAGGAAGTGCCGCAGCGGGGACAGGTTTTCATGGCAGAATCCTCCTTCGCTTTTATACGTCTACCGGCAGCAGGGTCCGCCGGAATAGATTACATGCTTTCGGGGGCGCTGATCTTGAACATGGTCAGCACGTTGCGGATCACGCCGCGCACGGCCAGGCACAGGGCAATGCGGCCCTGCAGCACCTGGTCCTCGGCGCCCAGGATGCGGCAGGAATTGTAGAAACGATGGAAGGCGCTGGCCAGGTCGATGACAAAGCGGGTGATGCGGGCCGGGTCATACTTGTCCGCCGCAGCCACGATCTCGGCGGGGAAGGCGGCCAGCAGCCGGATCAGGGCCAGCTCACTGGGGTCGGTGAGGACGGAGGCGTCCACGGCCTCCATGCCCCGGAAGGTGATGCCCTCGCTCTCCAGCTTCTTCAGGATGGAGCAGATGCGGGCGTGGGCGTACTGCACATAGTACACCGGGTTCTCGCTGTCGTTGCGCACGGCCAAGTCCAGGTCGAAGTCCAGGGTGGAGGTACTTTCCCGCTGGTTGAAGAAGAAGCGGGCGGAATCAATGGGCACCTCATCCAGCAGGTCGGTGAGGGTGATGGCCTTGCCGGTCCGCTTGGACATCCGGACGGGCTTTCCGTCCCGCATCAGGTTGACCATCTGCATGAGCACCACGTCCAGGCGGCTGCCGTCCAGACCCACGGCGTCCATGGCGCCCTTCATGCGGGCCACGTGGCCGTGGTGGTCGGCGCCCCACACGTCGATGGCCTTGTCAAAGCCCCGCACGGCCAGCTTGTTGTAATGGTAGGCGATGTCGGCGGCAAAATAAGTGGGAATGCCGTTGGCGCGCACCAGCACCTCGTCCTTGGCTTCCTCCTCGGTGCCGTCGGTGGTCTTGCGCTTGTTGGCCACGCCGTACTTGGCGGCAAACTGGGCGCTCTTATACATGATGGCGCCGTCCTCGGCCTTGTAGCAGGCGCCGGACTCCAGCAGCTTGTCCACCACGGCCTTCACCGCGCCGGACTCGTGCAGGGTGCTCTCATGGAACCACACATCGTAGGTGATGCGGTACTTGCCCAGATCCCGCTGCAGCCCGGCAATGTTCTTGGGCAGGGCGTAGTCGGTGATGGCCTGCTTCAGTTCCTCAAAGTCGGCGTTCACATAGGCGTCGCCGTGTTCGGCGGCAAAGTTCTTGGCATGCTCGATGATGTCAGCGCCCTGGTAGCATTCCTGGGGCAGGGGGCAGGCTTCCTCCCCCTTGAACAGCTGCAGATACCGGATGGCCAGGCTCTTGCCGAACTTCTGGATCTGGTTGCCTGCGTCGTTGATGTAGAACTCACGGGTCACATCATACCCGGCCCAGTCCAGGCAGGCGGCCAGGCAGTCGCCCAGGGCGCCGCCCCGGGCGTTGCCCATATGCATGGGGCCGGTGGGGTTGGCGGAAACGAATTCCACATTGTATTTCTTGCCGGCACCGGCCAGGGTGCGGCCGTATTCCGGCTGGGAGCAGGCGGCACGGACCACATCGGTGAACCAGCCGGTCCCCAGATACAGGTTGATGAAGCCGGGACCGGCGATCTCCGCCCGGGCAAAGGGGGAGCCGGCCAGGTCCAGGCAGCCCACAATGGCCTCGGCGATCTGCCGGGGGGCTTTATGGAACACACGCGCACCGGCCATAGCCAGGTTGCAGGCCACATCGCCGTTCTTCACGTCTGCCGGAATCTCCACAATGTAGGCGGGCAGCTCGGCGTGGGGCAGTGCGCCGGAATCCATGGCGGACTCGGCGGCGTTCTGCAGCAGACCCCGGGCCGCGTCCAGGGCGGCCTGGCGGGGGTTGTAGTGTTCGTAATTCATCTTTGTAACCTCCGTTTTCACTCAAAAATTCCAGAAACTGGAATACCCTTATTCTTCCACTTCGGTGGGCAGCTGCTCCACCGTGATGTCCACCAGATTGCGGCTGATGAAGTTCTCGCCCCCGGAATCCAGGGTGTAGCTGAACTTCAGCCGTCCGCCGTTTTCGTCCAGCAGGGGTTCGATCACGTCGGCAGCCACCCCCAGGGAGATGGACCCGTAGCCGGTCTCGTAATGGCAGATATGGCGGATGCCCTTTTCAACCACCAGCTGGCTGGGCACCTTGCCGAACCGGGTCATCACCACCTGCTGGCCGTCCAGGGTGACCTTGACGGTGGTGGTGCAGCCCGCATAACCGGTGGCTTCGGTCTCTTCATATACAATGTAATAGGCGGAGCCCCGCTGGGTGAACTTGCCCCGGGTCATCAGCTCCACGCTGTCCTCTTCTCCATTCTGCTGCATGGTGCCGCGAATGGTGATCAGGTAATTGTCCTGCATGTTCTTTCCGTATCCTTATATAGTGTGGGTGATCAAAGCGGTCGTTCAGTAGGTCTCGATGGCGATCTGCTCCACAGGGCCGCCGGCATATTCGCCCAGGAACAGGGTCTCCAGCTCCTGGAAGGCCTCGGGGGTGTCGCTCACATAGTAGCGCACCCGGCCGCCCTCGCTGCGGCCGTTGGTCAGCCCCAGATCATCCAGGGCGGCGGCGGTCTCGATGGCCGTGACCTTGCCCGGGTCGATGAGGGCCACGTCCGCCCCCATGAAATCCCCGATCATCTTTTTCAGCAGGGGATAGTGGGTGCAGCCCAGGATCAGGGTGTCCACCCCCGCGTCCCGCAGCTCGGTCAGGTACTGCTCGATGACCAGGGTGGTCACCGGGTCGCCGTCGGTCACGTGGCCGCTCTCCACCAGAGGCACAAAGAGCGGGCAGGCCTTGGCGGTGATCTGGATGTCCGGCATCAGATCCCGGAGCAGCGCCGCATAGGAGCCGCTGCGGATGGTGGCTGCCGTGCCGATGACCCCCACCTTGTGGTTGCGGGTCAGGGTCACGGCCTTGCGGGCCGCCGCCCCCACCACGCCGGTATAAGGCACAGGCAGACGGGATGCTTCCTCCGAAGGATAGGTGGAGGAGACGGTGCCGCAGGCCGCCATGAGAAACTTCACATTCTGGCTCAGCAGGAACCGGATGTCCTGCCGGGCGTACTGGAGGATGGTCTGGCGGCCGCGGCTGCCATAAGGCACCCGGCCGGTATCCCCGAAATAGATGATGTCCTCACCGGGCAGTACCCGGCGCAGCTGGCGCACGGCGGTCAGACCGCCCAGGCCGCTGTCAAACACACCGATGGGCCTTGTATCCATCAATAGGCTCCCTTCCGCTTGGTCAGCGCCAGGTGAATCAGCCGGTCCGCCAGCGCCGAAAAGCTCAGTCCCTCTTTTTCCATCAGTTTGGGGTACATGCTGATGGCCGTGAACCCGGGGAAGGTGTTCAACTCATTGCACAGAACCCGGCCGGAGTCCTTCTGCACAAAGAAATCGCAGCGGGACAGCCCGGCGCAGCCCAGGGCCAGATACGCCCGGCGGGCCAGGGCCTGGACTTCATCCAGCTTGGCTTCGCTCAGCCGTGCGGGGATCAGCACCTGGGACACCCCGTTTTTGTACTTGTCGTCGTAGGTGTAAAATTCCGCTCCGGCCAGGATCTCGCCGGGATGGGTGGTAAAGACGGTATCGGGGGCGTCGGGGTTGCCGATGGCGGCACACTCCACTTCCTGCCCGTCGATGAACTCCTCAAAGACAACCTTGTCGTCCTCGGCCAGGGCTACATCCACCGCCTTGCGCAGCTCGGCCCGGTCCCGTGCCTTGGAGATGCCCACGCTGGACCCGGCGTTGGCCGGTTTCACAAAGACAGGGTAGGGCAGCTTGGATTCCACCATGTCCAGTACCTTGTCGGCATCGGCTTCCACATCGGCGCGCAGGGCAAAGCACCAGGCGCAGTGGGGTACGCCGGAAGCGTCCATCACGGTGTTGGCCACCGCTTTGTCCATGCAGACGGCGCTGGCCAGCACGCCGCAGCCCACATAGGGCAGGCCCGCCAGCTCAAACAGCCCCTGGATGGTGCCGTCCTCCCCGTTCTTGCCGTGGAGCACCGGCACCGCCACATCCACCGGATGCTCGCGCCAGGTATCGCCTTCCTTGACCAGCAGGGCGCGCATGGTGCGGTCGGGGCTCAGAGCACAAGGAGCGCAGTGGGCAGCATCGGCCTGCCAGCTGCCGTCCTCCACATGCTCAGCGTCGCCGGCATAGCGCAGCCACTGCCCCTTTTTGGTGATGCCCACCGCCGTGACCTCGTAGCGCCCGGCGCAGGGCGGCTGACGCAGGGCCCGCAGCCAGGCCGCCGCGGACACGCAGCTGACTTCATGTTCACTGGATACACCGCCGAAGAACAGGACCAGGCGGATGGGTTTATCTTCAATCATACGGATTACTTCCCCTCGTGTATTGAAACGCATAACATTTCAGCTTATAATAATACCATATTTACCCGCGGGTTAAAAGATGTTTGCCCAAAAAAGAAAAAATAAAACCGTCCGTACTTTTTCTGCCCGCCGGGGCCAAAAAGGGCTTGACAAGACGGGGCGCCCCGTGGTAAGATAACCGTTGTAAAAAAAGCAGCGTCCGGCTAGATTGCCGTCGTTCACCTTGCGGGCCGCAAAGGCTCCGGGTCATAGATACCGAAGCATGCGGCACCTGGTGCCCGCTTTGGCATGGTATGGTCTGTTCGGCGGCTGCTTTTTACGGCAGCCGCTTTTGTTATTCACTTTACGTTTTGTATGGGAGGTGTATTCCAATCGCCAGCACTAACACTACCAAGGAACTGGAGATCAATGAGCGCATTCGTGACAAGGAGATCCGCCTGATCGGAGCCGACGGCTCCCAGATGGGCATCATGTCCCCCCGTGACGCACTGCGCATGGCCATGGATCAGGATCTGGACCTGGTCAAGGTTGCCCCGCAGGCAAAGCCCCCGGTGTGCAAGATCCTTGATTACGGCAAGTACCGCTTTGAAATGCAGAAGCGCGAAAAAGAAGCCAAGAAAAACCAGAAAGTCGTGGAAGTCAAGGAGATCCGTCTTTCCTTGAACATTGACACCAACGACTTCAACACCAAGGTGAACCAGGCGGCCAAGTTCCTGGCACAGGGCCACAAGCTCAAGGTCTCCATCCGGTTCCGCGGCCGTGAGATGGCGCACACCAACCTGGGCCTGGAGGTGCATCGTCGTTTTGCCCAGCAGCTGGAAGGCAAGGGTGTTGTTGACAAACAGCCCAAGCTGGAAGGCCGCAGCATGATGATGTTCATGTCGCCCGCGCCCACCAAGTAACCCAATATTAGGAGGAAAAACAAAATGGCAAAGCTCAAACTGAAGACCTGCTCCGGCGCCAAAAAGCGCTTCAAGATGACCGGCACCGGCAAGATCAAGCGCAATGCGTCCAAGCGCCGTCATATCCTGACCAAGAAGACCACCAAGCTGACCCGCGGTCTGCGCATGAACCACTATGTGGACAAGACCAACGAGGCCACCGTGCGCCGCATGATGCCCTACGGCGGCTGATTGCCCACCCCGCACGAAATCACCGGTTTGAATATGACTGTATAAAAGGAGATAGAATACAATGGCTCGTATCAAAGGCGCTACCATGACGCACAAGCGTCGCACCAAGACCCTGAAACTGGCAAAGGGCTACTACGGCTCCAAGTCCAAGCACTTCCGCATGGCCAAGCAGGCCGTGATGAAGTCCGGCAACTACGCTTTCGTCGGCCGCAAGCTGAAGAAGCGTCAGTTCCGCAACCTGTGGATCACCCGCATCAACAATGCGGTCCGTGCCCAGGGCATGAACTACTCCACCTTCATGAACGGCCTGAAGAAGGCCGGCGTGGAGCTGAACCGCAAGATGCTGTCCGAGATGGCCATCCACGATCCCGCCAGCTTCACCGCTCTGGTGGAGACCGCCAAGAAGGCTCTGTAATCAAGAACATAACCCACCCAAAGACGCCCGCGCACATGCGCGTGCGTCTTTTTTGGAATTGTGAGCAATTTTATGGACATCTTACCTGTGATCACCAGCCGGGACAATGCCCGCATCAAGCGGGTGTGTGCTCTGCGTGACAGCGAAAAACAGCGCGCCGCCGCGGGGCTCCTTTTTGCCGAGGGTCCCAAGCTCTGCCTGGAGCTGGCCAAAGACTGTACCCTGGTGGAACTCTACGCCACCCAGGCAGCCCTGGACCACACCCCGGCCCTGGCGGCTTTCGGGGCGCACACGACTCTTATTGCCCCCCATGTGGCGGAAAAACTGGCCGGGACCCGCTCCTCCCAGGACGTGTTCGGGCTGTTCCAAGCCCCGTCCACCGATCCGGCGCCCCTGCTGCAAACCGCCCGCCGCATCCTGGCCCTGGAAGGGGTGCAGGACCCGGGCAATGTGGGCACTTTGCTGCGCAGCGCCGCTGCTTTCGGGTTTGACGGGGTGCTGCTGGGGTCGGGGTGCGCGGCTCCCTTCTCCCCCAAAGTCCTGCGGTCCTCCATGGGGGCGGCGGGACGGATGCCCGTGGGCGTCTGCCACGACCTGCCCGCCGCATTGGAAACCCTGCGGGCCCGGGGCGTCACCTGCCTGGCGGCGGCTCTCTATAAGGCCCGGCCGCTGGATGCGGTGGACACCGACCTGTCCGGCGGTGTGTGTGTGGTCATTGGCAGTGAGGGTCAGGGCCTGACCTACGCCGCCGTGGCCGCCTGCGACGCCGCCGTGCGCATCCCCATGACCGACCGGGTGGAAAGCCTGAACGCCGGGGTGGCCGGCAGCGTTTTGCTGTGGCATTTCAGAGGAGTTTGATGTACAATGGATAGCGTCCTGTACTGGATGTGGCTGGCCGACGGGCTGGGTTCCGGCTACCGGCAGGCTAAGGACCTGCTGCGGCAGTGCCCCGACCCCCGGACATTGTATGAATATGTTGTCCGGGAACTGCCCCTGCCCAAGGCGCTGCACAGGACGGCCCTGGCCCGGCTGAAAGCCCTGGACCCGGCCGCCCTGCAGCCCCGGCTGGAGACCTGTGCCCGTGTGGGTGCCCAGATCCTCACTCCCCAGGACATCGACTACCCCGAACGCCTGCGCACCCTGCCCGACATGCCGGTGGTGCTGTACGTCACCGGTTCCATCGCCTGCCTCAACGGCGGGCGGTATGTGGGCATGGTGGGCACCCGCCGTCCCACCCGCTACGGCCAGCAGGCCTGCCACGACCTGGCCCTGAACCTGGCCCGGGCGGGGGTGGTGCTGGTCAGCGGCCTGGCCGACGGCCTGGACGCCGAAGCCCACCGGGCTGCCGTGGAGGCCAATACCCCCACTGTGGCCTTTCTGGGCACCGGCATTGACAAGACCTTTCCCGCCGCCAACGCCGACCTGCGGTATGCCATCGAAGCAGGGGGCGGGGCGGTGGTCAGCGAATATCCGCCCGACTACCAGGGCAAGACCACCGGGACCTTTCTGGCCCGCAACCGGCTGATTGCGGGGCTTTCGGAGGCGGTCTGCGTCACCGAGGCCCGCCGCCGCAGCGGTACCCTGAATACGGTGTCCCATGCGGTGCGGTATGACCGGCTGGTGTTCAGCGTGCCGGGCAGCATCTACAGCCCCACCAGTGAGGGCACCAACGATCTTTTGCGGGAGGGCAGGGCCCGCCCGCTGTGCGAGGCCTCCGACGTATTGAAGGCGCTGGAGATGCCCGCCGAACCCGCCCCCGAACCAGCGGCCCCGGACACAGAACCTTCTTTGAGCGAGGATGCCCGTCAGGTGCTGGCGGCTCTGGGCCCGGTGCCCCGCACCCCCGCCCAGGCGGCAGCCGATGCCGGTTTGCCCGTGCCCCGGGTTCTGGTGGCTCTCATGGAGCTGGAACTGGCCGGGGCCGCTGTGTCCCATCCGGGCCAGCTGTACACCGCCGAGCGGTAAACTTTTTTCAGGAGCGAAGCTATGCCAAAATTAGTCATTGTGGAATCCCCGGCCAAGGCCAAGACCATTGGCAAATACCTGGGCCGCGGGTACAAGGTCACCGCCAGCATGGGCCATGTGCGCGATCTGCCGGCCAGCCAGCTGGGCATTGACATTGAACACGGCTATACCCCGAAATATATCACCATCAAGGGCAAGCAGAAACTGGTCAAAGAGCTGAAAGCCGAAGCCAAAAAGTGCGACGGCGTTCTGCTGGCCACCGACCCGGACCGGGAAGGGGAGGCCATCAGCTGGCACCTGGCCAATCTGCTGGGCCTGGACCCGGCGGCGCCCAACCGGGTGACCTTTGACGAGATCACCAAAAAGGGCGTTAAGGAAGGCATGGCCCATCCCCGGGCCATCGATATGGATCTGTTCAACGCCCAGCAGGCCCGCCGGGAACTGGACCGCCTGGTGGGCTACAAGCTCAGCCCTTTTCTGTGGCGCAAGGTGCGCCGGGGGCTTTCCGCCGGCCGGGTACAGAGCGTCACCGTGCGCCTGATCCGGGACCGGGAACTGGAGATCGAGCGCTTTGTGCCCGAAGAATACTGGAACATTGACGCCAACGTGAAGCCCGCCGACGGCGGCGCCTCCTTCACCGCCCGGCTGTCCGCTTCCGCCGACGGCAAAAAGATCACCGTGCGCACCAAGGAGGAAGCGGACAAGATCCTGGCCTCCCTGGATGGCAAATCCTACAGTGTGGCCAAGGTGGACAAGGGCAAGCGCCGCCGGGCTCCCGCTCCGCCTTTCATCACATCCACGCTGCAGCAGGACGCCAGCCGGGCCTTCGGCTTCTCTGCCACCCGCACCATGCGGGCGGCCCAGACCCTGTACGAAGGCATGGACATCCAGGGCCACGGCACCGTGGGTCTGATCACCTATATGCGTACCGACTCCCTGCGTATCTCCGACGAGGCGGTGGCCGCCGCCAAGAGCTATATCGGCGGCCGGTGGGGGGAGCAGTATGTCTGCTCCACCCCCCGTCACTGGAAGTCCCGCTCCGCCACCGCGGCCCAGGACGCCCACGAAGCCATCCGCCCCTCCATGCCCGAACTCACCCCCGATGAGGTGGAAAAGAGCATCGACGGGGACACCGCCCGGCTGTACCGGCTGATCTGGTCCCGGTTTATGGCCAGCCAGATGGCCGACTGCCTCATGGACACTGTTTCGGTGACGGTGGGGGCGGGGGACTGGCTCTTCCGCGCCTCCGGCTACACCGTCACCTTTGACGGCTTCACCGCCCTGTACGAGGAAGCCACCGACGACACCAAAAAGAAGGAGACCGCCCTGCCGCCCCTGGTGGCCGGGCAGGCCCTGCACCTGAATAAGCTGACGGCGGACCAGAAATTCACCCAGCCGCCGCCGTTGTACACCGAAGCCGCCCTCATCCATGCCCTGGAAGAGAACGGCATCGGCCGTCCTTCCACCTACGCCCCCACCATCAGCACTATTATTGACCGGGGCTATGTGGAAAAGGAAAACAAGAAACTGAAAACCACCCCCCTGGGCCAGGCGGTAAACCAGGTCATGCTGGAAGAGTTCCCCGACATCGTGGACCCCACCTTCAGCGCCGAGATGGAGAAAAAGCTGGACGTGGTGGAAAACGGCCAGGCCGACTGGGTGCAGACGGTGGACGAATTCTACCAGGGCTTTGCCCAGAGCCTGGAAAAGGCCGAGAAGGACATGGAGGGCAAGAAGGTCAAGGTGGCGGACATCCCCACCGATGAGATCTGCGACAAGTGCGGCCGTCCCATGGTCATCAAGTCGGGGCGGTACGGCAAGTTCGTGGCCTGCTCCGGCTTCCCGGAATGCCGCAACGCCCATCCCCTGGTCAAGGACACCGGCGGTCTGTGCCCGGTGTGCGGCGGCCACATGCTGCTGCGCAAGAGCGCAAAGGGCCGGGTATATTACGGCTGCGGCAACTATCCTACCTGCAACTTCATGACCTGGGACGAACCGGTCACCGAGCGCTGCCCCCAGTGCAACAGCACCCTGTTCAAGCGCAAGGGGCAGCTCATCTGCCTGAAGGAAGGCTGCGGCTTTACCAAGGAAGCCGCCCCCAAGAAGGAGTAATATGCACAAGATTACGATATACGGCGCCGGCCTGGCCGGGTGCGAAGCCGCCCTCTGGCTGGCGGAACACGGGGTGCAGGTGGACCTGTACGAGCAGAAACCGGTGCATTTTTCCCCCGCCCACAAAAGCGAGGGCTTTGCGGAGCTGATCTGCTCCAACTCACTGAAAGCCGAGCGCCCGGACTCCGCTTCCGGCCTGCTCAAGCTGGAAATGCGGGCCATGGGCAGCCATCTGCTGAAAGCCGCAGAGGTGGCCCGGGTGGCCGCCGGGGGTGCCCTGGCGGTGGACCGGGACCGGTTCAGCGCCGAGGTCACTCGTATGGTGGAAAGCTGCCCGGGCATCACGGTACACCGGCAGGAAGTCACCGAGATCCCGGAGGATGCCCCCATCCTGGTGGCCACCGGCCCCCTGACCGAGGGCGCCCTGGCCCAGGCGGTGGCGGCTCTCTCCGGTGGGGAGGAACTGAACTTCTACGACGCGGTGGCCCCCATCGTCACCGCCGAAAGCCTCGACTACAACAAGGTGTTTGCCGCTTCCCGGTACGGCCGGGGGGAGGCGGACTACCTGAACTGCCCCTTCAATAAGGAGGAATATGAGGCTTTCCACGCCGCCCTCATCAGCGCCGAGCGGGCCCCCCTGCACGACGCCGACAAGGAACTGACCGTCTACGAGGGCTGTATGCCCATCGAGGTCATGGCTGCCCGGGGGGCTGATACCATCCGGTTCGGTCCCCTGCGCCCGGTGGGCCTCAAGGACCCCAACACCGGCCACCGCCCCTGGGCCAACGTCCAGCTGCGCAAGGAAAACACCTCCGGGACCCTGTACAACCTGGTGGGCTTCCAGACCAACCTGAAATGGGGAGAGCAGAAGCGGGTGTTCCGGATGATCCCCGGCCTGGAAAATGCCGAGTTCATGCGCTACGGCGTCATGCACCGCAACACCTTCCTGAATGCGCCCAAGGTCCTGGCCCCGGACCAGAGCCTGAAACAGCATCCCAACGTCTTTTTTGCCGGGCAGATCACCGGCTTTGAAGGCTACATGGAAAGCGCGGCCAGCGGTCTGATGGCGGCGCGGTCGATTTTTGCCCGTCTCAACGGCAAAACCTACACGCCGCCCCCGGCTTCTACCATGTGCGGCGCGCTGATCGAGTATCTCATGACCCCCAATAAGGATTTCCAGCCCATGGGCGCCAACATGGGTATCTTGCCCCGCACCGAGGAGATCGCCTCCATCCGGGACAAGCGGGAACGCTACCTGGCGCTTTCCAACGCCGCCCAGGCCGCTATAGCTGACTGGGTGGCCCGACAGGAGGACGTGGAATGAAGATTCTTTTGGATGTGATGGGCGGCGACAACGCCCCCAACGCCGTGCTGCAGGGTGCCGCCGACGCTGTGAAGGAGTTCGGCCAGGGCATGACCATCGCCCTGCTGGGTCAGGAGGAGGTCATCCGCAAGGCAGCCGCCGAGCTGAACATCGACCTGACTCCCTTTGAGGTCATCAACTGCACCGAGGTGGTCACCATGGAGGAGGACCCGGTCAAGGCGGCCCGCCACAAGCCGGACTCCAGCCTGGTGAAGGGCCTGACCATGCTCAAG
>CALWNO010000047.1 GCA_944382785.1 uncultured Gemmiger sp. | reverse complement strand
GATTCGATGGCGTCGGTGAGGACGATGGGGCTGGTGGTGTAGGTGAGCAGGCTGGTGCCCGCGATCAGCGCCACCACCCGGGTGGCCATGAGGGCGGCGTAGGACACGCCCTCCTTATAAATGGAGAAGATCCACAGGTGCACCAGCGGTTCCCCTTCCCCGGAAATAAAGAAGAGGTTGAGCACCGCCGTGAAGATGATGATGGGCACGATGGGCTTGAGGCTCTTGAGAATGAGCCGGTAGGGGATTTTGGCCACCGAATACAGCAGGGCCAGCAGCGCCAGGGACAAAAAGATGCCCAGAGGGTTGGAGGCCACAAACAGCACGATGATATAAGCAATGGTTCCCACCAGTTTCAGGCGGGGGTCGCAGCGGTGCAGCACCGAATTGCCGGGGAAGTGCTGCCCGATGGTGATATCACGAAGCATGGTCTTCCCCTCCTTTCTCCTCCGGCAGAGGCAGAGGCTTTTCGGGATGGCGGGCGTTGTAAGCTTTGAGCACCGCCTTGACGGCGTAGGGCATGGTATACACATCCGTCTTGATGTCCAGGCCCATCTTTTTCAGCCGCAGGAAGATCTGGGTGACCTGGGGCACCGAAAGCCCCAGCTCCAGCAGTTCCGGCGCCCGGGCAAAGATGTTTTCCACCGTATCGTACATGGCCACCCCGGCCCGGTGCATGACCAGCACCTTGTCGGCGTATTTGGCGATGTCCTCCATGGAATGGCTGACCAGCACCACCGTGACGCCGGTCTTTTTGTGGTAGGCCTTGATCTGGGCCAGGATGGTGTCCCGGCCTTCCGGGTCCAGGCCGGCGGCGGGCTCGTCCAGCACCAGGATGCGGGGCTCCATGGCCATGACGCCCGCAATGGCCACCCGGCGCTTCTGGCCGCCGGACAGTTCAAAGGGGCTGCGCTGGAGCAGGTCCTCGCTCAGGCCGGTGAATTCGGCGGCTTCCTTGACCCGGCGCTGGATCTCCTCCTCGCTCAGGCCCATGTTGCGGGGGCCGTAGGCGATATCCTGGGCGCAGGTCTCCTCAAAGAGCTGGTATTCGGGGTACTGGAAAACCAGGCCCACCAGGAACCGGAAGCTCCGCAGGTCCTCTCCTTCCGCCCACATATCCCGGCCGTCCACGTAGATCTTGCCGGAGGTGGGACGGTTCAGCCCGTTGAAATGGCTGATCAGGGTGGATTTGCCGCTGCCGGTGGAGCCGATGATGCCGACGAAGTCCCCCTCCTCAATGGAGAAGCTCACATCGTCCAGCGCGGCGGTCTCGTCGGGCAGTCCGGCGTTGTACACATAGCGCAGATGTTCACAGCGAATGATCTCAGACACGTTCGTTTCCCTTCCTTCCGCATGCCGCCCGGCCTTTGCCGGTGAAGCTGCGGTCATTCAGATTCTGCGGCGTGGTGCCGTTTATTCAGCGAAGCAGGTCGTACAGAGCCCGGGCGCAGGCTTCGGGGGTGATGACGTTGGCGGGCATGGGCAGCCCGGCGGCCGCCAGCTCATCCCGCAGTTCCGCGGCCTGGGGCACATCCAGCCGGTAGCGCTTGAGGCGCTCGGTCTGGCTGAACACTTCCTCGGGAGTGCCTTCCATGACGATGCGGCCCCGGCTCATGACCAGGACCCGGTCGGCCTGGGCGGCCTCCTCCATATAATGGGTGATGGACACGATGGTGATGCCCGCCGCCCGCAGGCTGTGGATGGTGTTCATGACCGCGGCCCGGCCCCGGGGGTCCAGCATGGCGGTGGCCTCATCCAAAATCAGGCAGTCCGGCCGCATGGCAATGACGCCCGCGATGGCCACCCGCTGTTTCTGGCCGCCGGACAGCTTGTAGGGAGCCTTTTCCCGAAATTCGTAGATGCCGGTCATCTTCATGGCCTCATCGATCCGGGTGCGGATCTCCTCGCTGGGCACGCCCAGATTTTCCAGGGCGAAAGCCACGTCCTCCTCCACGATGGTGGCCACGATCTGGTTGTCCGGATTCTGGAACACCATACCCGCTTTCTGGCGGATTTCGTAGAGTTTGTCCTCGGTGCGGGTATCGATGCCCTCCACCAGCACGGTGCCGGATTCGGGCAGCAGAATGGCGTTGAAGTGTTTGGCCAGGGTGCTCTTGCCGCTGCCGTTGCCCCCCAGCACGGCGACAAACTCGCCGCGCTTGACTTCCAGGCTGACGCCGTCCACGGCGTAGTCCGGGCGTTCGGGGTCATAGCGGAAGTGCACATCCTGGGCTTTGAGCATGGGTTCCATGAACCTTACCCCCTTTTTATTCCTTTTCCCACACGGCAGTGGCGCCGCAGGGCACCACGCCCCCGGTGGCCGAGACCGGCAGGCCGATCTCATCGCACCAGGTTTTTCCGCCCTTGACAGGGCAGAGATTGGTCTTGAGGATGTATTCCATCACCGCCGGGCTCAGGCCCTCGGTGTAGGAGTTGATGGCAAAGAAGAGCGGGTCATCGGTGAGGACCTGCTGGGTCAGGGTGATGAGATCGTAGACGTTGTCCTCCAGCTTCCAGATCTCGCCCCCGGGACCCCGGCCGTAGCTGGGCGGGTCCATGATGACGCCGTCGTACCGGCTGCCCCGGCGGATCTCCCGGGCCACAAACTTGGCGCAGTCGTCCACGATCCAGCGGCAGGGTTTGTCGGCCAGGTTGCTGGCAGCGGCGTTCTCCCGGGCCCAGGCCACCATTCCCTTGGAGGCGTCCACATGGGTGACCGAAGCTCCGGCGGCCAGGCAGGCCAGGGTGGCGCCGCCGGTGTAGCCGAAAAGGTTCAGCACTTTGATAGGACGACGGGCGGCGGCAATTTTCTTCTGGTACCAGGCCCAGTTCACCGCCTGTTCGGGGAAAACGCCGGTGTGCTTGAAGCCGGTGGGGCTGACGATGAGGGTGAGCCCCTGCCAGCCGATCTGCCAGCGCTGGGGCAGTTTGCGGTGCTGTTCCCAGCTGCCGCCGCCCTTGGCCGAGCGGTGATAGACGGCGTCCGCCCGGTTCCACAGGGGGCTGACGGGCTCGTTTTTCCAGATGATCTGGGGGTCGGGACGGATGAGCAGGGTCTTGCCCCAGCGTTCCAGCCGGTTGTGGCCGGTGGCGTCAATGAGTTCGTAGTCCTGCCAGGTATCGGCACAGCGCATAGATTCAGGGCTCCTTTCGGGGGTGTCAGACGGTGTTTGCCGTCGGAAAAATCAATACATACTCTGCTGGCCGTCCTCCTCGTCGTCGCGCAGACGGCGGGGCACCGGCAGGTGCAGGTGTTCGTAGGCCAGGCGGGTGACACAGCGGCCACGGGGGGTGCGGGTCAGATAGCCCAGCTGCATGAGGTAGGGTTCGCAGATGTCCTCCAGGGTGACGCTCTCCTCCCCCAGGGCGGCGGCCAGGGTCTCCAGACCCACCGGCCCGCCGCCGTACAGCTCGATGATGGCCCGCAGGACCCCGCGGTCCAGCTCGTCCAGGCCCATCTCGTCAATGTCCATCTGTTTGCGGGCCGCCACAGCGGTGGGGCCGTCGATGGCCCCGTCCCCCTGGACGGTGGCAAAGTCCCGCACCCGCTTGAGCAGCCGGTTGGCAATACGGGGGGTACCCCGGCTGCACCGGGCCAGCTCCAGGGCGCCTTCCTGGTCGATGGGGATGCCCAGGATGCCGGCGCTGCGGGTGATGATCCGGGCCAGCTCGTCGGGGCTGTAGGGTTCCAGCTTGAGCAGGATGCCGAACCGGTCCCGCAGAGGGCCGGTGAGCTGCCCGGCCCGGGTGGTGGCGCCGATGAGGGTGAAGTGGGGCAGGTTGATGCGGATGCTCTGGGCACTGGGGCCCTTGCCGATCATGATGTCCAGGGCGTAGTCCTCCAGAGCCGGGTATAGCACTTCCTCCACCTGGCGGGACAGACGGTGGATCTCGTCAATAAAAAGGATATCTCCCTCCTGCAAATTGGTGAGCAGGGCGGCCAGGTCGCCGGGCTTTTCGATGGCCGGGCCGGAGGTGATCCGCACCTGGACCCCCATCTCCTGGGCCACGATGCCCGCCAGGGTGGTCTTGCCCAGGCCGGGAGGGCCGTAGAGCAGGATATGGTCCATCGCTTCGCCCCGCTGCTGGGCCGCCCGCAGATAGATGCGCAGGTTGCTCTTGGCCTTGTCCTGGCCGATGTAGTCGTCCAGGGTCTTGGGGCGCAGGCTGTTTTCTTCCACCTCCGCCGGGCCCAGGTCGGGGCTGACCAGACGGCTGGGATCGACGGTATATTCCTGATTCTGTGCCATGGTACCTTCCTTTCAGGGATTCAGGCGCGGGACAGCCCGCGCAGTGCGATTTTAATAATGTCCTGCACCGGCAGGGTATCGTCCACCCGGGCCACGGCGGCGGCCGCGTCGGAGGTGCTGTACCCCAGGCTGACCAGGGCGGCCACCGCCTGGGCGGGGGCACTCTGGGGGGCCGGGGCGGCGGCCACGTTGCCGGCAAAGCCGGTACCGGCGGCCAGGCCCTTGCCCACCTTGTCCTTCAGTTCCAGGGCGATGCGCTGGGCCAGCTTGGGGCCCACGCCATTGGCGGCGGTGAAGGCCTTGTGGTCCCCGGAGGAGGCCGCCAAGGCCACCTTTTCGGGGCTCATCACCGACAGGATGGCCAGCGCCGCCTTGGGGCCCACACCGGACACGCCGGTGAGCATCTTGAAGCAGGCGCGCTGGTCCTCGGTGGCAAAGCCGTAGAGGGACACGTCGTTCTCGCTCACTGTCATGACGGTGTACAGGGTGGCCTCCTTGCCCGGGGCGGGCAGGGCTTCAGCGGTGGACAGGGGCACCTGGGCCAGATACCCCACCCCCGCGCAGCTGATGACGACGGTATCCAGGGTCTTTTTCAGAACTTTTCCGGTCAGACAATAGATCATGGCGCTTCCCTTTTCTTCTCTATACTAATAAGGTGAAACCGAATCAGCGGGGCTGGGTGCCCATCAGGCGGCTGCGGCTGCAATGGCAGTGGGCCACCGCCATGGCCAGAGCGTCGGCGGTGTCGTCGGGCTTGGGGATTTCCGGCAGGTGCAGCAGCATCCGGGTCATCTCCTGGATCTGTTTTTTTACCGCCTTGCCGTAGCCGGTCACCGCCTGCTTGACCTGCATGGGGGTGTACTCATAAATAGGGATCCCGCACTGGGCGGCGGCCAGCAGGATGACCCCGCGGGCTTCCGCCACCCCGATGACGGTGGTCTGGTTGTGCTGGTAAAAGAGCTTTTCCAGCGAGATGGCTTCGGGCTGGTACCGCTTGCACACGTCCAGGATGCCGTCATAGACTTCTTCCAGACGATGCTCAAAAGGGGTATCCTTGTCGGTCATGACCGCCCCGTATCCCACCGGGGCAAACCGGTTGCCCACATATTCCACGACCCCCCAGCCCACAATGGCATAGCCGGGGTCGATGCCCAAAACGCGCATTTCGTTACACCTCTCCATTTTAACCGTAACAGTATACCACAAAAGCGTCGTTGCGGCAAGATTTTGCCCCGGGAGGCCCTGCCGCAAAAAAGCGCTGTACCGTCTATTTTTCCCGCCGCAAAAGAGGTTTTACAGAATTTTCGGATTTTTTTGAAAAAAGGGCTTGATTTTTTCCGCAAGGTTTGGTATAGTATACAAGTCGCAAGTTGACATGCGCGGTTAGCTCAGCTGGTAGAGCATCTGCTTGACGTGCAGGAGGTCACAGGTTCGAGTCCTGTACCGCGCACCACGACAAAAGACCCAGGAACGCAGGTTCCTGGGTCTTTTCTTTTTGCCTTACCGCAGTTTTGACCGCAGTATATCAGATATTGCCAATAATAGCAACTTTGGCGGCTTCCATGGTCTCGAAATTGTCCGCGATATACTGCCGCGCATCCAGCTTTACCGGGTCGGCGGTTTCCATCACGCTGCGGACTTCATCCGCAAGGCTGTTCGCCGCGTCAATCTTTTTCTGACGGCTGGCCATGTACAGCGGGGAATCTTGCGCGATATCACCCGCAAGGCCGCGTTTCTCGGCGATAGAATACAGGGCCTGTAACATGGTGGTGTTTTTGCTGTAGTAGTCCCGGGCGGCAAATTCCAGATCTTCCAGCGTCGGGGCCACATAATCAGAGCCGAACAGGGCAACGCCCTTTTCGTCATAACTCGCAATGCGAACCATCCAGTTTTTACCGATTTTGTCCAGAAGGGCGGCACGGGCATTTTCCACCTTCTGTACAGCGTTCACACGGGCCGCGTTCAGTGTCTCCCGCTCTTGCTGTGCAGCCTTTTCAAAGGCGATGGCATTGTACAGGGTGCGTTTTTCTCGGGTGCTTTCCACGAAAGCGGAAAAGGCATGGAACCACTCGGAATAGGCGGTATAAATGGCCGTCAGTTCGGCCTTGTAGGCGGATGAATCAAACATGATCAAAAATCCTTTCTTTGTGTGTAAAATGGGCTTGTTTGCGGTCTATCCCTGGTTCGGCATCACCTCCCCGGCGGGGCATTCATCTACGATATACGCCCCTTTGCTTTCCAGGTACTCGACCGTGCGTTCCTCCACGCTGCCGCCTGCGTACCAGGCGGAAAAGCCGGTGCCGTGCCAGGCGTGCCGCTGGATGGTCTCCTCCCGCCAGCGCAGCAGGCGCGGGTTGCGGCGCAGCTTGCTGAACGCGGATGTTTTTGCCGTGTTGACCTGGCTTATTGTCAAGCCCTGTTCCTCGCTGATCTGGCGCACCGTCTTGCCGGCATAGTATTTCCCGCGGATGACCGCCTGCTCGCGCTCGGTCAGCTTGTGCAGGGCTTCTTCCAGAGCGGCGTGCAGCTGCTCTTGAAAGATGGCATCCTCCGCCGCCTGCATGGCGCTGGCGGCCGCCGGGTCGGGTTGCAGCTCGCCCAGGGTGGCCGCGCCGCTGTCGTCCTCGTCCAGGGGCGTGTCCAGGCTGGCGCAGTGGTTCAGCGGGTCAGCGGAAACGGTGTGCTGCTTGCCGTCTGTATCGGTCACGTTGCGGCGGTGGGCGCCGGTCAGTGCCCGGCCAATCTGCCGCTGCATGGCCTGCCCCAGCCAGTTTGAAAAGCTGCCCGCCTCCGGCTGGTAGGTCTGGGCGGCGTACTGGACGGCAAAATAGCCTTCCTGTTCAAAGTCGTCTGCGGTCATGCCATGCGCGTCCGCCAGGGCCTTGTGCGCCGGATACCACCGCCAGAACAGGGACCGCAGCAGCCCCCGGTTGATCTGCCACAGCTGACCCAGGGCAAAGGCGTCTCCGGTCTTGGCCAGGGCAGCCAGCGCCGCGTTGACGGCCTGCTGCCCGGCGGGCTGTTCCGCCGGGTTTCTCTGGCTTCGCTCTCGGTTCAGGCCGGTTTCAGCGCCCGGCTGCGTTGTGTTTCTGCTTTCCATGCTGCGCCCCTTTCCGCGCGAAAAGTTCCCCAGTGACGGCGGGAAGCCCGCCGGGCGGGGGTGGAGGGGTGATAGCCCCCACCGGGGCGGGTCGCGGCAGTCGCACCGCTCGCCGGGGTCGAGGTTTGCCCCGCAACAGGGGCATGTCCAGTACATCATCGCGGATTCATTTTGCCTCCATGTCATTGGAATGCAACCGGGCCAGGTCATCCGCCATGCGCCGGCGCAACTGTTCTTCCCTGCGGTCGGTGCCGGTCACGGAAAGCGGGATGCAGACCTCTTTCAGGCGTGAGAACACCCGCCCCCGCTCAATCGTATCCGGCTTAAAAAACGCCTGGGCAGACAGGTTGCTGGTAATTACCATCGGCTTTTGAGCGGCGCAGCGTGCGTCAATCACCTGGAAAACAATCTCGTTCATAAATGCAGTGTCCCGCTCGGCGGCCAGGTCGTCCAGGACCAGCAGGTCAGGCCGCAATAGGGCATTGTGGACGCCCTGCTTGTCAAACGTTCCCTGTAATTCGTTTGCAATTTGGGCAAAGTTGGTCACCCTGGCGCTGTATCCGGCTTCCAGCAACGCGTTGGCAATGCAGCAGGCGTAAAAGGTCTTTCCCGTCCCGGTCGGCCCCAACAGCAGCAGGCCCCGTCCCTCGCGGCGAAACTCGGCAAAGTGCTGCACATAGCCACGCACGCGGTCGGAAAGCTGAACGTCTCGGCGGTCATCGACGGCAAAGGTGAATCCGGCCTTTTTGTCATCCTCGCCAAAGCAGTTCGTACGCCGCTGGGCCAGGCGGTAAGCAGCTTCTTCCCGGGCAAGCGATTCTTTTCGGGCTGCGTTTTCTTCCCGCACACAGCGACACGCGACCGGCACAACCTCTTGCCGCCCCAGCAGCTCAATGCGGCTCTGCTTTACCTCCCCACAGACGCCACATACCAGCAGGCCGGTTTCCGGGTCGGTATGGTCGCCTGGGCGCTGTGGGTTGCCAAGACGGTTTGTCCAATTTATCAATCCGGCTCACCTCCCAGATACCCGGACAGGTCATAATCCGCCGCCGGGGCCGGGTGTACAGGGGGCGTCCTTTGAGCGTCACGCCCCTCCCAGGTTCGCACGGCGGCCCGCCAATCTTTGATAGGCTTTCCGCGCCCTTGCGTCCAGCCATTGGCGGTGTAGTAGTCAACAAACCTCTGAGGATCGACAGCGTTCCGTCTTTCCTGGCAGTAGGCGCGGACCTCCTCAATAGTTGGGGGAACAAACCGGCTTGCTTTTCTATTTGCGGGGGTGCGTGGCGGCCTTGCTGCCATACTCTCACTATGCTCTGTTATGTTATGTTCTGTTAAGTTCTGTTGTGGTTCCAGTCTGGTTCCGTTTTGGTTCCATTCTGGAATCAGTGTGGAACCGCAGGCATAACTCCCACCGGGCATTGTCGTCAATTTGTGAAGTTCATCCTGGTAAACGGTCGCCTTGTATCGGTCGTTCTTCAACGTGTTGTTGATTTTCCAGTCTGTGATAACCACAACACCGCTCTTAAACGGGATAATATACTTTTTCTGAATCAGCAGGCGCAGGTCATCGTCATTGCACCCGGCGGCACGAGCGATCTTGCGCGGGCCGGACACAAATCCGTCATCGTCCCCGTGCATCCCGAGATGGAAGTACAGTGCCTGTGTGGAAACAGGCATATCAAGAAAGCGGTCGGTATCGACCACGGCTAAAGAAAACATGCGCTTTTGTGCCATTTCACACCCCTCTTTCCTCTGCATACAGTCCGGTGTTAGACAGCCCCTCATGGCTCTTGCCCTCCTTCTCAACGGCATAGGTGCAACCAGCCACAAATGCAGCGGCAAGCATAAATAAAACACGGCACTCGCTATCACCATGGGGATTTATCCCGTATATTCTTGCAATCCCATCCATAAGGTCATAGGTCCCGGCTGGCAAATCTGTTTGCCTTGCCAGCTCGTATACCTCCGAAGCAGTCAGCAACAGCGGATCACCAGAGTCGACTACCCGTCGAGGTGCTTCATTCCACTGCATCGCTACCACCTCCAAGCCGGGCCGCTGCCGCCACAACCTGCTGCAGCTCGATTTCTTTCCGGGTCTTGTCCCACAGTTCCGCCAGGTCCACATGGGCGTTGATGGTTTCGCCCCGGCGGATGGTGGCCACGGTGTAGCCGCTGCGCTCAAACTGCTGGGCCAGGTAGCCCGCCGGGCGCATTCCCAGGCGTTCCAGGGCAGACAGCTTCCCACCGTCCAGCACGACGGTTTCCCGGTGTACGGTGCGCGGCTTGGGCTGCCGCTGGTCGATGTACTCCACCTCGTAGGCGGTCAGGTTGATGGTCTTTTCAAACTTCATTGCAATTTTCCTCCGATTCTGTTATGATGGAGGCGGTAATAGCAGCAAACTTTACCGCCTTGGCCGTTCCGGTGTTCCAGCACCGGGGCGGCCTTTTTGCATTCGAGTGCAAACCACAGGCCCAGCAGGGCATTGAGCGCCAGAACGGCGCAGATCAGGGCGGGGACGTTCAGCGCCCCCAGGGCCATAAAGCCGTAGAACCCGGCAGCCACGCAAGCGAACTTGACAACGCAGCGGGCAAGCGGTACAATGATGCAAAACTTCATTGCGTGAATCTCCTTTCGCCGTCCCGGCTTTCCGGGGCGGCTTTTCTTTTGCCCGGTCATGCTTTGCCGCCCGGTTTCGGTACCAGGTTCCGGGGCAGGAAAAAGTACTTGCCGTATTCCTCTCGGGGGATATCCAGGACACCGGCGATAGCGTCCATCTCCCAGGCGTTGAACGGCTGCCGCCCGGTCATGCGATTGGTCATTGTACTGGGGGCAATACCCGCAAGGCGGGCAACCTCGTTTTGTCCCCGCTCGCACTGTGCAAAGCGGACGCGCAAGTTATAGAACAGTCTCATGTTGTTGCATCTCCTTTACTCATGGTGTAGATCTCGGACTTCATGGCCATAAGGGCTTCATACTCGCCCGGGTCCCGCTGGCCCAAGGGCGTATCCAGGTAACGCAGTACCCTGTCCAGGTACGCTTCAACCTTTTCGGCTGCGGTCATGTGGGCACCTCTCTTTGCTGAAATCTCTTGCAGTTTATTGGGCTTTCTCGGGGGGCTTACCCTCTTGGCGGGTAATTTGTCGCCTAAAGGGCGTTAAGGTGTTTTGCCTTAGAACGGCATAATGATTTTAGCCAAACTTGGCATTTCTCGCGGCTTCCGCGTTCTTCAATGCCGCTTCGCGCTGTGCATCACTCAAAATCCGGGACGCATTGACCTTCACCCACTTCTTGGGCACCTCGTATTCCTGCGCCCCGTCCGGGTAGGTCTTGACCCGCCGGGCATCGTCCGCGCGGCTCTGGGCCAGGCCCTCCAGCTTGCGGATGAGTGCCCCATTCATGGTGTAGACGCTGGCGGTCGGCTCCTTCTCGTTGAAGGTGATTATGGTTTCACGTTCTTCAAGCGGTATGTACATGGCTTTCACCTCCCAGCAGCACGGCGCGGATTGCATCATAGGCCATGCCACAATCGAGTAGCGTTGTAACCTGCGCTTCCCGTTTTGTCACGAGGGCCAGTTCGTCAGCAGTCAGCAGCGGCACCACGTCCGCCCCCTTGGGCAAACCGGCATCTTTGCGCATCTGGGTAGCTGTGCGGCCTGCCGCCGCCTTGTAGACCAGGTTTGTATATGCGGTGTAGGCGTGGCCGTGCATCCGCTCATTTTCGCCGCTGTCCCGGATGGCATCGGTCAGACTGCGGCGCACCGGGGCCTTTATGGCCCGCTGCACTTCCCGGCGGGCCAGTTCCTGCCGGGCTTCAAAGAAGCCGCGCACAAGGGCCTTTTTGAACCGGCGCACGGGTTCAGTGTTGCGCAGATAGGTGATAAGCAAGGTCGCTTGCTGCTCATTCAAGTGGTAGAGCTTTTGCAAGCTGGCCCCGGTACGGTGGGGGCACGCTCGGATTTCAAATCGCAGTGTGCCGAACTCTTCCAGGTCACTTTTGTGCTTGCGAATAAGATGTTCTACGGTCTGTTGCTGCACCTGCGCATATTGTGCCACGGTGTCCGCCGTGGTGTACGGTTCCATGCGGGAACCAATGGGCTTGATAAGTACCAGACCGCCGGGCATGGAATCTTTCTTCATGGGGTCATTCCTTTCTGACGATGCTTTCCACCGGCACGCCCAAAGCGGCTGCAATCTTCCCAGCGGTTGCGGGTTTGCAACTTCCACGATTCAGAATCACAGAAAGATTCTGGGCGCTGCATCCGACACGCTGGGCAAGCTGCCGGTAACTGGGTACGCCTGCATTTGCAACGGCGATATCAAGTTGCGTTCGGTCTAACTTCAATTTTTTTCACCTCCAGAAGAAAGAGAGAAGCAACGGATTGGTTCTTATAACTAACATTATAACCAACAAATTGGTTTTGTCAACTAATTCTATTGATTTTTTTATTTAGTTTTCGTATACTAATAAAAAAAGTGGAGGTCCTGCACATGGCTGATTTCAAGGGCATTTCAGAAGATATACGGTATAAGCGTCGCGCGTTGAATATGTCCCAAGTTGAACTTGCTGAAAAAGCCGGAATTTCAGTTAACAGCATTCGTCTATGCGAGGGCGGAAAAGTTCAACCTAAAATAGAAACTCTAACAAAAATTGCTATTGCCTTAGGTGAAGAGCCAACAGCGTTCTTGCGATCGTATCCAATTGGAATAAATGGAGATGCACAAACCATTGTAGATGTACGGCAAGCAGCACTAAAACAAGCGTTACTTGAGGCTTTCGATTCCATGAATTTATCTGGTAAAAAGCAATCCGTTTCAGTTGTTTCCGACTTTGCGAAGGTTCCAGAATACAAAAAAGGATATACCGCAGGGAAAGTTGAGCCGTATCCGGTGCCGGATTTTTTGTCAAAAGAAGAGCGTATGAAGCGTGCCAAAAAGGAAGCAAGTTCTGAACCCGAATAACACGCAAGCAATGCCCATGGATAGCCACAGGCCCCTGCTTGATGGGGGCGCCCCATGCCCAACGCCCCACACTCCCGGCGGCCCCCTCCCGGAAACGGCCCCGCAAGCCCCTGTACAGGGCGTTTTCCTGCACAGGAAGGAGAAAGTATATTACCCGGCCTTGTTTCTCTCCTGCGGCCCTGTCTGCGGGGCTGGCAGGCAAAGCGGCGAACAACGAGCGAACAATGAGAAAAGCAGTGTTTTGTAACACGATACGCGCGGGGATTACTTGACACGACACGCGCGGGAAAACCTGATAAAACCTAAAACCAGAAAGAGGGCAAAACCCATGAAGATCTATACCATCATCGGCGGCGTGAACGGCTGCGGCAAATCCAGTCTGACCGGCTCCATCAAAGCCGAGCGCACCGACCTGGGCATTATCGTAGACCCGGACAAGATCACCGCCGAACTGGGCGGGGATGAATATGAGGGCGGCAAGGTGGCCGTGGAGAAGCTGGAGCGGGCACTGGCCGATGGCGTCAGCTTCACCCAGGAAACCACCCTTTCCGGCGGCTATGCCCGCAAGCTGGCCCGCCGGGCCAAGGAGGCCGGGTATTACATCCGGCTGTACTATGTTGGCCTGGACAGCCTGCAGGAGAGCCTGCAGCGCATTGAAAACCGGGTCCGCAAGGGCGGACACGATATCCCCCGGCGGGACGTGGAAGCCCGTTTTGCCCGGCGGTTCTCCGACGTGGTGAAGATCCTGCCATACTGCGACGAAGCCCGCTTCTTCGACAACGACAACGGCTTTGTCCTGGTAGCCGAGTACCGCAACGGGGAGATCCTGCCCATTGGCAGCAAGCGTCCCGCCTGGCTTGTGGATCTGATGCAAGCGATGGAGTGACCCGCCGGGAGTATGATAAAGCCGTACATTCCTTGAGCGAATGTGTCCATATTGGACACGCCCAGACAAAAAGAAAAGCCCTGCCGACAGTAAGCAGCAGGGAGTTGGAGGGAAGAACTTTGGCGAACATTCAGAAATATAGCGAAGAAACCTTTGAATCCATCAAGCATTACACAGAAGATGGTATAGAATTCTGGTATGCAAGAGAGCTGCAACATGTTCTAGAGTATACAGAATGGAGGAACTTTTGTTCTGTTATTGACAAAGCAAAAATCGCCTGCATCAATAGCGGGCATGAACCAGACGACGATTTTGTTGACGTCAACAAAATCGTCGATGCTGGCGCCACTCATAAACCCATTGATGATATCATGCTTTCTCGCTATGCTTGTTATTTGATTGTTCAAAACGGAGATCCTCGAAAAGAGGTTATTGCGATAGGCCAGACCTATTTCGCTGTAAAAACGCGGCAACAAGAGCTAATTGAAGACTACGATCAGCTGTCCGAGGACCAAAAACGCCTAGCGATTCGAAATGAAATGACCGTACACAACAAATCTCTGGCGGAGGCTGCTCAGCAGGCTGGCATTGTAACGCCGTATGAATACGCAATTTTTCAGAATAAAGGCTATCAGGGCTTGTATGGCGGGCTTGGTGTCAAAGAGATTCACGAAAGGAAAGGACTAAAAAGGAGTCAGAAGATTCTGGATCACATGGGCAGCACCGAATTGGCTGCCAACCTGTTCCGCGCAACCCAGACCGACGAGAAATTACGCAGAGAAGGTATCGTCGGAAAGGAAGCTGCCAACCAGACGCATTACGATGTTGGCCGTAAGGTGCGCCAGACCATCAAAGAGCTGGGCGGTACCATGCCGGAAGATCTTCCTACACCATCCAAAAGTATCAAACAGATTGAGCGCGAACAGAAGAAAAAGGAACTGAAAAAGTAAAAAACCGCCCCCGGCGGCAACCGGGAACGGTTTTGAATAGAACAGCTTACACAGCGAGTGTATAAGACAGCCCTAGCACCTGTTATTATACAACCTCCTGTGTGGGCTTGTCAAAGTGTACCCACAAGGAGGTTATTTTTATGGGAAGAAGAACCAACACCGCTTCCTGGAACGGCAACCGCTGGCGCATCGACGTGCAGAAGGACGGCACCCGCAAGAGCTTTTACAGTTCGAAGCCGGGCCGCACCGGCCAGCGGGAAGCCAACGCCAAGGCAGACGCCTGGTTGGATGAGGGCATCAATCCCCGCGGCGCCCGGGTGGAAGATCTGTACCGGGAATGGTACGCCGTCCAGCAGGAAACCACCTCGACCGGCAACTGCCAGAACATTTCCAGCCGGTGGAAGGTCTGGGTGCTGCCCCGGATCGGGCGCAAGCGGATCACCAGCCTTACCGAACAGGACCTGCAGGGCATCGTCAACCAGGCATACGCCGCCGGGCGCAGCAAAAAGACGCTGCAGTCCCTGTGTGCAGACCTGCGGGCCTTCTGCAAGTATTGCCGGGCCTGCAAGGTCAGCACCTTCACCCCCGAAGGGCTGCGGGTGCCCGCCGGGGCCAGGTACAAAGGCAAGAAGGTATTGCAGCCCGGGGACCTGCTGAAGCTACTGAACACGGACACCACGCTGTGGCGCGGCAAGGTTGTTCGGGATGAGTATATCAACGCCTACCGCTTCCAGGTTCTCACCGGCCTGCGCCCCGGGGAGCTGATCGGCCTGCGCTGGGCTGATGTGCACGGCTGCACCGTGGAGATCCGCCGGGCGGTGAACGTCCACGGGGAAGAAACCCAGGGCAAGAACCAGAACGCGGTCCGCTCCTTCATCCTGTCCGACATGGCCCGGCGGGTACTGGAGGAACAGCGCAGCATCACCGGCGGCCAGGAAAGCGTGTTCTGCATCCAGCGGGAAAAGACCTACTATGCCAGGTGGAAAGCCTACTGCGCCGCCAACGGTCTGACGCCCTGCACGCTGTATGAACTGCAGCACACCTTTGTGTCGGTGGTCAAGACGCTGCCTGCCGGGGAAGTCAAGCAGCTGGTGGGCCATAGCCAGGACATGGACACCTTCGGCATCTACGGCCACGCCCTGACAGGTGACGATGAAACCACCGCCCAGGCCGTCAACGGCGTGTTTCTCCGGGTGCTGAAGAACGCCCAGTGATACCGCACTTTTGACCGCACTTTTCCCTTTTAGGGCAGCCCACACCGTTCCGCACCGCAAACACCAGACCGCCCGGCGGGCCGTAACAAAGCCTTGCGCGGGCACCGCTCCACCGCATCATGCCCGGTGTGAACGGTTCGAGTCCTGTACCGCGCACCACGTCAAAAGCCGGACAGTTGGTCCGGCTTTTTCTTTTAGCTTTGCTATGGCAAAAGCCCGCCCGTTTCTTATCAGGAACGGGCGGGTTTTGTGATTTACGGCCGCAGTTTGGTGAATACCTCCCGGTAATAGGGCGCAAAGACACTGTTTTTCTGCCACAGGAAGGTGAAATCGTGGGCCAGGGTGAAATCCGGCAGGTCGATCTGCCGTAAAGTTCCCGCCGCCAGCTCTTTGGCTACCACCGACCGGTAACAGAAGGTGATGCCGCAGTTTTCCAGCACCAGGGCCTTGATGGCGTTCAGGCTGCCCAGTTCCGCCAGATGGGGAAAGTCTGCCAGGGACAGCCCCCGCTCCTGCAGGGCCCGCTGGAGCATCTCCCGGGTGCCGGATCCCTCCTCCCGCACCAGCAGATGGGCGTCCAGCAGATCCCGCAGGGCATGGGTACCGGCAGCCAGTGGGTGAGCCGGTGCGCAGACAGGGAGCATCTCCTCCCGGGCAAAGACCAGGCCATCGTAGTCCTGGCGGGGAAAGAACCCTTCGATTACCGCAAAGTCGATCTCCCCCCGGTCCAGCATGGCCAGCAAAGCGTCGGTGTTGTTCACCACCATCCGCAGGTGCAGGTCGGGATCGGTGCGCAAAAGGCGGGCAAGCGGCCCGGGCATCAGGTACTCCCCGATGGTCAGGGTGGCCCCGAAGTGCAAAGTGCGCCGCCCGGCTGCCGCCCGCAGCAGTTCTTTCAGGTGCAGGTCGTCGTGCCGGGCCGCCGAGGCGGTACGCAGAAACAGGGTGCCTGCCTCGGTCAAAGAGAGCTGCTTGCCCTCATAGGTAAAGAACCGGGCGCCGTACTCCGCTTCCAGGGCGCGGATATGCTGGGACACCGCCGGCTGGGTGATGTGCAGCTGCTCGGCGGCCCGGGTATAGTTCATGGTCTGGCACAAGGCCAGAAAGGTCTCCACCTTATGGTCCAGCATGGGGATTCCTCCTGATTGGAAAAAGTTCCGTTGGTTATTGTTTCCAGTATAACACGCAATTATATATAAATAAAGAATTATAATTTTACGTAATACAAAAAACACCCTATACTGATCGACGGAAACAAAGAAACCAACGATATCAGGAGGAGAACCATCCTATGGAAAATGTGAAAAAGCTGCTGCCGGGCGTTGCGGCCTGCCTGGTCATTGCGGTGCCGTCCTGGCTGCTGGGCAAAGCCTTCCCGGTCATCGGCGGCGCGGTGTTTGCCATCCTCATCGGCATGGTCATTGCCCTGTTCTACAAGGACAAGACCCTGACCCAGCCGGGCATCACCTACACCTCCAAAAAGATCCTGCAGTATGCGGTCATCCTGCTGGGCTTCGGGCTGAACCTGTCCGAGATCGCCCGGGTGGGCGCCCAGAGCCTGCCGGTCATCGTGTCCACCATCACCACCTCCCTGGTGGTGGCCTTCCTGCTGCAGAAGGTCCTGCATCTGCCGGGCAACACCTCCACCCTCATCGGCGTGGGGTCCTCCATCTGCGGCGGCTCCGCCATTGCCGCCACCGCCCCGGTGGTCCATGCGGATGACGAGGAGATCGCCCAGTCCATCTCGGTCATCTTCCTGTTCAATGTGCTGGCGGCCCTGATCTTCCCCTGGCTGGGCGGCCAGCTGGGCCTGAGCAATGAGGGCTTTGCCCTGTTTGCCGGCACCGCCGTCAACGACACCTCCTCCGTCACCGCGGCGGCGGCCTCCTGGGATGGGATGCATCCCGGCGCCAACGCCCTGGAAGGCGCCACCATCGTCAAGCTGACCCG
>CALWNO010000046.1 GCA_944382785.1 uncultured Gemmiger sp. | reverse complement strand
CTGGGTTCGCTGATCAACGAGCTGTACAACAGCTTCACCACCCATCCCTACCAGATCATCCCGCCCATCGCGGTGATGGTGCTGCTGATGCTCAGCTTCAACCTGGTGGCGGACGGCCTGCGGGAAGCCCTGGACCCCAAAATGAAGAGTATGTAAGGAGGCACGCACAATGGCAGAACAACAAAAAGAACGGGTGCTGGCAGTGCGCGACCTGGACATCACCTTCAAGACAACCGCCGGTCCGGTCCACGCCATCCGCGGCGTGAACATCGACCTCTACCGGGGCGAGACCGTCGCCCTGGTGGGCGAGTCCGGTTCCGGCAAGTCGGTGACCATGAAGGCGGCCATGGGCATTCTGGCCCACAACGCCACCATCAACGCCGGCTCCATTGAATTTTCCTATCACCACGCCGACGGCTCCCCCGAGACGGTGGACATCCTGAAAAAAGACAAGAAGTGGATCCGCCGCCACATCAACGGCAAGCGCATCGCCATGGTGTTCCAGGACCCCATGACCAGCCTGGACCCCACCATGCCCATCGGCAAGCAGATCATGGAAGGGATGCTCTGGCACTTCAAGATGAACAAGAAGGAAGCCTGGCAACGGGCCATCACCCTGCTGGAGGAAGTGGGCATCACCGACGCGGAAAAGCGGATGAAGAACTATCCCCACCAGCTGTCCGGCGGTATGCGCCAGCGCGTGGTCATCGCCATCGCCCTGGCCTGCGACCCCGACCTGCTGATCTGCGACGAACCCACCACCGCCCTGGATGTGACCATCCAGGCCAAGATCCTGGAACTGATTCGCCGCATCCAGAAGGAGCGGGGCATCTCGGTCATCTACATCACCCATGACCTGGGTGTGGTGGCCAAGGTGGCCGACTATGTGGACGTGATGTACGCCGGCAAGATCGTGGAGACCGGCACCATCGACGAGATCTTCTACGATCCCCGCCACCCCTACACCTGGGGTCTGCTTTCGGCCATGCCCGACCTGGACACGGCGGACGAGCGGCTGTACACCATCCCCGGTTCCCCGCCCAACCTGCTGCATGAGAAGCCGGGCGACGCCTTTGCGGCCCGCAACCGGTTTGCTTTGAACATTGACGAGGAGATCGACCCGCCCATGTTCAAGGTCACCGATACCCACTATGCCGCCACCTGGCTGCTGGACCCCCGGGCCCCCAAGGTGGATATGCCCCCCGAGCTGCGCGCCCGGGTGGAACGGATGAAAGAAGAAGCCCGCAAGGTTGCGGCCAAGGAGGTGCTGTAAGATGGTCAACAAGGAACAGGCTCCGCTGCTGGAAGTCAAGGGCCTCAAGCAGTATTTCCGGGTCAACCGCAACTTTACGGTCAAGGCCGTGGACGATGTGAGTTTTACCATCCGCCCCGGCGAGACCTACGGTCTGGTGGGCGAATCCGGCTCCGGCAAGTCCACCATCGGCCGCAGCGTCATCCGGCTGTACGACCCCACTGCCGGGCAGATCACCTTTGACGGCCACGACATCAGCGGCCATCTGGACAAGGCGACCAACCGCCGCCTGCGCACCCAGATGCAGATGATCTTCCAGGACCCTATGGCCAGCCTGAACCCCCGCAAGAAGGTGGAGGACATCATTGCCGAGGGGCTGGACATCCACCACATGTACCATTCCCGGGACGAACGCCGGGAGAAGGTGGAGAAGATCCTGGCCAAGGTGGGCCTGGCCCCGGAACACGCCGAGCGCTATCCCCACCAGTTCTCCGGCGGCCAGCGCCAGCGGGTGGGCATTGCCCGGGCTCTGATCATGGACCCCAAGCTGATCATTGCGGACGAGTGCATCTCCGCCCTGGATGTTTCCATCCAGGCCCAGGTGGTCAACCTGATGAAGGATATCCAGGCCGAGACCGGCACCGCGTACCTTTTCATCGCCCACGACCTGTCCATGGTCAAGTACATCAGCGACCGCATCGGCGTGCTGCATCTGGGACATCTGCTGGAGACCGGCACCACCGAGGAGATTTTTGAAAATCCCATCCATCCTTACACCCGCAGCCTGCTTTCGGCCATTCCCCTGCCCAACCCGGTGGTGGAAAAGCGCCGCATTGCCGAGACCTATGACTACGCCACCTCCGGCATTGACTACACCAAGGGAACTGATCATCTGGTGTCCGGCAGTCATTACGTCAAGTGCACCGACGAGGAGTTTGCCCGCTGGTGCCACTAAGCGGCCCATTTCCTTACCATTCTCCCAAATCGGGTTTTACTATCCTCAGAAAAGGCGCCCCGGCTCATGGCCGGAGCGCCTTTTCTATCTCTTGGGAAGAATGCGGGAAAAGCAGATTACTCCTCAAACAAGGGCAGCAGATAGCCGTAGCCTTCGGCTTCCATCTTCGCATACGGGACGAACCGCAGGGAGGCACTGTTGATGCAGTAGCGTACCCCATTGGGGGATTCCGGGTCGTTGGTGAATACATGGCCCAGGTGGGAGTCCCCTGCCCGGCTGCGGACCTCGGTGCGGTGCATGCCGTGGCTGTTGTCCTCCAGCTCCACCACCGCCGGGGCTTCGATGGGCTTGGTGAAGGCAGGCCAGCCGCAGCCACTCTCAAACTTGTCGGTGGAGGAGAACAGCGGTTCTCCGGTGACCACATCCACATAAATGCCCTTCTCAAACTTGTCCCAGAATTCGTTGAGGAAGGGGCTTTCGGTACCGCTTTGCTGGGTGACCCGGTACTGCTCTGCGGTGAGCTTGTCCCGGATGGTCTCGGCTGCCGGTTTGCGGTAGTCGCCGGGGTCGATGCGCAGTTTGGAGAAGAGGGCGATCTCATCCCGGGGAATGTGACAGTACCCGCCGGGGTTCTTTTCCAGGTAATCCTGGTGGTATTCCTCCGCCGGGTAGAAGTTGACCAGCGGGCCGATCTCCACCACGAACTTCTCGCTGCGGCCCCGCTCGATGGCGGCGATGCGCTCCACTGTCTCCCGGGCGGCATCGTCGGTATAATAGACACCGGTCTGGTACTGGGTGCCTCTATCATTGCCCTGGCGGTTTTCCACCGTGGGGTCGATGACGTAAAAATAGGCCAGCAGCAGGGCGTCCAGGCTGACCTGGTCCGGGTCATAGGTCACCCGCACCGTTTCCCGGAAGCCGGTATTGCCGGTGCAGACGGCGCGATAGTCGGCGTCCGCCTCCCCGGTGCCGTTGGCGTACCCGCTGGTGGCGTCCAGCACGCCGGGGATGGACTGCATCAGGGATTCAATGCCCCAGAAGCAGCCACCGGCCAGATAAATCACATGTTCATTGGTATCCATGGTTGTCATTTCCTCCTGGGGCATGCTGACTGGCTGCCCCGTTTCCTGGGTCGATCCGGTCTGGTTCACCGCCACAGGGGACGGGGTGTCGCAGGTTGCTGCGCATCCGCTGAGCAGCAGGGTACCGGCCAGCAGAACGGACAACGGTTTTCTGAGCATAGTGTCACCTCCTGTTCCGCTTTATGCTGCGGGAAAGCCATACGCCGGGCCCAGGGGCATAAGCCCGGACCCGGCGCATGACTTCCGATCATCTGAATGGCAATCACCGCGAGGTGCGCAGGGCGGTGATCACCGGGAGAGAGTTATCCCTTTTTGTAGCCGCACTTGGGGCAGACGCCGTTCTCGTTCAGGGCGATGCCGCACAGCGGGCAGCGGTCGATCTGGTTGTGGGTCTCGAACTCCGCGGAAGCGGCGTTCACACCGCTGGTGAAGGTGATCTTGGCAATGTTCAGCTTGTCCTTGAGCAGGTCATAGACGATCTTGATCATGCCTTCCACGGTCAGGGTCTCCTTGGTGACCACCAGGCGGCATTCCGGGTAGGCGGTGGCCAGCTCAGTCTGGAAGGCAGGGCCCTTCATCTTGTTCTGGGGTGCACCGTTGCGGATGCCCTGCTCCTCGTACACTTTCAGGATGGCGGGCAGCAACGGGTCGTCCTGGCGCAGGATCAGGGCGTGGTCAAAGTTCTGCAGAACAGACCAGGCGGTTTTCTGGATCTCGTTGCAGGGGAACACCATGTTGACCCCCGGCTCGACGGTGTCCTCCACCTCGATGGTCAGGACGCCGGTGTGGCCGTGGAGATACTGGGCTTCGCCCTTGAAACCGTAGAACCGGTGGGCGTATTGCAGGTCCAATTTCGTGATGCTTCTCATGGTAAAAACCTCCCGTTATCTATATTTACAAGTCCGGGGACTCGTATGCTTGGTTGGCCGCTTGTTCCTTGGCGCGGCATTGGGGACACAGGCACCGGATCTTGAGATCATACCCCTCAATGGCAAAGCCGGTCTGACGCTCCAGTTCCCGGGTGAGATCGGACAGATGAATATCCAGCAAAGCCCCGCACCGGCGGCAGACCAGATGGTCGTGCCGGGTATTTTTATCATACCGGTCGGGGTAACCCGCCACGCTGATCTTGCGGATCTTTTCCTGGGCGTACAGGGCATTCAGGTTGTTGTACACCGTGGCCAGCACCACCGAAGGGTACTGTTGCTTCAGGGCAAAAAAGATCTGTTCCGCCGTCATGTGGCTGTGGGAAGAGGCGATGATCTCTAAAATCGTATCGGCATATCTCATACTGCATCACCAAATTTAGAATTATTCTAATTCCAATATACAGAGGTCCACCTCTTTTGTCAAGGCCGGAAGCCACAGTGGGCAAGAAGTGTCCGCTCAGGGCCTTTCAGGGAAATTTTCCTGCTTACCTTTGTATATTTTTGCAGTGCATACCTTAACAAAGGCCGACTCCTGACAAGTCCTGTGCCCCCCTTTGCTGTCCCCCCGCCTTCTGACTGCTCCGGACATTGTATGCCTCCCATCAGAACAGGGTTCTCTCCTTCAGGAGGCGACACAGAGTTTTTTTGCACCGGTTTCAGGGAAAAAGCGAACATATCTTGCACTTTTCTGTCATCAGGGCATAAAAAAACAGGCAGCGAACCCTTCACTGCCTGTTTGTATGCTAAAGGAAAGAACTGCCGGGGAGACGGTTTTTCTCACCGCCCTGCGCCCTGGACCAGGGCCTGGGCGAAATCACAGATGCGGACCGCGGCGGCCCCATCCACCAGTTCGTGCTGACGACGGACCATCTCCGTGCCGGTTTCCGGATGCTCCAGCCATTCTTTGACATGCGCGGCCGTATCGGCGGGATTTTTACAGGCCACGCTCATGCCGTGGGCGGCAAAGTAGCGGGCGTTGTAGGTCTCACAACCGGGGATGCCCGCCGCATGCAGCAACGGCACCCCACAGACCGCAGCCTCGGTGGAGGAAAGCCCGCCGGGCTTGGTGACAAAGAGGTCGGCGGCCCGCACATGGCCCGCCATATCTCCTGTATGGCCTACCACCACCAGATTCCTGCTCTGCTGCGGTACCAACTCCTCATACAGGTTGCGGTTGTTGCCGCACACAATTAGCAGCACCGCCTCCGGATAGCCGGACACAGCTTTTTTCAGGGCCCGGATGGTCTTGCGGATGGTTCCGCCTCCCATACTGCCACCGGCCACCAGGATATAGCGCTTGTCCGGGTCCAGGTGCAGCCGCGCCCGGGCCTGGGCTTTTGTTTCCGGGCGGGCAAAGGCCCGGCCGGTGGGGATGCCGAAGGGATGGAGCTTTTCTGCCGGGATGCCCCGCTGTACATAATCCGCAGCCAGATCCTGGGCGGGGATCACATAGGCGTCGCACTCGGTCTCCTCGGTAAAGGGGATGCAGACATAGTCGGTGGAGACATAGATGGTCTTTGGGATGGGCAGGTTCCGGTCCCGCAGATTGGTCAGGATCTCCGCCGGGTACAGGTGTGTGGTGATGATCACATCAAAAGGATGTTTGTGCAGGTAGTTGTTCATGATGGGCACCATGCCCCGGTTCACATAGTACACCGGAGAACGTACCGGCAATTTGCGGTACAGCTGCCCTGCCCGGTACACCGCCCCGAACAACCGGGGCTTTTTCTGTACCATGGAGATATAAGAGCTGTCGATTCTCTGGGCCAGCTCATAACTGTACAGGGTGTACGGGTTGAGTACCCGTACCTGATGGCCCCGGCGCTGCATCTCCTCCGCCAGTGCCCTGGCAGCGGAGTTGTGTCCCCCGCCGGTACCACAGGACAGAATCAGTGCTTCCACAGTGGTTTCACCTCCGGTTGTTCCTTTTTCTCCTTGCTGGTCAGCATCCGCCATAACACCGCAAAGGAGATGAGCCAGAACCCTACCCCGATCTCCGACCGTTTCACCACAAAGGGCATGCTGGCCAGAGAGCAGATATAGGTGGCCAGGGTTCGGTAATAATTCGGCGTGATCCTGAACACCACCGAAAACAGCAGGAAAAAGGCCGCCAGGGTGGCGAAGGGCTGCCACAAAGGCAGCAGTCCCAGCAGACACCCGAAGGTGACCGCAATTCCCTTTCCCCCATGAAAGTGGTGGAACACCGAAAAGGCGTGCCCGATGACCGGGGCTGCCATGACCAGGGCCAGGGCAGCGGGGTCCCGGGGCGGGCCCGCCACAAACAGATGGACGGGCACGACCCCTTTGAGCAGATCACACACCAGGGTCAGCACGCCGCACCAGAAACCGCCGTACTGAAAAGCATTGGCGGTGCCGGGGTTGTGGTCATTGCTGATTTTCACCAGGTCCTGTCCGGTGAACAGCCGGACAAACAGCTGGGCATACAGCACACTGCCCGACAGATACCCTGCCAGGGCAAAGACGATCATATCCAAATCATACTTCATCCGGAATCACTTCTCTGTTCTTGCCCGGTTCCATGGCCGGGCGTCTGGTGGCTGACAACACTTCGGTTCCTGCAGGGGAAAACAAAAACCGACAATGGAAAAGCAGAACAGCCAAAGGCCGGAGTCCGGTCTTTGGCTTTGGTTCTGTACAGGGTCACTCGGTGCGCAGGGCCGTCACGGGGTCGCTCTTGGCCGCCTTGCTGGCGGGAATCAGACCGCCCAGCAGGGTCAGCAGCACACTCAGGGCAATAAGGATCACCGCACCGCCCACCGGCAGAACGGCGTTCACATCGTTGGAGTTGGCCAGGTGATGAATCAGGGCGTTGCCCGGAACCAGGATGATCAGGGTCAATCCGATACCGATAAGCCCTGCAGCCAGACCGATGATGAAGGTCTCGGCGTTGAACACCTGGGAGACATTCTGTTTGGAAGCACCGATGGCACGCAGGATACCGATCTCCTTTTTGCGTTCCAGCACGCTGATATAGGTGATGACGCCGATCATGATGGAGGAGACCACCAGGGAGATGGCCACAAAGGCGATGAGCACATAGCTGATGATATCAATGATATCGGTCACCGAGGACATGAGAGTGCCCACCGTGTCGGTGTAGGTGATGACCTGATCCGTCTTTCCTTCCGCCGTCATACGGTCGTTGTAGCCGGTGAGCAGGTCGGTCACCTGTTCCTTGCTCTCAAAGTCCAGAGGATAGATGCTGATGGTGCTGGGATCGGCAAAATCCACATAGTCCAGGGAGCTGAGGTTGCTTTCATAGGTGGCGCCCTGGGAGAAACTCATGGATTGCAGCAGCTCCGAAAGGTCCTCCGCGTCCATATTCATGGTGAAAGCAGCGGCAAAGTCCTCCGGGTCGAACTGGAAGGCATCGGCCAGGTTTTCGCCCAGCTTCTGCACCACCCCTTCCATGGCGGTCTGGATGTTGTCGGCGATCTGCTGCATCACCTGTTCCATCACCGAGGCCATGGCTGTCTGGATGGAACTGCCCAGGGACTGGGCCACAGAGCCCATGAGAGTCTGCATATAGCCGGTCATAGTGGAGGCCAGCTGTTCCTGCAGGCCGGAGGCATCCACCATGGAGGCAATACTGCCGGTGAGCAGGGTCTGGGCCTGCTCGGTGCCCATGTAGTCGGCGAAATAGGCCCCCATCTTGGAGGGGTCGGGCAGACCCTGGGCCACAGCATAGGCCTGGTAGCCGTCAGCCAGGTCTGTGGCCAGCTTGTTCAGCTGTTCCTGGGTGATGGTCCAGTCCTCAGCGTTGGGGAAGGTCTGGTTCAGCCACTGGGTGATGATGGCCTGGGCTTCGGGGGTGCCCAGGTATTCGGCCAGATAGGTTTGTAGCAAAGCCTGCCGCTGTTCGTCGGTCAGGTTGGGGTCAAGCAGCTCGTCATGGTAGTTTTTCTCGCAGTAGTCCACAAAACCGGAAACCACCTGAGTGATCAGTTCGCTGATCTGCTCCTGGGTGGGGGCGGTGATGCCGTTGGCATCCAAGATCTCCTGCAGGTTTTCGCTGAGGATCTTGCCCCCCTCCTCGGTTTTCAGAAAGGCCAGGAAGCTGTCCCCCATGCCGGTGTAGTCGGCTTCCGGATGAGCGGCCATGTAGTCGTTCCAGCCTCCCACCAGCCCGGTGACCAGGCTGGTGATGGATTCCTGGGAGACATTGAACTTGACCCCCTTCATCAGGTCGGCCATATTCATCTGGGGAAATTCCGGAATATCCAGCTGCAGGCTGTTGGGGTCGATCATACCGGACAGGTCCACCGAACCCATATCGATGCCGCTCATGTCCATGCTGCCCATGTCAAAGGAACCGGACAGGCCGTCGGTGAGCGCCCCCTCATCAAAAGAGAACAGATCTTTCAGGGCGTCCTCGTCCACGCTGACCAGGGATTCCATATCAAAGCCGCTTTCGCCCTGTTCTTCCCCGAAAGGTTCCCCGGTAAAGACATTGGTGTGCGGATTTGCCAGCTGATCCTGCACGATCTTGCTCTCGGCCGCCTTTTCGGCCACATGGCGGGTCAGGGAAGGCAGATAGGCAATGCCCGACTGCATGAGCAGGCCGCCGTCCTCGGTGGGCTGCACGATGCCCACAATGGTCAGGTCCTCGCCCCTGCTGACCAGGTCCTGCATGTAGGCGTCGTCGTCCCGTTTGTCCCGCCAGACGCCGTATTCACTGTCGTACTCATAGTAATCCGGACTGCTGACCAGCTTGAAGGTGATGCCCAGGATCTCATCGTAGGTGTAGGAACCCACGTTCTGCGGGGTGGTCACATCCTCCTCATTGACAAACTGCTCCACCATGTCGTCCAGTTCCTGCGAGTCCCGCAATCCCAGGGTGTAGAGCATGAAATCGCTCATGCTGCCGCTGGAGGTCAGCACCAACACGCATTCGTTGTAATTTTCCGGCCAGCGGCCTGCCTTCACCTCATACTGGGTGCGGTACAGGTCCGCGTCATCCGGCATCTCGTAAAAGACATCGGTCCCCATCATGGAGGACATCATGCTGCTGGAACTCATGGAAGAGCCCAGACCCATGGCGGCAAAGGAACTGTCCGGATTGACCTGCCGGACGCCGTCCTGCTTCTGCAGATAGACCTGGGGCATGATGTCGTAGGAATATTCCACCGCACTGGTGTACTGTTCCATGCCACTGGTCCCGTTGTCCAGCCAGGTTTTCAGGGATTTCAGGTCGTTGGAACTCATGGTGGAGAACATGTTGGTCACCATGTCCAGAATTCCCACCTCATCCGGTCCGTGATCGGAACTGCCCGAGGGTTCGGTGAGCAGAGCGGACAGGTCAAACCCGGCGCTCTGGATCTGCAAAGGATACTCCGACAGGGTTTCCCGCTCCACCTGCTGAATATACTGGTTCACGCCGGTGGACAGGGACAGAATCAGCGCAATGCCGATGATGCCGATGGACCCGGCGAAGGAGGTCAGGATGGTGCGGGCCTTCTTGGTCTTCAGGTTGTTGAAGCTCAGGGAAAGGGCCGTCAGCAGCGACATGGAAGATTTGCCCATGTTCTTGTGTACCGCTTCGGGCAGGTCCGCTTCCTGGGGCTGATAGGGGTCGGAATCGGAGCGGATCTTGCCGTCCCGCAAATTGACGATGCGGGTGGCATACTGCTTGGCCAGTTCCGGGTTGTGGGAAACCATGACCACCAGGCGGTCCTTGGCCACCTCTTTCAGCAGGTCCATGACCTGCACGCTGGTGGCGCTGTCCAGAGCGCCGGTGGGTTCGTCAGCCAGCAGGATATCCGGGTTGTTCACCAGAGCACGGGCGATGGCCACACGCTGCATCTGACCGCCGGACATCTGGTTGGGCTTTTTATGAAGCTGCTCCCCCAGGCCCACCTCCTGCAGTGCCCGGATGGCCCGCTGGCGGCGCTCCGCCTTGCCCACGCCGGAGATGGTCAGGGCCAGTTCCACGTTGGCCAGCACTGTCTGGTGGGGGATCAGGTTGTAGCTCTGGAACACAAAACCGATGGTATGGTTGCGGTAGGAGTCCCAGTCCCGGTCCTTATACTTTTTGGTGGAGATTCCGTTGATGATCAGGTCGCCGGAATCGTACCGGTCCAGCCCGCCGATGATGTTCAGCAGGGTGGTCTTGCCGGAACCGCTGGGGCCCAGAATGGCCACGAACTCATTGGAACGCAGGTTCAGGGATACATGATCCAGGGCTTTCTGGACAAAATTGCCGGTCTTGTATTCCTTGCAAATATCTTTGATCTGAAGCATGGGCTTGTCTCCGTGTGCATATCTATATAAATAAGGAAAAGCCGGGGAAACGGACAAGCACAGGGGGTTGCTGCACGGCCCCGTGGGAACCGGTTCGGGATAGGTTCGGTGGTGATGAAATCCCCGGAAAACGGATGTAATCGAAATTATTACAATATGGATAGAATACCATCGGCGGGGAGCATTGTCAACCGGAAAGACGGTGCCGGCCCCGCCGCTTTTTTGTTGCGCCACCGACAGTAAAATGGTATATTGAAGGCAAGAAACCGGCACATAAAGGAGGACGGAGCCATGAAAAAACGGGCACTGGATGTTTTCGGTCTGGTGGTTGTGGTGGGGTTTATCGCCATGCAGATCGATTTCTATTTCGATTTTGACGGCAATTTCAGCATGGTGTGTGCCATAGCAGCTGCGGCAGCCTGTATCGTCTATGTGTTGGACGACGGCAGGTCGGGTGCGGCAGTCAGGGAGGACGACACCCGCGAAAGCCGGGACAGCCAGGCGCCGTGACCCGGCGCTGCTCCCCATGAAGGAAACAACAGAAAAACCGACAGGCCCGCCGCATCTGCCATCAAGCGCAGTGCGGCGGGCCTGTCGGTTTTGAAAAATGGGAAGGAAACACTTTGTGGAATGATCAGATGGTTCCGTGTCTGACCGGGTCAGCTCAAACGGTGCTGCACCACATCCAGGCAGGCCGGGCCGCCATCTGCGGAGAAGAAGATCTTTCCCGCCGGCAGCGGTGTATCCAGAACTGCCGAAAGGGCCCGTTCCCCGTCATTGACAAACAGTTCGGCGCAGTCCTTGTCCAGGATCAGGCGCAGGGTCAGTTTTCCGTTCTTTGGCTCCGCCTTGATATGCCGGGTGTGGGGAATGTCCCGCCGGCTGCCGCCATGGCTGCGGTCAAAGGCCAGCTCTCCCCGGTCCAGATCACAGCGGATCTCATTATACAGGGTATCGTCCGCCGCAAACCGCAGGGAAAAACGGCGGCAATCCGGGCATTGTGCCGTGTGCACCGTTACGGTCAGGTCGAGGCTGCGGCCCTCAATACCGGGCAGGGCGGTGGTCTCTTCCACCTTCACACCGGGCAGCAGGGCGGTGTCCCGCCACAGGCTTTGCAGCTCCCGCACCGGCTGCTGATACAACCGCCCGTCCCGCACCGACAGCTCCCGGGGCAGGGTCATGCGGCCGAACCAGGGCCGATGGGACGGGTCATGGTTGACGGTGGCCCAGCTCTGCATCCAGGCCACCATGATACGGCGGCCGTCCGGGGAAAGGGTGGTCTGGGGGGCGTAAAAGTCCAGCCCGTAATCGATGGCCTGTACCTTGTGCCGGGCAAAGGCGTGGGTGGTGGGATCGTACCAGCCCAACAGAGCCACGGTCCCCTCCCCTGCGTGGAATTCACTGTCGGCAGTGGCACGCATCTCCTGGGGACTTACCAGCAACACCTGCACCCCGTCCAGGGAGAAGAAATCCGGGCATTCCCACATCTTGCCGTATTCGTCGTGGTTGGAGTCGATCACATTGACAAACTGCCATTTCCGTCCGGGCTCTGAAACAGCAGAATGGTGCCCTGCTCCGTCTTATGACGGTTGGAAATCACACAGTAATACTGACCATCCTCGTACCAGATCTTGGGATCGCGGAAGTCCACTTCGCTGAAGCCGTCGGGCAGCATGTCCGCCGTAATGACCGGGTTGGCTTTCTCCTTGACAAAGTCCCGGCCGTCCCCCACCGCCACGCACTGAGCCTGACGCTCCTTGTGGTCGGTGGTAGCAGGCTGTACACCGGTATACAACAGCAGCAGACGCCCGTCCGGCAGGGGCACCGCACTGCCGGAGAAGCATCCGGCCGCGTCGGCGGCCATGTCCGGCGCCAGGGCGCAGGGCTGGTATTCCCAATGCAGCAGGTCGTCGGTCACGGCATGGCCCCAGTGCATGGGCCCCCAGACGGTGTTGTAGGGATGATACTGGTAAAACAGATGATATTGACCATTATAGTAGCAGAATCCGTTGGGATCGTTCATCCATCCCACAAGCGGCGTCAGGTGAAAGTTCAGGCGTTCGCTTGCCGGAATTTTGGCGGCTTCCTCCCGCTCAAATTTGCGGGCGGCCTCCAGTTTGCTCATAGTGCGCGGCATGGGGAAGTCATCTCTTTATGGTGTAGTGATGTAGGTTTCTGTCGCCAAAGGCCGGCGCACTGTCCGCGGTGCGCCGGCTTGGCGGCAAATCTGGGGGATGAGATGCAGACTTTACTCTGCGGTTTCGGCGGTGGCCACGGCAGCGCCCTCGGAATCCAGGGTCTGCACATAGCGGTCATAGGCAGCCTGGTACACTTCCAGCAATTCATTCATGCCGTAGCTGTTCAGGTTGTCCTTGTAGGCGGCCCAGGATTCGTCGGTGATGCCGCCGTCCCGCAGCCAGGCAGCTTCCTGCTCGGCGACAAAGCCTTCAAAGTCCACACGGTAGCGGTCGATGGTGTCCAGTTCATCCTGGGTGAAGACGCAGTCGATGGGATAGCAGGTGGTATCGGAGACGAAGGGCATCCAGTACAGGCTGAGGAGGATGGTGTTGATGATCATCCGGCCGCAGTTGGGAGAGGTGAAGAACCGCTCGAACCATTCAAATCCGACCCACTCACTGCCCCAGATGCCCCGGCTGGCCTTGAAGTCACGGAAGGCGATCTGGATGCCGTACATAGGTCCATATTTGTAAACGATGGTGATGATGACCGGAGCCAGCAGCAAAAGATACAGCTGCCAGTTTTCGGCCAGGCGCATTTTCAGCGGCTTCCGGTGCCCCGGTACGGCGGGATCTCTCTTTTTGCCGAAAGAGAACCGTTTCCGCTCTTTGGCGGCCGCAGATGGGTTGCTCATGCGATTTCCTCCTTTTGTATACGGTACGGGTTTTGGGCGGACTGAGCGGAGAGGGGTTCCGCTCTTTCGTGAATCGTTTCACACTTTTCGCGAAATAAAAATAGCACGTTTTCCGGACCCCGTTAATAGAAATAGCGGAAAAAGCAGGACTCCTTTTGACGTTTTGGCGTATTTCACAAAGAGTTGCCCCTACTTTTCAGCTATTTTACCAAAAACTATAGGGTGGAGAAGGATTTTTTCTTTTCATGAAGATTATTCAAAATTTCATGAAATCTATTTACTTTATACAGAATTCATGATACAATACGGTCAGATTCATTCGGACCCCTATCGGTCGGCTTCCACCACTGTCATCCGCCGCCCCGGCTATAGCAGGAAGACCTGCCGGATGTTTGCGGCCCGTAGTTTTTTCACAAGGAGGGTATGTATGCGCAGCAAACAAGCCACTACCATGAGTGATGTGGCGCGGGAAGCGGGGGTCGCCCTGGGCACTGTCTCCAAAGTGCTCAATGGCCGGCCCGTAGGCGAGGAATACCGCCTGAAGGTGGAGGCCGCCGTCAAAAAGCTGGACTACCAGATCAATCCCAGCGCCAAGGCGCTCAAGAGCAACCATAGCGGATTTATTGCCCTGATCATTCCCGATACCACCACTCCCTTTTTTGCCCTGCTGACCCAGTATGTCAATCTCTCGCTGGAAAAGCGCGGATATAAGATGATGCTCTGCTTCACCGGGCGGGATTCGGTGCGGGAACAGGAGTTCATCCGGATGGTACACCGCCACCAGGCAGACGGCATCATTGCCCTGACCTATACCCCCGACCTGCAGATCCCCGCCGGCATCCCCTTTGTGACCATCGACCGCTTTTTCAGCGTGGATGTGCCCTGCATCGCCTCCGACAATTTCGGCGGCGGGCGACTGGCTGCCCAGAAGCTGGCGGAGCTGGGATGCAAACGGCTGGCCTGCCTGCGCATCGGCTCTTCCCTGGTCAATGAGCCCAGCAAACGCAAGGACGGCTTTGTGAGCGGCTGCATGGAACTGGGCCTGCCCTTTGAGATGTGCAACCTGCCGGACGGCGTTCCTTTGTCCGCTTTTGAAGTGTTCCTGAAAAAGAACATTCTGGAATCCGACCAACCGGTGGACGGTATCTTCTGCGGCAACGACCTGCAGGCCTGGCAGGTGATCAATATCCTGCACCACCTGGGCTGCCGGGTGCCGGAGGATGTGCAGGTGATCGGTTTTGACGGGACCCGCATGTTCGGCAACCAGGATTACATCTGTTCCACCATCGTTCAGCCGGTACCCGACCTGGCGGAAACGGCGGTCAATATGGTACTTTCCAACGATTTCAAAGGCCTGCCGCCGCTGATCTGCCTGCCGGTACGGTATCAGCCGGGCGGCACCACCCGGGACAGCGTCAACAAAGCGGAGGCATAAAGGAAGATGGCATTCAACATTTTTCGTCCTTTCGGCAGCGGGGAACCCCAGCGGGATGCCCGGGGCCGTCTGATCGGCATTGATCGCTATCAGGATGTGCTGGGTCGGAACTGGAAACGATTCCTGCTGTCCGGGCTGTGCACCCTGGCGGGATTTCTTCCCTTTGCGGCCGGGGTGGCCTATGCCATCCTCAGCAGCAGCGTGCTGGTGCTGCTGCCCGCCGGGCTGTTGGGCGGCGCCGTGGCAGGGCCGTTTCTGGCCTGTCTGTACGATACCATCCTGCGGGCGCTGCGGGATGCCCCCGGCAGCTGGGGGCAGAATTACCGCAAAGCCCTGGCTCAGAACTGGCGCGGGGCTCTGCTGCCCGGCGCTCTCACCGGGTTGTTCCTGGCCGCCGGGGCTTTTGCCGGCATGATGTTGTTTGGCTTGGCTGAAGTCTGGCCTTCGGTGGGTACCATCTGTATCTATCTGTTCAGCTGGCTGCTGTTTTTTGCCATTTCCACCCTGTACTGGCCCCAGCTGGTTCTGTTTGAGCAGCGCAACGTCATCCGGCTGCGCAATGCTCTGCTATTTGCCCTCACCTATTTTCTGCCGGTGCTGGGCACCACCGTCCTGCAGCTGGTGTTCTGGCTTCTGATGGTGCTGTTTGCTCCCTGGACGCTGCTTCTGCTGCTGGTGGCCGCCATCTGGTTCATCCTGTTTGAGACCCTGTTTCTGCTTTATGACGATCTGGAAAAAGCCTTCCGGCTGGAGGAACAGATTGCCGAACAGTTTCCCGATCAACCTGTGCGGCGGGATTGACCCCCGTACATTTTGAATACCATGACAAGGAGATTTTGGCTATGTATGATGTTGTTGCTCTGGGCGAACTGCTGATCGACTTCGCCCCCGTATCCACCGACGAATCCGGTTACCCCACCATCAAGGCCCAGCCCGGGGGGGCACCGGGCAACTTCCTGGCAGCACTGCAGAAATACGGCTGCTCCACCGCCCTCATCGGCAAGGTGGGTGCCGACAGTTTCGGCAAGCTGCTCGTGGGCACCATGACCGAGAAGGGCATTGCCACCCGGGGAATCCTGTCCGACCCCACCGTCTTCACCACCCTGGCTTTCGTCACCCTGGACGCTACCGGCAACCGGGAATTCAGCTTTGCCCGCAAGCCCGGCGCCGACACCTGCCTGACTGCCGAAGAGCTGCCCTATGATCTGCTGGACGAGTGCTCGGTTTTCCACTTCGGCACCCTGAGCCTGACCAGCGAGCCGGCCCGCACCGCCACCCAGAAGGCAGTGGCTTACGCCAAAGAACACGGCAAGCTCATCAGCTTCGATCCCAACCTGCGCAAGCCCCTCTGGCCCAGCGAGGAGGCCGCCAAGGAACAGATCGAGTGGGGTCTGCACCAGTCCGACATCGTGAAGATCAGCGATGAGGAGATCGAGTTCCTGTGGGGGCTTTCCCCCGAAGAGGGCGCCCAGAAGCTGCTGAAGGAGTACGGTGTGCGCCTGGTCTACGCCACCCTGGGCCCCAAGGGCTGCCATTTTGCCAACCCCAACGGCTGCGGCGAGGTGGCCAGCCCCTCTGGCATCCATGTGGTGGACACCACCGGCGCCGGGGATATCTTTGGCGGCAGTGCCATGAGCCGGTTCCTGCGTCTGGGTAAAGCGCCGGAGGACCTGACTGTGGAGGAGATGCGGGCGGTCACCCGGTTTGCCTGCTGCGCCGCTTCCCTGTCCACCCAGACCCACGGCGGCATCAACAGCGTGCCGGAGGAAGCGGCTGTGGAAGCCATCCTGTAACCGTCGAACCGTCGCTGCAAGAGGATCTTTCCTTCCTCATCCCGCATCGTAAAAGGAGCCGCCGCACAAATGTGCGGCGGCTCCTTTTATATAAGTGACCGGCTCCTTCTTTGCCATTTCCGGAAAGGCTGGTTACCCGTTGGCGCTGGTATACCGGCGCAGGGCTTTTTTCCACACCAGACGCTGCAGAGCAAAGACCAGCGCAGCTGCCGCAAACGCCCATATCGTCATGGGAACGGACAACTTTCGGGCCACATACAGGGTGGGAAAATTGGTGATGACAAAGACCGGCAGGACAAAGATCCCCAGCCGCTGCAGCCATTTGGGGTATACGTTCATGGGCACATTGTCAAAGTCCCGCACCGCCTCCGAAAGCTGGTGTACCCCGCTGTTGGACACAAACCAGAAAGACAGCAGTTCCGGGATGAGAAAAAGGCAGTAGGTCAAAAACAATCCGGTCATGCACAGCAGCACAAAGCCAACGATCCCGGTCACCGTAACCGCCAGCCCGGCGCCCTGCCAGCCATAGACAATGAGGGCCACGCCGCACAGCACATTGGGAATGGGCATGCCGAAATCCAGCTTGCGCAGGGTGACCAGGAACTGGGTATTCACCGGCTTGGTCAGTAGCATATCCAGACTTCCGTCCCGCACCGAAAAGGACAGCAGGCAGAAATTGGGATACATGGACATAAACAGCCCGGTGATCAGGATGTAGGTTCCCACGCACATGAGCATCTCCCAGGAGGTCAGCCCGTTGAGGGAGACACCCGCCTGAAGGATCAGGAAAGCATACATGAGCTTGATGAGCATGTACCCGCATTCCACCGCGATACCTGCCGCAAAATTCACCCGGTATTCCATCTGTTCCATCAGGGAATACCGGGCAAATAGGCCCAGCAGTCCCAGATACCGGCGCAGGCAATCCATACGCTTTTTCATCCGTATTCCTCCTCAGCCGCCCACGGCGGTATAGCGCCGGGTGCCTCTTTTCCACATCACCGTGTGCAGGGCGGTGAACAGGGCGATCCACGCCAGCTGAACCAGAAACCCGGTTCCGATTTCTTGCATGCCCAACCGCCCGCTGACGATATTGACGCAGAACTGGGTGGTGTAGCCAAAGGGCAGCACTGCCGAAAGGACCGCCGCGGCCGGGCCGAAGATATCCAGGGGGAAGACACCGCCGCTGATGACCATGACCACGATGGAGATGGTGCCGAAAAGCTGGCGGATCTCGGTGAGCCAGAATCCCAGAAGGGCGATGGCAAAGAAGAGGGAAAAATTGAGGGCCAGAGCCAAAATGACGGACACCCCATACAGCACCCATCGCAGCGGTTCCACCCGGATTTGCAGCACCGCCGATGCCCCCGCCAGCACCGCCGCCGTGACGGCCAGCAGAAATCCCACGGGCGCCGCCTTGCCGCCCAGGAACCGGGCGAAATAGTACCCGGCATAGTTCACCGGCTTGACCAGATACTTATTCAGGCCGCCTTCCTTGATATCCTGCGCCACTTCCAGCTCAAACCCGGTGGAGACAATGCGGGACGTGATGCCTGCCAACAGGGTGTACAGGATCATCTGTTCATATGTGTAGCCGCTGGTATCGGCAGCTCCCACCCGATACAGAGCAGTCCACAGATACACCTGCATGATGACCGGAAACAGACAGCTGAACAGGCTCAGGAAAAAATCCGCCCTGTACACCATGGAGTTCTGCAGTCCCATCCCGAAAATACAGCCATATCCCGAAAGTTTCATTGTGCCGCCTCCCCGGACCTCTGATAGAAGTAGGCGATGCCTTCCTCAATGGGGATATCCTTCACATCCAGATCCATCACCGGCAATCTGCCCAGCAGCTGCTGCAGGCAAGATTCCAGTTGATCCCGCTCCACCTCCATCAACGCTGTATTGGAAGTGAACTCCCGCACAAGGCCCAGGCTTGCCAGCACCTGGGGGTCCAGATCCTGCCGGGAGCGGAGGGAAATGAGTTTTTTGTGGCCGAACACTTCGCTCACCTGCGCCAGAGGTCCGTCAAATACCACCCGGCCATGGTTGATGATGATGCTGCGCGGGCAGATGGCCTCAATATCGGCGGTATAATGGCTGGTGAGCAGGATGGTGGTTTTTGTCTGTTGATTGTAATACCGCAGGAAATCCCGGATGGCCCGCTGGGACAGAATATCCAGGCCGATGGTCGGTTCATCCAGATAGAGGATGGCCGGGCGGTGCAGCAGAGCGGCGATCAGTTCCATCTTCATCCTTTCCCCCAGGGAAAGACGCCGCACCTGTACCTGCAGCAGAGGCCCCACATCCAGCAGATCGGTGAGTTCCGCCAGGGTGCGCCGGTATTCCTCCGGGTCGATGCGGTAAATGCGGCGGTTCAGTTCAAAAGTATCCACCGCCGGCAGGTCCGGCCAGAGCTGACTTTTCTGTCCCATCACAATGGCAAACTGCCGCTGGTATTCCGGGCGGCGTTCCCAGGGGATGAATCCGTTTACCCGCACGGTACCCGAGGTGGGATACAAAATGCCCGAGAGCATCTTCAGAGTGGTGGTCTTGCCGGCGCCGTTGGGCCCCAGCAGCCCTACCGCCTCGCCCTCCTCCACCGAAAAGCTGATGCGGTCCACCGCCGTTTTGGTCAGTTTCTGCCTTTCAAACAGATTGTGCAGCGTTCCCTGGAGCCCTTTTGCCTTGGTGCTGTACCGGAACTGTTTGCAGAGCTGTTCCGCTTCGATCACAGCCATGGAACGTTCCCCTCCTCCCTATGAAGCCGGCATATTTTATACGACAACATGCCATTTTTCCTTTGTTTTTCATTGTGGATCATCAAGCTCGGATCAATATAGCACAGCCGCCGGCAAATTGCAACGGGTTTGCTTCAAAAAGCTGCAATACAGCAAAAGTGACAAAGAATATCGGCTGCAGCATTGAAATTTCAACGAATATATGCTAATATTTCTCATAGCATACACGGGGCGGACATTGGTTGTTCTGCCCCGATGCCTGTTATCCATCGCAACCATATGTATCGCGGGACCGCCCCACCGACGGGTGGTCCGTTGAGCTGCGATACCAGTGAAGGAAGAATCGAAAGGACACGATGTTATGGCACAGAAGAAAGCGCAACCGAAAAAGCCGGTGAGCAAGGCAACGGCAGCGCCGGCTGTTGCGGCCCAACCTGCTCCCGCCGCGGAAAAGGCAGAACCCTCTGCCGAAAAGGCCGAGCCTGCCAAGAAGGCGAAACCTGCCGCCAAGAAGGCTGAGCCCGCCGCCAAGAAGGCTGAGCCCGCCGCCAAGAAGGCTGAGCCCGCCGCCAAGAAGGCTGAGCCCGCCGCCAAGAAGGC
>CALWNO010000045.1 GCA_944382785.1 uncultured Gemmiger sp. | reverse complement strand
TGCGCTCCTCCGCCTCGGTGGGCTGGGGCGTCAGCAGCCAGTCCCCGGCAATGGCTTCGTCCAGGGGCACGGTGCCCTTGCGGCGCAGTGCCCGCCAGCGGGTGATGGCGGTGTTGCGGGCGGTGACGCACAGCCAGCCTTTCAGGCTTTTGGCCTCCCGCTGCAGCCCCGGCGCATGGCGCCAGGCGGCCACCAGCACGTCGGCCACGCATTCCTCGGCGTCCTGGGCGGCGTTGGGCAGTACCCGCCCCACGATGCCGTGAATCATGGCGCCGTAGTTGTCCAGCACGTCGGCCAGCCCGGCCTGGGGGTCACGGCAGAGCAGCGCCAGCAGCTCTTGGTCATTGACAGTGTGCAAGTTGGTTTCCTCCTTTGTTGGGCCCTTCACCTATCCAGACGCCCAACGAGAGCGAAAAGTCACGGGTAAACCAAAAAATCCCCGCCCTTTTTGCAAAGGACGGGGACAGTGGTGAAAAATTCAGTAGCTCAGAATGTCCTTGACGGTGCCGGACATGGAGAACAGCTTGGCCGAGATATGGTCCAGGTAGATGATGCCCAGTTTCAGGCCGGTCTCCTCGTTGTACAGGTCCTCCAGCTGGGGCGCGGTCTTGAAGGCCGCTTCCAGCGCTTCCGGGCTGTTGTCAAAGTTGGCAGTACCCTGAATCCGCATCCACTCGCCGCGGCTGTTGGCCACACAGATCTCCAGGTTGGTGTTGTCCAGCAGCTGCTTGTAGGCGGCCTTGTGCTTGCCGATGGCCAGGCACAGGCGGTCCTTGTACCACATGGCAAAGCCCATGGGCCGCACCCGCGGCAGATACCCGTCCACCGTGGCCAGATAGAAGGTGGGATTGTCTTTCAGGAATTGCATGATTTCTTCGCTGGGCTGCATAGCGGTCCCTCCCCGTTTGTATGTGATGAAAAAAGGTGAACCGGCGTTGCCGAAATGCCGCAAAGTGGTGGTTCAGCAGCCGGACGGAAGCGTCTGGATGGCCGCCAGGATCCGGTCGGCGGCTTCCTTGGTGCGGTCGGCGTCGCCGAAAGCGGTCAGGCGGAAATACCCTTCGCCGCAGGCACCGAAGCCCTCACCGGGAGTGCCCACCACACCGGCGGTCTCCAGCAGCCAGTCAAAGAACTGCCAGCTGCCCATGTTGCCGGGGCACTTCAGCCAGATGTAGGGGCTGTTCTTGCCGCCGCAGTACCACACGCCGGCCTTGTCCAGCGCGGCGCCGATGACGGCGGCGTTGCGGCGGTAGTAGTCCAGGTTTTCCTGGATTTCCTTCATGCCTTCCTCGGTAAAGACGGCGGCCGCCGCCCGCTGCACAATGTAGGCAACGCCGTTGAACTTGGTGGTCTGGCGGCGCAGCCACATCTTGTTCAGGCTCATGCCTTCCCGCTCCAGGGCCACAGGCACCACGGTATAGCCGCAGCGGGTGCCGGTGAAGCCGGCAATCTTGGAGAAGCTGCACACCTCAATGGCGCACTCCTTGGCACCCTCCACCTCATAGATGCTGCGGGCCAGACCCGGCTCGGTGACAAAGCACTCGTAGGCGGCGTCAAACAGGATGATGGCATCACTGGCCTTGGCCCAGTCCACCCAGACCTTCAGCTGATCCACGGTGTAGGTGGCGCCGGTGGGGTTGTTGGGGCTGCACAGGTAGACGATGTCCCCCTTCAGGGAATCGCTGGGCATGGGCAAAAAGCCGTTGTCCGCATTGGCGGGCATATAGACGATGCGGCGCCCGGCCATGACGTTGTCGTCCACATAGACGGGGTAGACGGGGTCGGGCACCAGCACGGTGTTGTCCACGTCAAACAGGTCCAGCAGGTTGCCCAGGTCGCTCTTGGCGCCGTCGGAGATGAAGATCTCGGCGGTGTCCAGCGCCACGCCGCGGCCGGCGTAGTACTTCTGGATGGCTTCCCGCAGGAAAGGATACCCCTGCTCGCTGGGGATGTAGCCGTGGAAGGTCTCCTTGTGGCCCTGCTCCTCGCTGGCTTCGTGCAGGGCCTTGACCACGCTCTTGGCCAGAGGCAGGGTCACGTCGCCGATGCCCAGCCGGATGATGTCTTTTTCGGGATGAGCGGCCTGGTAGTCCGCCACCTTGTGGGCGATGGTGCTGAACAGATAGCTCTCTTCCAGCTCCGCATAATGCTTGTTGACTTTCATATGATTTCCCCCCTGAAAAATGGAACTAAGAAATGAATTTATTTTAACACAAAACCCCGGATGGCGCAATGCGCTTCACACAAGAACGTCCTTGATCAGGATGGACAGCCCGCCCCCGGCGCTGTGGATGAACTCCACCGCCTCGTCGCTGTTGCACAGCTCGGCGGGGATCTTGATCTCAATGCCCCGCTCGGTCTTGAAGCTGCGGCTCTCCAGCCGTTTCATCCGGGCAGGGGAGACGGTCACCCGGTCGGTGGGGGTCACCCCGGTCTCGGCCAGGGCCTCGTCGAAGGCGGGAGCGGCCAGGGGATACTGTTCCTCAATGCGGGCGCGCACGTCCTCCACCGCGATGGTGTTTTCCACCGCCTGGTTGCGCACCATCAGCTCCACCGCCGTTTCGGTGCCGCCGTCAAAGGGAGGCACGTCCTCCAGGTCGGCGGCCTCCGGGTAGGCGGCCTGCACGGCAGCCACGGCGGTCTCACACACCGCCTTCAGCTTTTCCTTTTCCGGCAAAGCCTGGGTGCAGCCGAACACCCGGGTGGACAGGTAAAAGTCCTTCTTGTCGTCCAGGGTGTACCGCTTTTCGATGAGCCGGATGGTCAGGTTGGCCCGGTCGATGAGAGCGGCCTCGTCCGCCTTGGGATTGCCCGGCAGGATGGTCCGCTGGGGGGCGATGGTGCTGCACTGGCCGTTGCCCAGCACGTTGGTCACATGGGTGTAGCCGGGGCGGTAGTTCAGCTTGAGCACCCCGTAATAGGGCACCCCCTGCACGCTGAAATCCACAATGGCCAGGTCGCCGGAGGGAATGTCCGGATACTGGAGCAGCTGGTCAAAGATCACCCCCGCAATGCGGCGGGACAGGTCGATGAAATCCTGGTTCTGCTGCATCTCCTGCAAAAAGGCGGAGTCGGGGAGGAAACGGCAGGTCTTGCCGTCGTCGCTGGCAAAGGCCTTCTCCAGGCAGAGGGTAAAATATTCGTACAGGTTGGCGTCCATGTCCATGGGCCGGTCGGACAGCACCGGTTCGGATGCCCCCGAGTCCAGCAGATGGAAGATGACCTGGTTCAGTTTGATGTCCATGCAAAGGGTTCCTTTCATTTGATGTCTGGGCCCAGTATACCACATTTTGGCGCCCTTGGACAGAGGATAAGATTCCCGGCGGGGGAGATACTGAACGGTGAAAGGATGTGACCACCCCATGATTTTCTCTTTCTGCGGCCCCGTTGCCGTGTATTATGCCACCGACCTGCGGGGGGCACAGCCGGACCCCCATACTCCCGCCCCGCCCCACGCGCCGCGGTATGATGAATACCTGCGCCGGACCCTGCCCTGCCGCCAGAAAGCCGCCAAGGCCTTTCTGGCGGGCAGCAGCCCCGGGGTGATGCAGAGCTATGCCCCCGGCGCCCGCCCCGGGGAGGACGGCTGGGTGGAGGATGACGACACCGTCCGCCGCCTGATGAAATGGCGGGAGGAAGCCATCTATTGACCCCGCTGCCGACCCGCAAAAAAACAGGCCCTGCCGAAAAGGCAGGGCCTGTTTTGGGTTTGTCACGGCATCTGGAAGCCCGGTTCCCCGGGCAGGATCAGATGGTTGTTTGCCAGCAGACGGCGGAATTCCTCCTCCGGCATCTCAAAGGTCACGTCCCGGATCATGGAGGTCTCATGGATGAGTACCTGCCAGGGGGCGCCGTCGGGCTGCTGCAGGAACAACAGTCCCACCACTTCCCCCAGGTCCTTCACCGCCGGATCTTCCAGCAGGGAGGGGGCAGGCACCACAAAATAGTGGTCCACCATCCGGCCGTCCGCAAAGTCATGCTCGATGGCGGCGGGCCATTCTTCCTCCGTCTGGGTGTTCTTGTACTGCATGCGCAGGGAAAGAAAGTCGGCTGCAGAAAGCTGACTGGGCATAAGGTCCGCCTCCTTTTGCGGAAAAGTTACAACTCAGATGCGCAGGCTGGCGCCTTCGCCGGTGCCGGTGCCGTCGTCGAATTCATAGGTGTTGCCGGGCAGCAGGGCGTTGAGCAGGATACCGGCGATGGCTGCGATGGCCAGACCGGACAGGTTGATGGACACGCCGGCCACCACGAAGGTCAGGCCGCCCACCGAGTTGAAGCCCAGGGCGCAGACCAGAATGACGGCGGCGATGATCAGGTTGCGGGAGTTGGTGAAGTCCACCTGGTTTTCCACCACGTTGCGCACGCCGATGGCGGAGATCATGCCGTACAGCACAAAGCTGATACCGCCGATGATGCCGGCGGGGATGGAGTTGATGATGGCGTCAAACTTGGGGCTGAAGCTCAGGATCAGGGCAAAGACGGCAGCCAGACGGATGACCAGGGGATCGTAGATCTTGGTCAGGGCCAGCACGCCGGTATTTTCACCGTAGGTGGTGTTGGCGGGGCCGCCCAGCAGGCCGGCCATGGTGGTGGCCAGGCCGTCGCCCATGAGGGTGCGGTTCAGGCCGGGGTCGCGGATATAGTTCTTGCCGGCGGTGGCGCTGATGGAAGCGATGTCGCCGATGTGCTCCATCATGGTGGCCAGGGCGATGGGCACGATGGTCAGCACGGCGCTGATGAATTCGGGGCTGCCGTCAATGGCAAACAGACCCATGGCCTGGGGGTGCAGGGGGATGCCGAACCAGGCGGCATCCGCCACAGTGGAAAAGTCCACCGCGCCGGTGACCAGAGCCACCACATAGGACACGATAATGCCCAGCAGGATGGGCAGGATCTTGATCATGCCCTTGCCCCAGATGTTGCAGACGATGACGGTGCCCAGGGCCACAAAGGCCAGCAGCCAGTTGGTCTCGCAGTTGGTGATGGCGGAAGGCGCCAGGATCAGGCCGATGGCAATGATGATGGGGCCGGTGACCACGGGCGGGAACAGCTTCATGATGCGGCGGATGCCGAACACGGTGATGAGCAGGCTGAACAGCACATACACAAGGCCGCTCAGCGCCACGGCGGCGCAGGCATAGGGCAGCATCTGGGTGTTGGCAACGGTCTGCTCGCCGTTGGCGTCCAGCAGTTTGGGCGCCACGATGGCAAAGCCGCCCAGATAGGCGAAGGAAGAGCCCAGGAAGGCCGGAACCTTACCGCCGGTGATCAGGTGGAACAGCAGGGTCCCCAGACCGGCACACAGCAGGGTGGTGGAAACGCTCAGACCGGTGGTCAGGGGAACCAGGACAGTGGCGCCGAACATGGCGAACATATGCTGCAGACTCAGTACCAGTACCCGGGGCTTGCCCAGGGTCATGGCGTCGTAGATGCCTTGGGAATGATCGGGCATCTGCGGCGTCTGTTTCTTTTCTTCACTCATGAAACAAACATCCTCCTCATTTTATCCATGGCCCTGCAACGGCTGCAGGGCATTTTCTTTTCCATCATAGCAGAAACCGCCCCCGGTTACAAGCCCGGCCTTGCCCCGGCGGCGCCGTTGTGCTAGGATAAGGGTATTCCCGCAAAGAAGGTCCTGATTTATGGAAAATCTTGTATTCAGCATCAACGCCACCCTGCCGGTGTTTCTGGTCATGGCTATCGGTTGGGGGCTGCGCCGCCTGGGCTTTCTGCCCCCGGCTTTCTGTACCGCCGCCGACAAACTGGTGTTCAAGGTGACCCTGCCTATCATGCTGCTTTGTGATATGGCCTCGGTGGACCTGGTCCACGACTTTGACGGCAGATATGTGGCCTTCTGTTTCGGGGCCACCATCCTCTCCATCCTGGTCATCTGGGCGCTGGCCCACCGTTTTCTGCGGGACAAATCCCTGGTGGGGGAGTTCGTCCAGGCCTGCTACCGCAGCAGCGCGGCCATCCTGGGGGTGGCCTTCATCCAGAATATCTACGGCAATGCCGGGTCCGCCCCGCTGATGATCCTGGGCAGCGTGCCCCTGTTCAATATCTTTGCGGTCATCGTCCTCACGGTGGAAAATCCCGCCCGCAAAGGGACCCTGCGCCCTGGGATGGTGGTCAAGGGGGTGGTGACCAACCCTATCTTGATCGGCATTGCGGCGGGGGCGGTGCTCAGCCTGCTTCCCTTTGAACTGCCCACCCTGGTCAACAAGACCTTCGACAGCCTGGCCTCCCTCACCAGCCCCCTGGCTCTTTTGTCCATCGGCGCTTCCTTTGAAGGCGCCCGGGCGGTGCGCAAGATCGTGCCCACCCTGATCGCCTCGGTGTGCAAGGTGGGAATCCTGTGCGCCGTCTTCCTGCCGGTGGCGGTGCGGCTGGGCTTCCGGGACGAACAGCTGGTGGCCCTGCTCATCATGCTGGGCAGTCCCACCACCCCCACCAGCTACATCATGGCCAAGAACATGGGTCACGAAGGGGTGCTCAGCGCCAGCGTGACGGTGGTCACCACCCTGCTCTCCGCCCTGACCATCACGGCCTGGATCTTCCTTTTGCGCAGCGGCGGGTACATAGCCTGATTTTCCTTAATAATAACTTACAATTAAGAAAAAGCCGCCCCATCGGGGCGGCTTTTTTGTTACCGTTCGTCCAGGGTGACGTACTCCTGGGCATGGCCCACATACTTGTAGGCAGGGCGGATGATGCGGTTGGCAAACTCCACTTCTTCCACCCGGTGGGCACACCAGCCCGGTACACGGGCGATGGCGAACAGGGGGGTGAACAGGTCATTGCTGATGCCCAGCATCCGGTAGATGAGCCCGCTGAACAGGTCCACGTTGGCGCAAACCCGCTTGCCGCTGGGGTGCTCCTCCGCAAACACTTCGGGGGCCAGGCGCTCGATGCTGCACAGCATCTCGTATTCCTCATCAAAGCCCTTGGCGTAAGCCAGGCGGCGGGCGTGGGTCTTGAGGATCTGGGCACGGGGATCGCTGAGGGTGTACACGGCGTGGCCCATGCCGTAGATCAGGCCGCTGCCGTCCCCGGCTTCCTTGTGCATGATCTTGCGCAGGAATTCCCGCACTTCGCCGTCGTCCTTGGGGTTCTCCACGTTTTCCAGAATGTAGTCCAGCTGCTGCATGACCTTCAGGTTGGCGCCGCCGTGCTTGGGACCTTTCAGGGCGCCGATGGCCGCCGAGATGGCCGCATAGGTATCGGTACCGGAGCTGGACAGCACCCGGCAGGTGAAGGTGGAGCAGTTGCCGCCGCCGTGGTCGGCGTGGACCAGCAGGCACAGGTCCAGCAGGCGGGCTTCCTCGTGGGTGAACTTCTGGTCCGCCCGGTAGGTGGACAGAATGTGCTCCGCCGTGCTCTGGCCCGGGGTGGGCAGATGGAAGTACATGCTGCTGCGGTCATACACCCGGCGCTTGATCTGGTAGGCATTGACCATCATGGTGGGCATCTCGGCAATCAGGTTGATGCTCTGGCGCAGGATGTTGGGCAAAGAGGTGTCCTCGGCGTGTTCGTCATAGCTGTACATGGCCAGCACGCTGCGGGCAATCTTGTTCATGATATTGGGGGAGGGGGAGTTGAGGATCATGTCGTCCGCAAAGCCCCGGGGCAGTTCCCGGTGGGTCTCCAGCAGTTTGCGGAACCGGGCAAACTGTTCGGCGGTGGGCAGACTGCCGAAGAGCAGCAGCCACACCGCTTCCTCAAACATGAAACGGTCATGGGCGTCGGCTTCGGCCACCAGGGTGTCGATGTCGATACCGCGATAGATCAGCCGCCCGGGAATGGGCTTGACCGTGCCGTCTGGCTGCTTGTCGTAACCCACGACATTGGACACGTTGGTGATGCCGGCCAGTACGCCGGTGCCGTCCGGGTTGCGCAATCCGCGCTTGACGCCAAGGCGGTCCGCCTCGCGGGGGTCAAGGTGGGCGTTGTGGGCCAGATATTCACCGCACAACAGCTGGATGTCCTCCGGCTCCAGGGCCGGTACGTCGGGATAGTACATCGTCTCACGCCTCCTCTATGCGGGCGTGCGCGGGGCACGCCGGGTGGAGCGCTTTACCTCACAAAAGCGCCGATAAATATAATTTTATAGGATAACCGGCCTGTCGTCAAGTCTTTTTCTTAAATTAAGAAATCGAACGCCGAAAGCCGACTTTATTTTATTAAGTTGACATCCCGCTTTGACGGGTCAAACATTAAAAAGATTCGTTGACAAGGACCGGCAAAATGGGTATACTCAAAGAACAGGCTTATAAAATAAATGACCCTGCGGCGCTGTTTGCCGCCGGTTCCCACCTGAAAATACACAAAACCGCGGCCGCGGCGCCCCCTCGCGCCCTGCCCCGGATCAATGAAACGGAGGTACGCATGAAACTGCACAAGAATGGCGTGTATCTGGTCAACGGCCAGCTGACCGATACCGCCCCCGCCGGCATCACCCAGGAAAAAGCCGCCGAAGGTACCATCGCCTACGGCATCCTCAAGGCCCACAACACCGCGCCGGACATGAACGATCTGCGCCTGAAGTTCGACTCCATGACCAGCCACGACATCACCTATGTGGGCATCATCCAGACGGCCCGGGCTTCCGGTATGGAGAAGTTCCCCCTGCCGTATGTGCTGACCAACTGCCACAACAGTCTGTGCGCGGTGGGCGGCACCATCAATGAGGACGACCACCAGTTTGCCCTGTCCGCCGCCCACAAGTACGGCGGCATCTATGTGCCCCCCTGCATGGCGGTCATCCACAGTTATAACCGGGAGATGATGGCCGGCTGCGGCAAGATGATCCTGGGTTCCGACTCCCACACCCGCTACGGCGCCCTGGGCACCATGGCGGTGGGCGAAGGCGGCGGCGAGCTGGCCAAGCAGCTGGTGGGCCGCACCTATGATATGGCCCGTCCGGCGGTAGTGGCCGTCTACCTCACCGGCAAGCTGAACACCGGCGTGGGTCCCCACGACGTGGCCCTGGCTCTGGTGGGCGCCACCTATGCCAACGGCTATGTGAAGAACAAGGTCATGGAATTTGTGGGCCCCGGCGTGGCATCTTTGTCCGCCGACTGCCGCAACGCCATCGACTGCATGACCACCGAGACCACCTGCTGGTCCAGCATCTGGCAGACCGACTCGGTCACCGAGGAATACCTGGCCATCCGGGGCCGTGCCGACGATTACCGCCAGCTGTCCCCGGCGGATGTGGCCTACTATGACGGCTGCATCGAGCTGGATCTGTCCACCATCGAGTGCATGATCGCCCTGCCCATGCACCCCAGCTATGCCTATCCCATCCGCGCCCTGAAGGAGGACCCCTATACCATCCTCAAGCAGGCGGAGGACCGGGCCAACGAGCAGCTGTCCGGCAAGGTCCATATGGACCTGGTGGGCAAGATCGGCAAGGACGGCCAGATCCATGTGGACCAGGGCATCGTGGCGGGCTGCAGCGGCGGCACCTACGAGAGCCTGTGCGCCGTGGCCGACATCCTGCGGGGCAAGAGCTGCGGCAACGGCCAGTTCAAGTTCAGCGCCTACCCGGACAGCATGCCCACCTATCTGGAGCTGGTCAAGAACGGTGCCGTGGCCGATATCGTCTCGGCGGGCGGCATCTTCCGGGAAAGCTTCTGCGGCCCCTGCTTCGGCGCCGGCGACACCCCCGCCAACGGGGAGTTCTCCATCCGCCACACCACCCGCAACTTCCCCAACCGGGAAGGCTCCAAGCCCGGCGAAGGCCAGATCTCCGGCGTGGCCCTCATGGATGCCCGCAGCATCGCGGCTACCGCTGCCGCCGGCGGCGTGCTGACCGCTGCCAGCGAGGTGGTCCACGACGACTTTGTGGCCCCGCCCTACCACTTCGACAAGGGCGTGTACGACAAGCGGGTGTACAACGGCTGGAACCATGCCGAGCCGGACCATGAACTGCGCTTCGGCCCCAATATCAAGGACTGGCCGGAACAGCCCGCCCTGTCCGACGACCTGCTGCTGCGTATCGTCAGCCATATCACCGACCCGGTCACCACCACCGACGAGCTGATTCCTTCCGGCGAGACCTCCTCCTTCCGCTCCAACCCCCTGCGGCTGGCGGAGTTCACCCTCTCCCGCAAGGACCCGGCTTATGTGGGCCGCGCCAAGGCGGTGAAGGCGGACGACGACGCCCGCCGCGCCGGGAATCTGCCCGCGGAAGTGGCCGCCGTGTACGATGCCCTGAAGGCCGCCGGCTGCACGGTGGATGCCGCCAACACCAACATCGGCTCCGCCATCTTTGCCAACAAGCCCGGCGATGGCTCCGCCCGGGAGCAGGCCGCCAGCTGCCAGCGTGTGCTGGGCGGTGCGGCCAACTTTGCCCTGGAGTATGCCACCAAGCGGTACCGTTCCAACTGCATCAACTGGGGCATGCTGCCCTTCCTGACCACGGACCCGGAAGCTCTGCCCCTGGACGGCTACGTCTTCCTGCCCGGCGTGCGGGCAGCCCTGCTGAACAAGGACGATACCATCCCCGGCTATGCGGTGCTGCCTTCCGGCGAGGTCAAGGCCATCACCCTGCGCCTGGGCGCCCTCACCGACGCCGAGCGCCAGATCCTGGCCGACGGCTGCCTGATCAACTACTACAAGCACAACTGATTTCCCATACAGAAAGGCCCCGGCGCACCGCGCCGGGGCCTTTTGTCGTGTCTGTACCGTTACCGGGCGGAAAAGGCCCACAGGTTGCGGATCTGGGGTTCCAGCTCGTCGTAGGTCCAAAGGCGGCCGCTGTTCTGGGGGCTGTTGGGGTCGTTGACCCGGATGCTGCCGTCTTCCATCCCGGCCAGCAGGATGAAATGCCCGGTGGTGGTAAAGTCCCCCGGCCGCACGCTGCAGATGATGGGGTGCCCCTGGGTCAGGGCACCGGTGACGGAACTTTCACTCAGGGGCAGCTCCTCACTCACCAGGCCCCAGGCTTCACAGCCGGTGCGCATCAGCTCCCAGCTGGTCACCCCGTCCACCCAGTAGCCGTCCCGCTGGGCCCGGGCGGCCACAGCGGCAGGGGTGATGGTGTCGTCCCCGGTCAGCCCGGCGGCAGCCATGGCCAGACAGGTGGGCCCGCAGCCGGTCACGGCCAGCAGGTCGTCCCCGTACCGGGTATAGCCCCACCGGGCATCCCACTGGAGCAGCAGGGGAAAGGTCCCCTCCTCCACCGTCCCGATGCTGTCGGCGGGGGCGTCATCCTTGTGCTCGGGATAACCTTCCACAAAGGCCAGGGCGTCCGGATGACGCTCCAGCAGGTCCCGCAGGCTTTGGGGCCAGGTCCCGCCGGTGTCGGTCAGGATGGCTTGCCGTCGGGTCTCCTCGTCCGCGACGGGGGTAGTGGAAGCGGAAACGGCCTGGGAGACGGCTTCGGCGGAGGTGGCGGGAGTTGTGGACCGGCTTTGCCCGGGCAGTCTCACCGCCCATACCGTGCCCAGAAGGGCCAGCAAACAGCAGAACAGGGTCCGGCGGGCCCGCTGCCGCCGTGCTTTACGGCGGGCAGCCCGGCGCCGGGGGGAAGAAGGCAGGGAAGAAGTGCGGGTCATGGTATGGGACCTCCCGAAGCAGAGTCGGCGGTGTTCTGCCGCCCTGTTCCGAGTGTACCACCCGGCACCGGGAGAAATATGCCGGGTCCCTGCTGAAACTGTGGAAAACTTCTTGCGCAATTCTTGTGATTTTCTGTCGGTCCCCGGGCAGAAGCCAACAAAAAAGGCGTGCCTGCCCGTAAAACCGGACAAACACGCCAAAAATATCCCAAATCATTCGTCCTATGTACTGGGAACCTCAAGTTGCCAGCCACTTCTGCAGGGCGGGCAGGGCGGCCAGGGCGTCGGTGCGGCCCAGCTCATACTGGGCGTTGATGCGGTCCATGTTGCGCTCCATCCGGCCCACTTTCAGGGATTTGCTGGGCCGGATGAGGAAGGCCTCACCGCTCTTGGCAGCCTGCTCCACTTCGCATACCTGGGCATTGTACACCCGGGCGCGGTCGGCCATGGCCTGCACAAAGCGGGGATAACGGCGGTACATGACCCGGAAGGGCAGCATGTTGGCAGGCTGTTTGAGGTATCCTGCCGGCTGGGTCAACACCACCAGACGGCGCTTGCAACCCAGCTCTCCGGCGGCCTGATAGGGAATACTGTCGGCCACGCCGCCGTCCAGGTACAGCTGGCCGCCATACTTTACCGGATGGGAGCACAACGGCATGGAGGCGCCACCCCGCAGCAGGTCCATCTTGTCGTCCAGGCGCAGGTTGTCGCACAGGATGTGCTCCGCCTTACCGGTGTTCAGGTTGGTCACGGTGGTGTAAAAATCCACGGGGGAAGCCTCAAAGGCTTTTTCGTCAAAGGGGTCCAGCCAGGAGGGGATATCCTCATAGCAGAACTTGCGGCCCACCACCTCCCCGGTGGTCAGCAGGGAATAGAAGCCCATGAAATGCCGGTCATTGCGGTATTTGCGGTAATAGCGGATGCTGCGCCCCGCCTGGCCGGACACATAGTTGCAGCCGTGGATGCACCCGGCGGAGGTGCCGATGACCATGTCTGCCTGGACGCCCTTTTCCATGAGCACGTCCAGCACACCGGCGGTGTAGATGCCCCGCACCGCACCCCCTTCCAGCACAAGACCAAGTTCATATTTTGTTTCTTTCATTGTTGCTGCGCCTCCCCGGGCAAAAGCTGTTCAAAGGTTTCTTCGGTATACACGGCGATCCCCGCCGCCTTCAGGGCCTGGGCGGCCACCCCGTCCCCGGGCACCTTCCGGTGGGAGAAACTGCCGTCATAGATCATGCCGCACCCGCAGCTGGGACTGTTGGCCTTGAGGATGGCCACCTGGCAGCCGTTCAGTTGGGCCATGGCCAGGGCTTCCTCGGCCCCTTTCCGGTACTGGGCGGTCACGTCGGCCCCTGCTTCGGTCACCACCCGGTCGCCGCGGCGCTCCGCCGGGGGCCGGGGCGTGGGCAGCCCGCCGTAAATCTCCGGGCAGATGGGCACAGCGGTGTGCCCGCCGGCGCGCAGGGCGTCCAGCAGGGCGGGACAGCGGTTGTTCCCGCCGGAATACTTGCAGCATGCGCCCAAAAGACAGGCGCTGACCAGAATGTTCATAAAATCTCTCTTTCCGTACAGGCTGGGCTGTGGTATGATAAACACGTACGGTATTATAGCATAAAATGGATGGAATAATCAAAGTGTACGGCGCATAGTAAGGCGCTTTCCTAAGGAGGATATGATGAAAAACTGGCTCGACCGTGTCCCGTCCACCACCCGGGACTGGCTGCATCTGATCACCGCCGCTGCCCTGATCTGGCTGGTGGTGAACGCCCTGCCCAACGCGGCAGGAGGCATGCTGGCGTTTCTGGGGGCGTTGTCTCCCTTTGCGGGGGGCATTGTGCTGGCCTATGTGCTGGACATCCCCACCCGCTTTTATGCCGAAAAACTGTTCCGCGGCAAGCGCGGCCCGGCCATTGTGCTGGCCTACCTGTCCTTTCTGGCGGTGGTGGCAGCGTTGGTGGGTCTGGTGGTGCCGCAGTTGGTCCAGAGCGTGGCCACCTTTGCCAACGCCCTGCCCGGCTATCTGGAAAACGCCACCGTGACCCTGGAAGGTCTGATGGCGGACGTGAATGTGGACGCCTCTATCACCCAGAAGCTCACCGAATTTGTGGAAAACTCCGGCGACACCATCCAGGAGTTCATCAAGAACAGCATGCCCGCTGTGGCCGGTGCGGCCGGCCAGGCGGCCGGACAGGTGCTGAACTTTGTGGTGGCTCTGGCGGCCAGCATCTATCTGCTGGCTGAAAAGGAGCCCCTGCTGCGGGCCTGCCGTGCCCTGCTGCGGGCCCTGTTTCCGCCCCGGGCGGCGGCCAGCGTGCTGTCGGTATTCCAGTTGGCCAACCGTACCTTCAGCAGTTACATCGGCGGCCAGCTGCTGGACGCCCTGCTGGTGGGGTGTGAAACCTTTATCGCCATGCTCATCCTGCGTCTGAACTATGCCCCCATGATCGCGGTGCTGGTGGCGGTGACCAACATCATCCCCATTGCAGGCCCGTACATTGGCGCGGTGCCCAGCGCTTTGCTGCTGCTGCTCAGCGGTGAGCCGCTGCAGGCGCTGATCTTCTGCATTCTGATCCTGGTCGTCCAGCAGATCGACGGCAACTTCATTGCTCCCCGCATCCTGGGCGGTGCCACCGGTATTTCCGGGCTTTGGGTGCTGGTTGCCATCATTGTGGGCGGTGGATTGTTCGGCATTGCGGGCATGGTCATCGGCGTGCCGGTCATGGCCGTGTTCGCAGCCCTGCTCAAGCAGGCGGTGGGCGCCGGACTGACCGCCCGGGGCCTGGACCCCGAAACCGGCGGCGAGACCCCGCTGCCCGATCACGATCAGATCTGAATTTCCCTTTTTCATTTTCCTACGGCGGAAAGGTTCCCGCCGCCTGACTGGTACCGACAGGAGCGCACCCCATGAATACAAAACATTGGCTGGATCAAAAACCGCAGACCATCCGGGACTGGCTGGGAATGGCCTTGTTGTGTGGGGCTTTCTTTGCCGTGTTTGTGCATCTCCAGCTGCTGCTGTCCTGGCTGGGGGCCGCCTTCCAGCTGCTGTCTCCCTTTGCGGGGGCCATCGTGCTGGCCTATGTGCTGGACACCCTGGTCCGACCCATCCATGGCATCTTGCTGGGCGGGCGGCCCGGGCTGCGCTGGCTGGCCATTCTGGCGGCCTATGTGCTGGCGGGGCTGGCCGTGCTGCTGCTTGCGTGGCAGATTTTCCCCAAGGTGGGAGCCAGCATCACCACCCTGTTCAAGAATTTCCCCGGGTATGTGGAAAATACCCAGAAAGCCTTGCTTCTGGTCCAGGAGCGGTATCCGGTGGACCTCACCCCTCTGATTGACCTGCTGGATGATTACGAGCGTCTGGTGCGCAATGCCTACGACCTGCTCAAGGAGATGACCCCGCAGCTGGCCGGGTATCTGGGCAATGTGGCTACCTATGCCCTGCATTTTGTCATTGCGGTGGCGGGCAGCGTATACATGCTGGCCGACAAGGCCCATCTGCTGCGTCAGATGCGGATGATCGTGCGGGCGGTTCTGCCCAAAAAGCAGGCGGAGGACCTTTTGTCCATCTGCAGCTACGCCAACCGCAATTTCTCGGAATTTTTCTTCGGCAAGATCTTTGATGCGGTCATCATCGGGGTGCTCCTCTTTGCGGCCATGAGCCTGTTCGGCCTGAGCTTTGCCCCTCTCATCAGTGTGCTGGTGGGATTCTGTGCCCTGATCCCCATGTTCGGTGCGTACATCGGCGCCATTCCGGGATTGCTGATCCTGCTCTTTGTAGACCCCCGGCAGGCACTGGTTCTGCTGATTCTGCTCATCATCCTGCAGCAGCTGGACAGCCGTCTCATTGCGCCCCGGGTGCTGGGGCGCTCGGTGGGAGTGTCGGCCTTCTGGGTGCTGTTCGCGGTGGTTGTGGGCGGCTCTCTGCTGGGGCCTGTGGGCATGGTACTGGGGGTACCGGCCTTCGTCACCCTGTACGGGCTGCTGCGCGGGCTGATCTATTGGGTGCTGGACCGTCGGGGCGTCACCGCCCGGGACCTGGACGGAACGCCGAACCCGCCGGAGCAAACGGCGGAAGAGGAAAAGGAAACCGCTACCGTATAAAACCAAAAATCAAAGCGGCCGTTCCCGGCAAAAGGGGAGCGGCCGCTTCTTTTTAACAAAAATCCCCGCTTTTGTGGAAAAGCGGGGAAGAGGAATCTTATTTCAGGAAGCCGTTGACGATCTGTTCCTCGGCCTCCTGTTCGGTCAGGCCCAGGGTCATCAGCTTGGTCAGCTGTTCGCCCGCGATCTTGCCGATGGCGGCCTCATGGATCAGGCTGGCGTCGATGTTGTTGGCAATCAGGCCCGGGGTGGCAATGACCTGGGCGTGGTCCATGATGATGGCGTCGCATTCACTGTGACCGGCGCAGGCGGCGTTGCCGTTGATGTAGCTCTTGAACTCCTGCACGCTGTGGTCCTTTGCCACGCTGCGGGAGATGACGTTGGCAGAGCAGCCTTCGCCGTTCAGGTCCACCACAAAGTCGGTGACGGCATGCTGGTCACCCACCGTCATGATCTTCTCCCGGATGACCAGGGAAGCACCCTCGGCCAGGTCGCCGGAGGTCTTGCGGATGGTATCGTCAATGCCGGCGATCTGGGTGGTCTCCATCTCCATGGAAGCCCCTTCTTCCAGATGGACGATGGTGGTGGGGTTCATGATCTGCTTGCCCCGGCCGTCGCCCTCGCCGTAGTGCTTTTCCACATAGCGCAGCTTGGCATTCTTGCCCAGGAAGAAGGTGTGGATGCCGTCGTGCTGAGCGTTGCCGCCGCCGCAGTTGTGGATGCCGCACCCGGCAATGATGGTCACATCGGCACCTTCGCCGATGTGGAAGTCGTTGTACACCAGGTCGGTCAGACCAGTCTGGCTGATGATCACCGGAATGTGAACGCTTTCGTTCTTTGTGCCCGGCTTGATGAAGATATCAATGCCCGGCTTGTCGGTCTTGGTGACAATATCAATGTTGGCGGTGGTGTTCCGGCTTTCCAGCTTGCCGTTGGCGCGGATGTTGTAGGCGCCCACCGGCAGGGCATCCAGCTCTGCCACCTCATGCAGCAGGTTTTTTTCAATGGCGTCGATCATGGTTTACACCCCCTCGATCTTGCTGGTCAGGACGTTGCAGCCCGGGTTGGCGGCATCGGCGCTGCCCAGCAGGGCGGGCAGCAGCTCGGCGCGGGAACCGATGCGGGCCACCTGGCCGTCCTTGATGACCACAATGGTATCGGCAATGTTCAGAATGCGTTCCTGGTGGCTGATGATCAGGATATTGCCCTTGGTCTGTTCGTACATCTTCTCAAACACCCGGATCAGGTTCTGGAAGCTCCACAGGTCGATACCCGCTTCCGGTTCGTCAAAGATGGACAGCTTGGTGCCCCGGGCCAGCACCATGGCGATCTCGATGCGCTTGAGCTCGCCGCCGGACAGGCTGGCGTTCACTTCCCGGTCAATGTAATCCCGGGCGCACAGGCCCACCTCGCTCAGGTAGGAGCAGGCCTCGTTCACGCTGGTGTCCTTGCCGGCGGCCAGGCTCAGCAGGTCCTTGACCCGCAGCCCCTTGAACCGTACCGGCTGCTGGAAGGCGTAGCTCACGCCCAGGTTGGCGCGCTCGGTGATGCTCATATGGGTGATGTCCACCCCGTCCAGTAGGATCTGGCCGGAGGTGGGCTGATAAATACCGGCAATGATCTTGGCCAGGGTGGACTTGCCGCCGCCGTTGGGGCCGGTAATGGCCACAAAGCGGTCGTTCACCGTCAGGCTCACGTCATGCAGGATCTCTTTGTTATCATCGGTCTCGTAGCCGACGTGTTTCAGTTCAAGCATGGGTTTCCTCCGAATCAAAATAGGTTTATTCCCATTGTTGGTAAGTTTTGTTACGGCTAATACTATACCATGCCGGCGGGGAAAGTACAAGCCATTTCCTTGCAAAATACTAGGAATTAAATAAGGGGCTTTTTTGTGCAACTCCACAAAAGGGAAGGGGATTGGTTCTTGACAGGGGCGGATTCCGGTGCTACCATAAACAATGTGAAAAGCGTTGAACGGGAAAAGTACCGCCCAACACGCACCGCACAGAGAGCCTGGCAGATGCTGCAAGCCGGGACGATGCCGGGGCAGGGAAGAACACCCGCGAGCTGCAAACGGAACCCCCGCTATGGGGCAGTATGGGCGCCGCAGGCCGCGCGTTACAGCGGCAGCGTTTCAAAGGTGAACGTATACGGAAAGGGACCGTATGCTTATTTCAGTATGCGGTAATTTAGGTGGCACCGCGGATCAAGACAGCGATTCGTCCTAAAGAAGTCGGGACGAATGGGCTGTCAATTTTTTTGCCATTCGTTCAAAGAAACGGCAAAAAGGAGTGCTGCCAAATGTGTTGTGTTATGGGCTATGCGGGACATGATATGACCCGCGAACAGTTTACTGCGTATCTGCTGCGTACCGCGTCCCGCGGACCGGACGATCACCGGGTGCTGGAAACCGAATTCGGCTTCCTGGGCTTCGGGCGTCTGGCCATCATGGGCGTCACCCCCGAGGGCATGCAGCCCTTTGAGCGGGACGGCAGCCTGGTGGTGTGCAACGGCGAGCTGTACGGCTTCCGCCCTGTGCGGGCCCAGCTGCAGGCCGAAGGCTACACCTTCCAGTCTGATTCCGACTGCGAGATCATCCTGCCCCTGTACAAAAAGTACGGCCTGGACATGTTCCGTCACCTGGATGCGGAATTTGCCATGATCCTCTACGATGCCCAGAAAAAGTGGCTCATCGCGGCCCGGGACCCCATCGGCATCCGGCCTTTGTTCTACGGCTACAGTGACAGCGGCGCCATCGCCTTTGCCTCCGAGGCCAAGAACCTGGTTGGTCTGTGCAAGAAGATCTATCCCTTCCCCATCGGCAGCTACTACTGCAACGGCCGGTTCGTGCGGTACTGCGACATCGCCGACACCCCCGCCTACAACCGGGACGATATGCCCACCATCCTCAAGAACATCCGGGAAAAGCTCATTGCCGGTGTGGAAAAGCGGCTGGACGCCGACACCCCCGTGGGCTTCCTGCTCTCCGGCGGCCTGGACTCCAGCCTGGTCTGCGCCATTGCGGCCAAAAAGCTGAACAAGCCCATCCGCACCTTTGCCATCGGCATGAGCGGCGACGCCATCGACCTGAAGTACGCCCGCCAGACTGCCGAGTATCTGGGGGCCGACCACACCGATGTCATCATCGACAAGGACACCGTCCTCAACTCTCTGGAGGAAGTGGTGGCCATGCTGGGCACCTGGGACATCACCACCATCCGCGCTTCGGTGGGCATGTACCTGGTATGCAAGTATATCCATCAGCACACCGACATCCGGGTGCTGCTCACCGGCGAGATCAGCGATGAGCTCTTCGGCTACAAGTACACCGACTACGCCCCTAGCGCCGCCGCCTTCCAGGCCGAAAGCCAGAAGCGGGTGCGAGAACTGTATATGTACGACGTGCTCCGGGCGGACCGCTCCATCAGCGTCAACAGCCTGGAAGCCCGGGTGCCCTTCGGCGACCTGGATTTCGTCAAGTATGTTATGTCCATCGACCCTGCCCGCAAGCTGAACACCTACGGCAAGGGCAAGTATCTGCTGCGCAAGGCCTTTGAGGGCGACTGGCTGCCCGAGAACATCCTCTGGCGGGAGAAGGCTGCCTTCTCCGATGCCGTGGGCCACTCCATGGTGGATATCCTCAAGGAGTACGCCGAGGAAAAGTACACCGACCGGGAGTTTGCCGAGCGCGCCGGCCGCTACACCTACTGCCGTCCCTTCACCAAGGAAAGCCTGCTCTACCGGGAACTGTTTGAAAAGTACTATCCCGGCCAGGCCGGCATGATCGTGGATTTCTGGATGCCCAACAAGGCATGGCCGGGCTGCGACGTGGACGACCCCAGCGCCCGTGTGCTGAAGAACTACGGCGATTCCGGCAAATAATTTCTGTAAGGAGCCCCGCTCATGATCATCCGCCCTGCCACAACCCGGGACCTGCCGGTCCTGCTGGATATCTTCACCGCCGCCAAGGCCTTTATGGTCCGCACCGGTAACCCCCACCAGTGGCGGGAAGGCTACCCCGGGGCGGCCCTGATGGAAGAAGAAATTTCCCGGGGTGTCTGCTATGTGGTGGAAGAGGCAGGGGAGACGGTGGGCACCTTCTGTGCCATCCCCGGGGTGGAACCCACCTATCAGGTGATCTATGACGGTGCCTGGCCCAATGACCTGCCCTACGTAACCATCCACCGTCTGGCCTCCAACGGCAAGGCGGCCGGGGTGGCCGGGGCCTGCTTTGCCTTCTGTGCCGCCAAAGGCCTGCCCCTGCGGGCCGATACCCACGCCGACAACCATGTGATGCAGAATCTGCTGGCCAGGAACGGTTTTGTTCACTGCGGCCGCATCCTGCTGGCCAACGGCAGCCCCCGCCTTGCCTACTACCGCCCGGCGCTGTAAAAAGCAAACAAAATACCGCCGCCCGCAAGCAGCAGCTTTGCGGGCGGCGGTTTTCTTTATCTCAGATAGCAGGGCATCCGAGGAAATTACTTCTTCTTGCTGGCGGCCTTCATGCGCAGGTCGTGGTCCAGGATGCGCTTGCGGATGCGCAGGTTTTCGGGGGTGACTTCCAGCAGTTCGTCGGGAGCCAGGAATTCCAG